>NZ_JBFAZA010000018.1:0-195265 GCF_040681595.1 Amycolatopsis sp. NPDC051716 | reverse complement strand
GCCCCCCCGGCCCCCCCCCCCCCCCCCCCGCCTCCTCCAACAAAAGTTGCCTCCAACACCCCCCCACCTACATCTCCCCCCCCACCTCCGGAAGCCCGGCTACTCCCCCGTGCGGCCGTCGATCGACTCGCGGAGCAGGTCGGCGTGGCCGTTGTGGCGGCTGTACTCCTCGATCATGTGGACCAGGATCCAGCGCAGGCTGGGCGTGCTCCCGTCCAGCCGGGTGCGCCGGGCGCGCTGCCCCAGATCGCCGTCCGCCAGTGCTCCGGTCACCGCCGCCCGCGCCCGCTCGACCGCGTCCGCCCAGAGTTCGCGCAGCTGGTCCGGGGTGTCGTGCGCGGCGGAATCCCAGTCCCAGTCCGGCGTGGCCGCCCAGTCGATCGCGTCGAACGGGGCCATCCGCGACCGGCCGGTCAGCACGTGGGAGAACCAGTTGTCCTCCACGTAGGCCAGGTGCTTGAGCAGCCCGCCGAGGGTCATCGTGGACGGCGGGTGCGTCGCCCGCAGGGCCGCCGCGTCCAGGCCGGCGCACTTCCAGGCCAGCGTCGCGCGGTGGAAGTCCAGGAAGCCGAGGAGCGTGGTCGTTTCGTCACCGTCGAGGGGCGGTTCGGGCCGGCCCTGTTCGTCCACAGTGGTCACGAACGCCGACTCTACTCACGCCGTCAACGGGCGGACGTCCCAGATCCACACCCCGCCGACGAACTCCGCGGGCTTGCGCAGCAACAGCTCCACAGTGGACTTCAGCGCTTCCTGGTTCTGCCGCGGCCCGACCACGAGCACGTCCGCGTTCCAGGCCCGCAGGTCCGCGAGCGCCTGCGTGCGGTCGGCCTCGGTGACCTCGGCGGCCTGACCGGTGCGCTCGACCTGCGCGAACAGGTCCGACGTCGGCAGCGGGACGGCGCCGTAGCGGCCGCGGCGGTCGGTCGGCGACGTGGGGCCGACGAAGTAGCCCTCCGGCATCGGGTAGCCGAGGCCCGCGTCGACCTGCCAGTGCAGCGGCTCGGCCTCCCCGGTGCTCGGCAGCGGCACCGGCACCAGCGAACCGCCCGGGGCGACGTACTGGCGCCAGATGCCGTCGGCGAAGAACGGCGGCGAGAGGGGGCGCTGGTGCGTCACCAGCTCGGTCGGCGCGATCGGCAGCAGCACCGCCACCACCGCGCCGATCCAGATCATCCGCAGCGGGAACGCGGGCGTTCCGTCGAGCGGCGCCGGCTGCTGGGCCGCCGCCGTCCAGACGCGGTGCGTCGCGATCGCCAGGAGCGCGCCCACCACCGGGATGCAGCCCATCGCGAGCCGGGACTCGAGCACGGAGTCGAGCAACGGCAGTTGGCCCAGCCACTTCCACGGGCCGGCGAAGCCGGTGTCCTCGTGCGCCACCGTGATCTCGACGCCCAGCGACAGCACGGCCATCACGTACATCGTGATCGCGAGCGCCCGCGAAACGACGTCCCGCCACAACCAGATCGTCAGCATCACCACGAGCACGATCAGCGGCCAGCCGAAGAAGGCGTTCTCCTCGGTGCGGTTCATCGAGACGTCCGCGGCCGCCTCGGGTGCCCCCGCGACCGACTGCGTCGCGAAGCGGGTGAACGCCGCGGTGTCGTTGCCCGCCGAACCGTGCAGCAGGGAGTGGAAGCTCTGCGGGCCGAAGAACTGCCAGTACAGCGGGAATCCGGCGATCAGCAGGGCGACGACCGCGCCGATTCCGATGCCCTTGGCCAGTGGCGCCAGCATGCCGCGGATTTCCGCGCGGTGCGGGATCAGGTACGCGACCGCGAAGACGAGGAAGGTGAGCGCGAAGATCGCCAGGGGCTCTTCACCCAGCAGGATCTGCCACGCGACGAGCAGCCCGAGCACGATGCCGTTGCGCACCGGGCGCTCGTTGTGCGCGATCTGGATGGTCTTGAGCGCGATGAACGGCAGCACGAACAGCACGACGAAGTTCGGGTGCGCGTTGCCGTGCGAGATCATCGGCGGTGCGAAGCCGCAGAACGCGCCGCCGATCGCGGCCGCCGTCCGGTTCGGGACCAGGTGGCGGGAGAACACCCAGTACCAGCCGGTCGCGGTGCCGGCGAGGCCGGCGGTGAGCACGATCGCCCAGGTCAGCGTCGCGCCGAAGGTGAGCGTCAGGGGCGCCAGCGGGACATTGAGGCCGAACATCGCCGCGTTCGCCGCCATGTTGACGCCCTGCGGGTAGTTCTGCAGGTCCGTGGTGAACGGGTTCTGGAAGTGGAGGACGGCCTTCGCGACGACCGTCGAGTACCACTCCCACTGGCTCTGGTCGGCTCCGCCGTTCCAGAGGTAGCCGCGCTTGAGGTCGAACCACAGCCCGTTGTAGAGCAGGACCGTGAACAGCAGGAACCCGCCGGCGATCGCGGAATCCTGCCACGCCCAGCGCTTCGGGCCTTCGGGGGGTTCGGGAGCGGGTGGCACCAGGTCGGGGACGGCTTCGGACTTCAAGCTCACGGTTCGACCACCCTGGCGACGAAGTAGAGCGCCCCGGTCGCGGCGTGCCGGACCAGCAGCAGGAACGGCCGGTCCACCGTCACGGCGACCGGGTCGTCGATCATCATCGAGGTGAGGCGCATGACCAGCGCGGTGGCCGCGGCCCCCTCGAAGCCCTCTTCGTCGACGCGCAGCACGGCCTGGTGCAGCACCTCGGACACGGTCAGCCGCGGATCCGGCGAGAGCCCGGTCAGGTCGGCGCGGTCGGTGAAGATCGTCTGCACGCCGAGGCCGCGAAGCACGCCGGCGAGCTTGCTGGTCACGTCGAGCGAGACCTTGGGGAGCGAGAGTTCGACCTTCTTGGAGCGGACCTTGCCGAGCAGGCCCGTCAAGGTGGCGGCGTCGAGCCGGGTCTCCGCCTCGGCGAGGTCGCCGTCGGGCAGCAGCACGACGGCCTGCAGGCCACCGGCCGCGACGAGCTGCACCACCTGCCAGCCGCCGGTGTGCGCGTAGCCGAGGCTTTCGCTGAGCCACATGGTCGGCACGTCACGGCTGCCGGAGGGAGCGTGGAACGGCGCGTCCGAGGTGTTCGCCTCGCGGAACGGCAGCCTCCAGGCGGCTTTCAGGTACAGCGCGTTGACCAGCACGGCCGCGACGTCGGAGTCGATCGAACCGGGCGGCAGCAGCTGCGGGATCAGCCCACGGGTGGTGCGCTCGACGTCGTCGTTGATCAGCGCGCGAGCGGCCTCGGGCTCCTTCTCGAACGGCGCGCTCGCGACGGCCGCCCCGGGCCACTCGGCCAGTTCGGCCTTGAAGGAGTCTTCGAGCGGGAGACGGTCGTCCGCCCACAGCGTGTTCGCGACGGCCAGCTCGGGCTGTTCCTTGCTGTGCGCCTCTTCGACGAGCTCGGCAGCCTCCCGCAGCAGGACGGTCTGCTCACCCGGGTCGCCGAGTAGCGCGACCAGCTCGTCCCGGGTCCGCCCCCGGGCGGCGAGCGCGGCGAGAGTCAGCGCACTGGCCACCGAATACGGCGAAAAGCAGGTGTTCCCGCCCCCGGCACCGAGGGCCGAGTGGACGGCGAGGGCGAACCGGAGGTGGCTGTCCGTGGCCATGCGGGCGAGAGTACCGGAACGCCACCCCCGACCGGCCGCCCGCGCGCAAGTCCACCCGAGGATGACAAATCCTCCGTGAAACTTTCGAAGCCGTCAGCCCGTCAGCGGTGGCGGCGGGTCACCTGCCAGGAATACCAGACGTGGGCCTGGGCGTCGGTGAGGGAGGCGACCTGGTCGACCACCACCCGGAGCAGGGCGGCGTCGTCGGCGGCCGCGTTCCAGGCCGGGACGAACAGCGGGTCGAGGGCCTCCGGGGCCCGGCGCGCGAGGGCGTCGACCAGCTCGGCCAGCAGCTCGCGCTGGCCGTCCTGCACGGCCAGCCGGCGGCGGTCGCTCATCACGTACCGCAGGGCCAGCGCCTTCAGCAGCGCCACCTCCGCCGCCACCTGCTCCGGGACGCACAGGTTCGCCCGGTAACGACCCAGCGGCCCCTCGCCGAACTTCTCGCGCGTGCCGGTGACCGCCGCCGTCGTGAAGCGGCCGACCAGCTCGCTCGTCAGCCGTTTGAGCGCGACCTGGGCGCCCGGCGAACCGTCCGGCTCGGCCGACGCCAGTGCCGCCACCACCGGCAGCGCCAGCAGTTCCGCCGCCGCACCCTCCAAAGTGGACACCGACTGCGCGGAGAAGTGCTTGGCGGCGGCCTCGGCGACGGCCGCCCGCTCGTCCGGGTGGGCGAGCACGCCCAGCTTGATCCGGCCGGCCAGCACCCCGTCCTCGACGTCGTGTACCGAGTACGCGACGTCGTCCGCCCAGTCCATGATCTGGGCCTCCAGGCACCGCTGCTCCGCCGGCGCCCCCGCGCGGAACCACTCGAACACTCCGGCGTCGTCGCCGTACACGCCGTACTTCACCTGCCCCGGCCGGCGCGGCCACGGGTACTTCGTGGCCGCGTCCAGGCACGCGCGCGTCAGGTTGAGCCCCACCGGGTCACCCTCGGCGGACAGCAGCTTCGGCTCCAGCCGGGTGAGGATGCGCAACGTCTGCGCGTTGCCCTCGAACCCGCCGCACGCCGCGGCCACCTCGTCGAGCGCGCGCTCGCCGTTGTGCCCGAACGGCGGGTGCCCGATGTCGTGCGCCAGCCCCGCGGTGTCCACCAGGTCCGGGTCGGCGCCCAGCTCGTCGGCGATGCCCCGGCCGATCTGGGCGACCTCCAGCGAGTGCGTCAGCCGGGTGCGCGGGACGCCGGTGATTTCGGCGCCCTCCCCCGGCCCGACCACCTGGGTCTTGCCGGCCAGCCGCCGCAGCGCGGCGGAGTGCAGCACCCGGGCGCGGTCGCGCGAGAACGCGCTGCGCCCGTCCGCCCGGGCGCCGGGCAGCGCCGCACCCTTCGCCGGCTCCGGCAGCAGGCGGGCGGTGTCGTGCTCGGTGTAGTCCACCCGACCAGCCTAAACGGCCCCTCCGACAAGTTCTCAGCTCAGGAACGTGGCGAACAGGTCGTCGGCCGGGGTCTTGGTCAGCCGGTAGTACAGCAGCGCGCCGGTCTCCCGCACGATGTACCGCACCTGGGTGACGCGCTCCTGGACGATCGGCCCGCTGTGCGTCGGCGCGGTCCACGCGTCCAGGCCCAGGTCGCCGGCCATGGTCCGGGCGCGGAAGGAGTGCCACGGGTCGCTGACCAGCACCGCCGAGCGCCAGCCGCGGGCCTCGACCTGCTGGGAGACCGCGCGCAGGCTGCGCAGCGTGTCGCTGCCTTCGCCGACCGCGAGCGTCGCCGACGCCGGCACCCCGCGCCGGGTCAGCCAGAGCTGGCCGGCCCGGGCCTCGGTGAAGTTGTCCTCGGCCTTCTTGCCGCCCGCGGTGACGATCGTCTTCGCGACGCCGGCGTCGTAGAGCTGCTTGGCCTTCGCCAGCCGGGCCGCGTAGATGTCCGACGGCTTGCCGTTGTACTGGGCCGCGCCCAGCACCACGATGACGTCGGCGGGGGTCCGGTCGTTCTCGCGGGCCACCTGCCAGACCCGGAACGCCGTGCCGCCGACGAGCGCCAGCAGCAGCAGGACCGTGCCGAAGGCGATCCGGCGCGCCCAGCTCGCGAGCGACGGTTTGGTGCGTTCAGCGGTACCCATCCGGGTCATTCTTTCAGAACCGGCTCAGAGCCAGCCACGCTCCTCGGCGACGCGCACGGCTTCGGCCCGCGTCCGGGCGCCGGTCTTGCCGATCGCCGCGGACAGGTGGTTGCGGACGGTGCCTTCCGAAAGGTGCAGGGCGCGGGCCACGTCGGCCACCGTGCTGCCGTCCTTGGCCGCCCGCAGGACGTCCCGCTCCCGCCCGGTGAGCGGGCTGGCCCCGGTGGCGAGGGATTCCGCGGCCAGCGCCGGGTCCACCACCCGCAGTCCACTGTGGACCCGCCGGACGGCTTCGACGAGCTGCTCCGGCGGAGCGTCCTTGACGACGAACCCGGCCGCGCCCGCCGCCATCGCGCGGGCGAGGTAGCCGGGCCGGCCGAACGTCGTGCAGATGATCACCCGGCACGACGGCAGCGCGGCCCGCAGCTCGGCCGCGGCCTCCAGGCCGTCCTTGCCCGGCATCTGGACATCCAGCAGGGCGACGTCCGGCTTGGCCTCGCGCGCGGCGGCGACCACCTCGTCGCCGGAGCCGACCTGGCCGACCACTTCGATGTCGTTCTCGAGGCCCAGCACGGTGGCCAGCGCCCCGCGGACCATGGCCTGGTCGTCGGCCAGCAGTACCCGGATCAAGCGAGTCCTCCCGCGGGTTCGGCGCGCACGGCCGGGGTGGCCGGGCTCGGTTCGGGCAGCGGGATCTCCGCCCGCACGAGCAATCCTCCCCCAGCTCGGGCCGACGTCCGCAGCGTGCCCCCGACGGCGGCCAGCCGCTCGGAGAGCCCGCGCAGGCCGTTGCCCGCGACGACGTCGGTGGCGGTGCCGTCGTCCTCGATCTCCAGCCAGCTGTCACCCAGCCGCACGCGCACCCGCTTGGCCCCGGAGTGCCGCAGCACGTTCGTCACGGCTTCGCGCAGCACGTAGCCGAAGGTGGGCTGGAACTCCGGCCGGACGTTGTCGACGGCGTGCGGCAGGTCGGCGTCGATCTCCGCGGCCCGCAGCGCCGCGCGGGCGCCGACGAGCTCCGCGGACAGCGACACCTCGCGGTTCGCCGACACGGTCGCGCGGACGTCGGAGAGCGCACTGCGGGTGAGGCTTTCGACCTCGCGGATCTCCTCGACCGCCCGCGGGATGTCGCCGGCGCTCTCCAGCACCCGCCGGGCCAGCCCCGCCTTGACGGTGATCGTGGTGAGGCTGTGCCCGAGCAGGTCGTGCAGGTCGCGGGCCAGCCGCTCGCGTTCGTTCGCCACGGCCAGCGTGGCGATCTCTTCGTTGGCGCGTTCCAGCCGCCGGACCGCGCGGACGAGGTTGCCCATGAAGAACATCGCCAGCGTGATCGAGAAGACCGTGATCAAGTCGCCGTAGCCGTCCAGGAACTGGCCTTTCGCCAGCAGGATGGCCGCGCCGGCGGCCAGCGTGGCCAGGTCGATGATCACCGACCAGGCCGCCGGGACCAGGAACACCAGCACGGCCGTGCCGTAGAGCAGGACGAACGCGCTGCCGGTGGCCACCGTGAGCGAGGCGAGCCCCAGGAGGTTCATCACGATGCCGAACGCCAGCTTCACGCGGAGTTCCCGGGTGAAGAAGTAGGGGAACACCGCGTAGCACGCGCTGTAGGCGTAGACGAGAACGGCCATGAGCACGAGCCCGGGGGTGATCGCGGGCTCGGCCAGCAACGAGCGCGTGACCGGGACGAGGAACGGCAGCAGGAAGACCACCGACATGATCGGCCAGCGCGGGCCGCCGGGCCCGCGGTTGTGGGCGTCGGGCAGCGGGTCTTCCCACCACGATTCCTTCTGGTCCAGCCCGAACCTGCGTTTCCCGGACTCCGCCATCGCCGTTCCCCTCCGGCCCTCAGACGCGGGCACTGTCCTTACGGTAACGCCTGATCACCAGGGCCCCGAGCACGACCGTCCACGCGCCGAGCACGCCCGCGGCCGTCGGCAGCGAGACCACCATGTCGCTGGTCACCGCGGGCCGCGCCACCTGCAGCACCCAGTACGTCGGCATGATCTGGGCGACGTCGTGCATCCAGCCCGGCATCGTCTCGATCGGGATCCACAACCCGCCCAGGAACCCCATGCCGAGCGTGACGAGCATGTTGATCGGCTGCATCGAGTCCGGCGTGCCGAACTGGCCGAGCAGCAGGCCCAGCAGCACCAGCGGGATCGTGCCGAGCCAGATGCCGGCGAAGATCCGGAACCAGCCGCTCGCGTCGACGTGCACGCCCTCGGCCAGCACGCCGAGCAGCGGCACGAGGATCAGCGCGGGCAGCCCCACGAGCATCCCGGAGATCCCCTTGCCCGCCAGGTAGCCGGTGCCGGTCAGCGGGGTCAGGCGCAGCTGCCGCTGCCAGCCGACGGCGCGTTCGAGGGCGAGCCGGGCGCCGCTGTTCGTCGCCGCGGCGAACACGCCGAACGTCATCATGTTGACCATGATCACGGCCGCGACCCGCGTGTGGTCGGGGTCGCTCGCCTTCGTGAAGACGTTGGCCTGCAACAGGAACATCAGCACCGGGAACGCGACCACGAAGATCAGGAAGCGCGGCGCCCGGAAGTTCCGGCGGATCTCGGTGAGCAGGTAGGTGGCGTTCATCGCACGGGCTCCGCGGTTTCGTCGGCGGTCAGGGACAGGAAGGCGCCTTCGAGGCCGACGGCGCTGATTTCGACGTCGTGCACGGCCGGGACCGCGGCCTTGAGCGCCCACAGCGTGGCGTCGGAGTCGGCGCTGGAGATGGCGACGCGGTCGCCGCGCAGCTCGAACTCCTTGACGCCGGGCAGCGCGGCGATGACCGCTTCGGTGGCGCCCGGGACGGCCGCGCGCAGGGTGCGGCCGCCGGCCAGCGCGCGGACTTCGGCGACGCTGCCGTCGGCGACGATCCGGCCGCGGCGCATCAGCACCACCCGGTCGGCGAACTCCTCGGCCTCTTCGAGGTAGTGCGTGGCGAACAGGACCGTGCGCCCGGACTCGGTGAACGAGTACATCGACTGCCAGAACTCACGCCGGGTGCCGACGTCCATCGCGGCGGTCGGCTCGTCGAGGATGAGCAGGTCGGGGTTGCTGACCAGGGCCACGGCGAAGCGCACCCGCTGCTTCTGCCCGCCGGAGAGCTTGTTCGCGCGGCGGCCGGCCAGCTCCTCGACGCCGGCGGCGCGCAGGGCTTCGGCGACCGGCATCGGCCGGCGGTGCAGCGCCGCGACCATGCCGACGGTCTCCCCGACCGTCAGGTCGTCCATCAGAGCGCCGCCCTGCAGCATCGCGCCGATCAGGCCGGCGCGGACGGCGTCGATCGGCTTGCGCCCGAACACGCGCACTTCGCCGTCGCCGGGGCTGGTCAGGCCGAGGATCATGTCGACGGTGGTGGACTTGCCCGCGCCGTTGGGGCCGAGCAGGGCGACCACCTCGCCCGGGGCGATCGTCAGGTCGACGCCGTCGACCGCGTGGACTTCGCCGTAGTGCTTCCGCAGGCCGGTGAGGTGGATCGCGGCCCCCGCCGCCACCGCCTGGATGTCTGTTTCTCGCATGCCCCCAGGCTGCCGCCCGGAAGGCCCGGGTCCCCAGACCGTGCGTCACGACCTCGTCGTGACAAGTGTCAGGGGTACCCGGGCCCGGGTGGATCAGCAGCCGACGAGGCGGCCCGCCAGGTAGGACTCCAGCTTGTCGATCGCGATGCGCTCCTGCGACATCGAGTCGCGCTCGCGCACGGTCACGGCCTGGTCCTCGAGCGAGTCGAAGTCCACCGTGACGCAGTACGGCGTGCCGATCTCGTCCTGGCGGCGGTAGCGGCGGCCGATCGCCTGGGCGTCGTCGAAGTCGACGTTCCAGTGCTTGCGCAGGGTCGCCGCGACTTCCTTGGCCTTCGGGGTCAGGTCGGCGTTGCGCGACAGCGGCAGCACCGCGACCTTGAACGGCGAAAGCCGCGGGTCGAGCTTCAGCACCACGCGGGTGTCGGTGCCGCCCTTGGCGTTCGGCACCTCTTCCTCGACGTAGGAGTCCACCAGGAACGCCATCATCGAGCGGCCGACACCCGCCGCCGGCTCGATGACGAACGGCCGGTAGCGCTGGCCCGAGGCCTGGTCGAAGAACGACAGGTCCTGGCCCGAGTGGTTCGAGTGCGTCGTCAGGTCGAAGTCGGTGCGGTTCGCGATGCCCTCGAGCTCGCCCCACTCCTGGCCCGCGTTGAACGCGAACCGGTACTCGATGTCGACCGTGCGCTTCGCGTAGTGCGAGAGCTTTTCCTTCGGGTGCTCGAAGTGGCGCAGGTTCTCGGCCTTGATGCCGAGGTCCTTGTACCACTCGGTGCGCTGGTCGATCCAGTACTGGTGCCAGGTCTCGTCCTCGCCCGGCTCGACGAAGAACTCCATCTCCATCTGCTCGAACTCGCGCGTCCGGAAGATGAAGTTGCCCGGCGTGATCTCGTTGCGGAAGGACTTGCCGATCTGGCCGATGCCGAACGGCGGCTTCTTCCGCGACGTCGTCTGGACGTTGGAAAAGTTCACGAAGATGCCCTGCGCGGTCTCCGGGCGGAGGTAGTGCAGGCCCTCTTCGGACTCCACCGGGCCGAGGTAGGTCTTCAGCATCATGTTGAAGTCCCGCGGCGGGGTGTACTTGCCGCGCGTGCCGCAGTTCGGGCACGGCACCTCGGACAGGTCGTCCTCGCTGGTCTCCTTGCCGGTGCGCGCCGCGAACTCCTCGGCGAGCTGGTCGGCGCGGAACCGCTTGTGGCACGACAGGCACTCGATCAGCGGGTCGGTGAACACGTTGACGTGCCCCGACGCGACCCAGACCTCACGCGGCAGGATCACCGACGAGTCGAGGCCGACGACGTCGTCGCGGCCCTGGACGACGGTCTTCCACCACTGGCGCTTGATGTTGTCCTTGAGCTCGACCCCGAGCGGCCCGTAGTCCCACGCAGAGCGGGTGCCGCCGTAGATCTCTCCGCTGGCGAAGACGAAACCACGGCGTTTGCACAGGCTGATGATCTTCTCAATGGTGTTCGTGGGCACTCCACGCTCCGAAAAGCTTGCGGGGACGGTTCATCGGACTAGAACGTCAAGGGTATCCGCCGGGGCCCACTCCTTTACGCGCAGGTGAGCCTACGGCCGCGTCACCAGCGACGCCGTCACGACGCGGTTGTCCTCGTACCCCTCGCTGCCGCCGACGTACTCGCCGCCGCAGGTGACGAGCAGCAGCTTGTGCGGACCGTCGGGGTTGAACAGCTGCTCCGACCGGCCGGCGAGGTCCGTCTTGTGCACGGTCTCGGTGGACTCGATCCGGTAGACCCACGCGGCGCCCGCGGCGTCGGTCAGCTTGACGTCCTGCCCCTGCTTGACCTGCCAGAGCTCGTTGAACGGACCCTTCTTGCCCTTCCAGTTCACGTGCCCGGACAGCAGCGCGACGCCGTGGTCGGCGCCCAGCCGCGCACCCCACCAGGCGGCCTCGTCGAGCCCCTCCGGGATCTTCAGCGCGCCCGCGGCGTCGAGGTCCTCCTGGATCAGCTTCGCGGTGCCGCCGCCGGGCAGGGACAGCCGGGCCGGGTCGCTGCCGGTGTCCTGCCGGGTGCTCTCCGAGGCCGGCTGGTTCGCCGCCGGGACGGGCCCACCGGTGCCGTTCGCGACGGCGGGTTCATCCTTTGCGGTGAACACGAGCAAGGTCGCGACGAGCGCCGCGACCACGAACGCCCCGGCGCCGCCGACGATCCACCAGCGGCCGGAGCCCTTCTTCGGCTCCGCCGGGTTCCGCTCCTGCATGGGTTGTGCTCCTTCGCTGTCGTGGCCAGTGCACGGACAGGCATGCCGCGAAGGGCGCGGGAGGTTGCAGCGAACTCGATCAGCCGGTGGGGCGCGTCACCAGCTCGGCCGTGACCAGGCGGTTTTCGGCGTAGCCCTCGGTGCCGCCGACGTAGTCGCCGCCGCAGGTCACCAGCACCAGCCGGTGCGGCCCGTCCTGCCCGAACCACCGCTCGGCCTGGGCCGGCAGCGTCTCCTTCGGCAGCGTGACGACGTCGTGGACGCGGTAGACCCACCGGCCGCCGCGCGCGTCGACCACGCTGACCTCGTCGCCGGCCCGCATGCGCCACAGCTCGTCGAACGGCCCGCGCCGGCCCTCCCAGTTCACGTGCCCGGACAGCAGGGCCGCGCCGCGGGCCGCGCCGAGCTTGGCGCCCCACCAGGCGGCGTCGCCGAGGCCGCGCGGGATCGGCAGCACGCCCGTGCCGGTGAGTTCGGTGCGGACCAGGCGGGCGGTGGCGCCGCCGGGCAGCCGGACCGTGCCCGGCCGCTGCTGCGCCACGGACTCGCTGTCCGCCGGGAGCACGGCCGGGGCCGCGTTCTCACCCGGCAGCGTGCCGGGCGGGGGTGCCGCCGCGGACGGCGCGACCGCCGGCGGCAGCCAGGTCAGGACGACGATCCCGGCCGCGAAGGCGGCCACGGCCAGCGCGGCCGAGACGGCGGCCAGCGCGGTGCGCAGCACTTAGTCCGACCCGGTCTTGCGCCGCCGGCCCAGCAGCAGGGCGACCGCGGCGAAGAAGACGCCGCCGAAGAGCAGGCCGATGCCGAACGGCACGCGGGAGCCGTCCTCGCCGGTGGCCGGCGCGGCCGCGCCCAGGTAACCGGCCGGGACCTGGGTCGGCACGGCGGCCTGCGTGGCGGTCGGGCCGCCCGCGGGCGCGGCGGCCTTCGCGACGAACCCGTTCGGCACCGAGCAGCTGACCCCGCCGAGGACGATGCTGGTCCGCACGTCCTGCAGCGCGGCACCCTGCGCGTCCTTGACGTGGGTGGTGATCTCGACCCGCCAGCCGGCGACGGCGGTGTGGTCGCCCCCGCGCCAGCCGTCCTGGCGGATCAGCTGGTCGAACGCGGCGACGCGGGTCAGCTTGACGTCGGAGACCGTGGTCGCGCGGTCGGCGTTGGTGATGTCGCCGGGCGGGCCGAGCCGCAGGTTCTTCAGCTGCAGACCGGCGTCGCCGCCGGGCACCGGGACGATGCCGAGCGCGCCGCCGGCCTGGCGCACCCACAGCCGGGTGACCGACGAGGTGGCGGAGAGCTTCGCCGGGCCGGTGCAGTCCACCGCCGTCTTGGCGCCCTCCAGCACGAGCACGGTGTTGGCGGCCGGTTCGGAGCTGCCCTGCCAGTTGTCCCGCAGCGCGTAGTTCGTCTCCGCGGCGGCGGTGGGCACGGTCGTGGCCAGCAACGCGGCGAAGACGTTGTGGTCCCGGCTCGCGACCCCCGGCGGGTACGGGTTCTGTGACGCGCTGTAGCGGCCGAGGTCGATCTGGTAGTGCCCGCCGAAGGTCGCGCGCTCGCCGTCGTCCTTGGGGACCGAGACGCGGTCCGCGCCGAGCTTCGACTGGCCGGGCAGCAGCGGGGACCGTTGCGTCTCGGTGATCAGGGCGCCGCCGCGCTGGCCTTCGTCGCCGATCCGCACCGAGGCGATGTTCGCGAACGAGACCGGGCCGGTCTTCTCGTCGACGGCCTGGGTCTGCGCCCCCGCGACCCCCATGCCGACCAGCGGGAACACCGCGGCCGCCAATGCGGCTGCCTTCGTCACGAAACGCGTCATGTCTCCCCACTGCTCTGCTCGGGCGGCTCGCCGTCGTCCGGGAAACGGCAAAACGCTCCGCGACAACCTTGCACCGTCGGCCACGACATGCGAAGCCGCAGGGCCAATATCCCACGAACTCACCCGAATGGGTTAATACGACCGGCCGTACCCCGCAGCTCGGCGTCGAGAGGGGGGTCCCGGACGGGGGAACACTAGGATGGGCCGCACCGTTATCGGCAATGACTACGGAATTCATGGTCGCAGGCGGCGGGACGAGCAGCGTGGAGGCGGGAATGGCGACCGTGACCGGGAGTGGCGCCCAGCCGGGGCTCGCGGACTGCGGCCCGGCGGCTGAAGCGTCTCCGGCCGCGCCCGCCCACCCCGCGCAGTCGGTGCTGACCGACGCGGGCGACCTGCTGCGCGCGCTGGCGGCACCGGTCCGGATCGCGATCGTGCTGCAGCTGCGGGCGGCCGACCGGTGCGTGCACGAGCTGGTGGACGCCCTCGACGTCGCCCAGCCGCTGATCAGCCAGCACCTGCGGGTGCTGAAGACGGCCGGGGTGGTCCAGGGCGAGCGCCGCGGCCGCGAGGTCGTCTACCGGCTGGCCGACGACCACCTGGCGCACATCGTGGTCGACGCCGTCGCCCACGTGCAGGAAGGAAAGTGATGAGCACCGCCGCGTCGCGCAGCCAGGCCCCGGTCCCCGGGCGCCGATCCACCCGGCAGCGGTCCGCGGTCGTCGAGCTGCTGAGCACGATCGACGACTTCCGTTCGGCCCAGGAACTCCACGACGAGCTGCGCAAGCGCGGCGACGGAATCGGCCTGACGACGGTGTACCGCACGCTGCAGTCGCTGTCGGAGGCGGGCGAGATCGACGTGCTCCGCACCGATTCGGGCGAGGCGATCTACCGGCGGTGTTCGGCGCACCACCACCATCACCTGGTGTGCCGCCTCTGCGGCCGGACGGTGGAGGTCGAAGGGCCGGCGGTGGAACGCTGGGCCGAGAAGATCGCGGCCGAGCACGGCTTTTCGGAGATCTCCCACACGGTCGAGATCACCGGCACCTGCGCCGAGCACTAGTGCGGCGGGGTGGTCCCCTGCCGGTCCAGCGCGGTCTCTCCCGTGCACGTGAGTTCGCCGGGCTGGACCTGGGCCCACGAGGGACGCCACACCAGCGTGGTGCCGTTCACCCGTGAGCCCAGCAGGCAGTCGATCCCGCCGGTCGACCGATCGCCCGCCCGGTAGGCGACACCGACGTCGGCACCCCGCAGGGCAACGTCCTGCAGCGGCGCCCGGTCCGCGGTCTGCGTGTCGGGGTTGAACGGCCGCGGCGCCGGCATCGAGCGCGCCAACGCGGCGAGCACGTCGTTCTCGGTCACGGACGCGGGAAGCCCGGTGAGCACGGTCCGCAGCGCCGGGTCGAAGCCTTCCGGCACCTCCCAGAGCGGGATCGGCGGCGGGTTCACCGGTGTCGCGCCCGCCGGGCAGTCCCGCCGGCTCGGCCCGCTCACCCAGCCGCGGAAGTTGAAGCCGACGTCGTAGCAGGCCGTCACCGGCTTCTGGGTGGACCATCCGTCTTGGGAACCCTCGTGGTGCACCCGGAAGACGAGATGTGCCGTCGTCGCCTTCGGGTCGTCAGAAGGCGTGTCACGCATTTCGACCACCGCGAAGTCCGGCGAACGGCCGAGGTCGGTTTCGAGCGCCTTCCGCGCGTACGTGGCGGCCGAAGTCTGGGGTGGCGAGTCGATCTCCGTGGCCACCTGCTTGGCGACCCGATCGGTTTCCGTGTCCCCCGGCGCGCAGGCGACCAGCGCCGCCGCACAAAGCACAAAAAGGCAGCCCACCCCGACAACCCTCACCGCACCAAGGCTACCCGCGGCGTACCGCAACAGTCGACACGCGCACCTGGACAGTCGGCTCGCGCACCTGGACAGTCGGCTCGCGCACCTGGACAGTCGGTTCGCGTACCTGGGCGGTCGGCTCGCGCACCTGGACGGTCGGTTCGACCTCCGGCGCCCGCCCGGGTGATCCGACCGTCTGGGTACGCGAACCGACCCTGCAGGTACGCGAACCGACCGGCTGGGTACGGGAAGTCAGTATTCGTAGGGGTCTTTGGGGGTGGGGACCGGGGTTACCGAGGTGGGGGTGAAGTCCGGGGTGTAGCTGTTGTCCTTGGTTGCCGTGCCCGGGACCACCTCGCCCGTCACCTGGATCCAGGCGTCGCTCGGCAGGTGGTCCGCCGCGCCGCCGCGGAGGCGGACCGTCACCGGGAACGCGTCCGCCGCGCAGCAGCTGATCACCAAGCGGGCCAGCAGCGTGCTGCCGTCGGTGTGGACCACGAATCCCGTCAGGGAAACCGTCCGGCCGGTCAACGTGCCCGCCGAATCCCAGCCCGCGCGGCTGACGAACTCGTTCACCGCCAACGGCACCACGTTCCCCGCCGGCAACGGCGGGAACGCGGCCGCGTCGGCCACCGCCGCGCTCGCCGGGACGCGGGCCTCCGTGCGGATCACCGAGTCCGCCCCCAGTGCCGGTGGCGCGACCAGGAACACCGCCAGCACCGGCACCAGCAGCAGCCACGCCGGACGCGCCGAGTGCGCGTGGCCGTCGTGGCCGTCGTGCTCGGCGTGCTCGGCCGGAACCGCCCGCCGTGACGCCACCAGGTCGCGGACGATCGCGACCGCGCCCAGCAGCACCATCACCGCGCCGCCGGCGATGATCCACGGCTGCTGCGCCGGCTTCACGTACCGCAGGTAGTCGCCGTTGACTGCGATCTTGACCAGCGCCCCGCCGAGCAGGATCAGCAGGATGTTCTGGGTTTCCCGTTTCACGCGACCCCCACCAGGAAGCCGGCCCCGAGCGCACAGGCCAGCGCCACCACGAACGTCACCGGCGCGAACCGCACCGCGAACGACCGGCCGAACGTGCCCGCCTGCAACGCGAACAGCTTGACGTCGATCGCCGGGCCGACGACCAGGAACACCAGCTTCGGCAGCAGCGGCAACGCCGTCAGCGACGCCGCGACGAACGCGTCCGCCTCGCTGCACAGCGCCAGTACCACCGCCAGCACCGCCATCACCACGACGCCCAGCACGAGCTGGTCGCCCAGCACGCCGAACCACTTCGCCGGCACCAACACGTTCAACGCCGACGAGATCAACGCCCCCAGCACCAGGAAACCGCCCGCCTCCACCAAGTCCGTCCGCGCGGTCTCGGCGAACACCCGCCACCGCTGACCGCCCGCCACTTCCGGGAGACGCTGGAGCGCGCGCGAAGCGATCCACTCGAGCTTGCCCCAGCGGGCCCACAGCCAGCCCATCACCATCGCCGTGGCGAGCGAGCCGGCGAACCGCGCCAGCACCATCTCCGGCTTGCCGGGGAATGCGACCGCGGTCGCCACGAGCACCACCGGGTTCACCGCGGGCGCGGCGAGCAGGAACGTCAGCGCCGCGGCCGGCGCCACGCCCTGCCCCATCAGCCGCCGCGCCACCGGCACCGAAGCGCATTCACACCCCGGCAGCGCGACCCCGGCCAGCCCGGCGACGCCGACGGCCGCCCCGGCCCGCCGCGGCAGCACCTTCTCCAGCACGCGCGCGGGCACGAACGCGGCGATGGCCCCGCTGATCAGCACGCCCAGCACGAGGAACGGCAGCGCCTGCACGCAGACGGCGACGAACACGGTCGAGCCGGTCCGCAGCGCGGGCACGTCGAACAGGTCCTGCAGCCAGCCCTGGCCGAGGATCGCGATCAGCAGGATCGCGCACAGCACTTCGACCGAGCTGATCCGGAACCGGCGCGTGCGCCGGCCGGGCTCGGCCTCGGTGTCGGAAACGATGTTCACGAAGGCGATGATGCCAGTACCGGCCGGCACGGCGGGACCCGCACGGTCTGCGAACGGAGGATCACGGTCCGTTTCGGTCCCCGATCTTCCGTTCGCGGCGGAAAGTCCACCCCGGACGGGTCAGTCGCCGGACACGATCCCGGGCAAATCGGTCCTCAGCTGCGAAGCCGTCGACACGACCAGCATCAGCAACGTCCCGAGCGCCGGCGCGTCCAGCCCGGCCGCCGGGAACGCGTACCGCAGCGTCACGTCGACCCCGTTGTCCGAATGCCCGATCCCGAGCGTCCCGAACAGTCCCTGCCCCGCCCGCTCGGCGACGGCGATCGACAGCTCGGGCGCGTCGGCCAGGTCCCAGCCGACCACGCAGGTCAGGGTGAGCACCGTGAGGCCCTCGCCGAGCCGGGTCGCCTGGATCACGCACGGGACGCCGCCGTGGGAGAACGTCAGCGCGCCGTCGTCGTCGACGTGGACCTCGAGGTAGCGCTCCAGGGCCTCCCGCGCCCGCGTCAGCAGCTCCGCGGTTTCGACCGCTTCGGTGGCGCTCACGAAGAAGCCGCCTGGTCGACGGCGCCGCCGAAGCGGCGATCCCGCTTCGCGAATTCCAGGCAGGCCCGCCACAGGTGGGTCCGGTCGAAGTCCGGGAACAGCGTGTCCTGGTAGACCATCTCGGCGTAGGCCGACTGCCACAGCAGGAAGTTCGACGTGCGCTGCTCGCCCGAAGGCCGCAGGAACAGGTCCACGTCCGGCATGTCCGGCTGGTACAGGTACTTGCCGATGGTCTTCTCGTTGACCTTGTCGGGGTTCAGCTTCCCGGCGGCGACGTCCTGCGCGATCCGCTGCATGGCGTCGCCGAGTTCGGCGCGGCCGCCGTAGTTGACGCACATGGTCATGTTCAGCGCCGTGTTGTGCTTGGTCTTCTCTTCGGCCGCCTGCAGTTCCTTGATGACCGACGCCCACAGCTTCGGCCGCCGCCCCGCCCAGCGGATGCGCACGCCGATCGAGCCGAGGTAATCGACCTGGCGGCGGATGGTGTCGCGGTTGAAGCCCATCAGGAACCGCACCTCTTCGGGGCTGCGCTTCCAGTTCTCGGTCGAGAACGCGTACACCGAGAGCCACTTGACGCCGATTTCGACGGCCCCGGCGGCGACGTCGATCATCACCGCTTCGCCGCGCTTGTGACCCTCGATCCGCGGCAGGCCGCGCTGGTTGGCCCAGCGGCCGTTACCGTCCATGACGAGCGCGACGTGCTTCGGCACCAGTTCGCGCGGGATCTCCGGCGGTTTCGCGCCCGACGGGTGCGGATCCGGGGCCCGCAGCTCGTATCGCGACGCCTTGTTCTCGCGTCCCCTGCGCAGCACTGCGAGCCTCCCTGGATGGGTGAACCGATCAGGCCCGACACTACTGCCCGGGCGCCACTTGGCTTTCGGGGGTGGCGGAGCGCCCGGCGACGGGCGAAGCCACGGATGTCACCGCCTGCCCTTCGGGGGTCCGGGTGGCGAAGCCCCCGGCTCGGGGCGAAGCCCCGGATGTCACCGTGGTTTCCCGGGCACGTCGCTCGACCAGGGGCAACGACCGCAGCTGCCGCTCCAGGTGCCACTGCAGGTGCGCCGCGACCAGCCCGCTCGCGTCGCGGCGGGTGCCGGGCAGGGTCGCCTCGGCCAGCGGCCATTCGCCGTGCAGCAGGGCGGTGAGCAGGGCCAGGACCTCGGGGGCGGGGTGCACGCAGCCGGCGATCCGGCAGTCCTGGCACATCGAGCCACCCGCGGCGACACTGAACGCCTTGTGCGGGCCGGGCAGGCCGCAGCGGGCGCATTCGGTGAGCGCGGGCGCCCAGCCGGCGTAGGACATCGCGCGGAGGAAGAACGCGTCGAGCACCAAGGAGGAGTCACGCGTCCCGTCGGCCAGCGCCCGCAGCGCGCCGACGACGAGGAGGTACAGCTTGAGCACCGGCTCGCCCTCTTCGGCCGAGAGCCGGTCCGCGGTTTCGGCGATCGCGCTGGCCGCGGTGTAGCTCTGGTAGTCGGCGACCAGCGGCACCTGGAAGGCGTCGACCGTCTCGACCTGGGTGATGACGTCGAGCGTGCGCCCGGTGTAGAACTGCACGTCGACGTGGCCGAACGGCTCCAGCCGGGCCCCGAAGCGCGACGAGGTGCGCCGTACGCCCTTCGCCACGGCGCGGACCTTGCCGTGCCGCCGGGTCAGCAGGGTGACGATCCGGTCGGCCTCACCCAGCTTGTGCGTGCGCAACACCACCCCGGTGTCGCGGTAGAGGTTCACCACCCCGACATCGTCCCACTCTCGGGCGATGCCGGGGTGGCGCGCCCCGCGGAAGCGGCCGGTGTCAGGAGACGCCGTACGCGATCAGCGGGACCAGGAACGCGAACAGGAACAGGACGCAGCCGAGGCCGCCCAGGATCGAGGAGACCAGGCACAGCGTCTTGGTCGTCCGCGACGCCTGCTCCGCCATCATGTAGTTGCCCTGCATCTTGTACGTGCCGACCTCGTTGGACTTCATGATGGCGAAGATGCCCAGGATGAGGCCACCGAGGAAGAGCGAGGCAATCGCCCAGCCCTTGTAGTCCTTGATCTGGTTGATGTCGCCACCACCGGGCATGCCGTAGCCGGGGGCCCCGTAACCGGGCGCGCCGAAGCCGCCGGTGGGCGGCTGTCCGTACGGCGCGGGCTGTCCGTACGGCGCGGGCTGGCCATACGGCGCCGGCTGTCCGTACGGCGCGGGCACACCGCCGGACGGCGGGCCGTAACCCGGCTGCTGCGGCTGCTGACCGTAGGGCTGCTGCTGGCCGTAGGGATTGGTCATGACGTGGTACCCCAACTATTCGTGAACTCCCGCCGGGCGACTCCGGCGGTGGTGCGGAAGGAGCCGGTCAGCGCTGCTCGTTCGGCGGCTGGCCGAACTGGCCCGGCTGGAACTTCTGGGTCTGCTCGGGTTCGCCCGGGGCGTCCGGGCGCAGCATCTGGGTGCGCTCGGCCTGCTCGTCGAACGCGCTCCCGCCGGTGCCCGGGCGCAGCATCTGCGTGCGCTCCGCCTGCTCGTCGAAGGCGCCGCCACCCGGCGGCGGGGCGAGGGGCTGCTGCCCCGGCTGCTGCCCGAAGCCACCCGGCTGCGGGGGCTGCGCGAACCCACCGGAGGACGGCGGCTGGCCGAACCCGCCCGGCTGCGGCTGGCCGAACCCACCGGACTGCGGCTGCTGGGGGAAGCCACCGGACGACGGCTGCTGCGGGAAGCCCCCGGACTGCGGCTGGCCGAACTGACCGGGCTGGCCGGGCTGCTGCCCCGGCGGCGGGAAGCCGCCGGCGAACCCCTGCGCGCTCTGCTGCGCGCTCTGCTGCGCGAACGGCGCGGCCGCGTCGTCGGCGTTGATCACGACGGTGCCGAGGATCTTGTCGGAGAGGGTCTGGCTCTTGTCGTCCCACAGCGGCCACAGCCAGCCGACGTAGCAGATGACGCTGTCGACGAAGTGGGCGAGATCGCGCAGGAACGCCATCCCGGGGCCGATGGGCTGCCCGGTGTCCTCGCGGACGAGCTTGATCTTCGCGACCCGCTTGCCGAGCGACTGCCCGGTGTTGCCCTGCTGGATCCACCGGTTGTAGATGGACCAGCCGATCCAGGCGAACCAGCCGAGGCCGCCGATGACCAGGATCGGCCCGGCCTCGCCGACGATCGCCGAGAACAGGCCGCCGATGATGTAGATCACGAAGATCGGGCTGAAGTCGATGACCCAGCCGAGGGCGCGCTGCCCCCAGCTCGCGTAGTTCCGCGGCGGTCCGAAGGGATTGCCCTGCTGGCCGAAGGGGGCGGGCTGGCCGAACGGCGCCTGCTGCCCGTAGGGCGTGGGCTGCCCGTACGGCGCCTGCCCCGGCTGCGGCTGGCCGAACGGCTGCTGGCCACCGGGCTGCTGCCCGAAGGACGGCTGCCCGTAGGGATCGGTCATTGGGATTTCCCCTCGCTGGTCACTCCGCCGCACGCCCCGTGCGGAACCATCGCGGATGTACGGCGCGGTCCGCGGGAGCGTACTCGGTTAGCGTTCGGCCGCGCCGCGCAGGCTTCAGCTGTCCGGGTGAATCCCATGCCGCTCCGACGCGGTCCGCGGCGTCCTGGTTCCCGGCCGCCGAAATCAGACGCGCAGGCCCGTGAACGGGGCGAACGGGAGGTTGCGAATGACGAACCAGACGACGAACACGATCGAAAACACCAGCGGCGTCCCCCGCCAGTGGAGCCAGCTGTTCATCGCGCGGCCGCGCAGGCGCCCGAGCGTCCACGCGACGGTGCTCCACACCAGCAGCAGCACGACGACGAGCGACACGGCGTTGTAGTGCAAGGCCGCGGGGATGTTGCCGTGCATCAGGCTGTAGGCCATCCGCATGCCGCCGCAGCCCGGGCAGTCGATGCCGAGCAGCGCCTTGGTCGGGCAGAGGGGCAGGAAGCCGCCGGGCGTGGTCGGGTCGCCGATCCAGACGGCCGCGCAGCACACGCCGAGCCCCGCGACGACGGCCATCGGCCCACCGAGGGCGCGCAGCTTGGCTTTGGCGCCGCGCGCGGGGTATCCCGTGTAGACGGTCGCCGTGGTCATGGCCGCCAGCCCGTCGAGAAGACGCCGATCCCCGCCAGCACGACGAAGAAGAGCACGTAGAGCAGCAGGAGGATCCCGATCGAGATGGCCGACCACATCGCCCACTTGCGGGCGTCGTTCGCGGCCTTCTGCGCCTCGGCGTGGAAGCCCTGGAACCAGAGCGACTGCACCTGGCTGGACTTCACGATCGCGACCACGCCCAGCGGAAGGCAGCACAGCACGGTGCTCAGGATCGCCCACACCATGTTGTTGTCCGGCGGCGGCCCGTAGTTCGGCGGCGGATAGCCGTAGCCGTAGCCCGGCCCACCCGGGGGCGGGTACGGCGGCGGGTACTGGTCGGTCACCGGAATCCTCCTGCTGCTCGCCTACGTCAGTATGACGGCGTGCTCGTGCCGAACGTGAGCGCACCCGCCATCAGCAGGATGATCCACAGCACGTTGACGACGACACCGACGATCGCGGCGATGATCGCCCACTTCTTGGCGGCGTTGGCGGCCTCCTGCGCGGCCGCGGTCTGACCCTGCGCCCACAGGCTGTTCACCTTCGCGGCCTGCACGATCGACACGATGCCGAACGGGAGGCAGCACAGGATCGTGGTCAGGATCGCCCACACGAGGTTGTTGCTCGGGGGCGGGCCCGGCTGGTAGCCGCCCGGCTGCCCACCGGGGTAGTTCGGCTGGCCGCCGGGCTGGTTCGGCTGGTCGCCGGGGTAGTTGGGCATGCCCTGGCTGTCGCTCATGGTCGGTTGTTCCCCTTCGTCGTGCTCCAGACACGACCACCGGATCCGCCGCCGCCCCGATCGGCCGCGATGTGGTCGAAGCCGCGACTGTAGGGGGCGAGATCATCGCGCGCCTCGCGTTTCGTCCCGCCGCGACCGAATCGAGACCAGGAATTCGGCGGCCGCTCTCCGGCCGGGCCGGGGAAACCGTCAGAAGCCGAGCCGGCGTAACTGACGGGGGTCGCGCTGCCACTCCTTGGCCACCTTGATGTGCAGGTCGAGGTAGACCTTCGAGCCGAGCAGCGCCTCGATGTTCTTGCGGGCGGCGGCACCGACCTCGCGCAGCCGTTCGCCCTTGTGCCCCAGGATGATCCCCTTCTGGCTGGGCCGTTCCACGAACAGGAACGCGTGCACGTCGATGAGGTCGTCGCGGCCTTCGCGGGGCAGCATCTCCTCGACGGTGACGGCGATCGAGTGCGGCAGCTCGTCGCGGACGCCTTCCAGCGCCGCCTCGCGGATCAGCTCGGCGACCAGGGTCTGCTCGGGTTCGTCGGTGAGCTCGCCACCGGGGTAGAGCTGCGGCCCTTCGGGCAGCTTGCGAACGAGCAGGTCCGCGAGCGCGTCCACCTGGAACCCGTCCACTGCGGACACCGGGATCAGCTCGGCGAAGTCCATCACCTCCTGCAGCGCGAGCAGTTGCTCGGCGACCTGCTGGGGCTGGACGAGGTCGGTCTTGGTGACGATGCCGAGCACGGGGGTCCGCTTGGCGATCTTCTGCAGCTCGGCGGCGATGAACTTGTCGCCGGGCCCGATCTTCTCGTTCGCCGGCACGCAGAAGCCGACGACGTCCACTTCGGACCACGTCGTGTGCACGATGTCGTTGAGCCGCTCACCGAGCAGGGTGCGCGGGCGGTGCAGGCCGGGCGTGTCGATGAGGACGAGCTGGGCGTCCTCGCGGTGGACGATCCCGCGGATGGCGTGCCGGGTGGTCTGCGGCTTGCTGGAGGTGATCGCGACCTTGGTGCCGACGAGGGCGTTGGTCAGCGTCGACTTGCCGGCGTTGGGCCGGCCGACGAAGCAGGCGAAGCCGGAACGGTGCTCGGTCATCGCTCGCGCACCTCGAGCACCGTGCCGTCGGGGGCGGCGAGGATGATCGGCGCGTACTTCGCGATGTCACGCACGGCATGGACGGACGCGCCCTTGAGCAGTCCCTCTTCGCTGACGACGGCGGCGGCTTCGATGCCTTCGGCGCCGCTGGACAGCGCCGCGGCGACCGCGGCCTGCAGCGCGGTGAGCTTGAACGACGGCTGGTCGACCGTGCCCGCCGCGTAGGTGCGGCCGTCGGTGTCGCGGACCGCGGCGCCTTCGGGGGCCTGGATGCGGGCGCGGGAGGACCGGGCGAGGACGACCAGCTTCTGGTCCTCCGCCTCGAGGTCAGGCATGTTCGACGCTCCTGTCGCGTTCGTCGGTGTGGGGCAGGCGCGTGCGGCGGCGCGTCCGGTCGACGGGGTCCGTCATCGCCTCGGCGTCGGCCGGGTGGACGACGACGGAGGTGATCCGCATGCGGCCGCGCCGGTCCTTGCCCCCTTCGGCGAACAGCCGAAGGCCGGCGACCTCGGCTTCGGCCCCCGGTAGCGGGACCCTACCCAGTCGTTCCGCGAGCAGCCCGCCCACGGTCTCCACGTCGTGGTCTTCGAGGTCGATGCCGAACAGTTCACCCAGGTCGTCGATGCCCATCCGGGAGGAGACGCGGACGGCGCCGCCGTCGAGCTCCTCGACCTCGGGGCGTTCGTCGGCGTCGGACTCGTCGGTGATCTCGCCGACGATCTCTTCGAGGACGTCCTCGATGGTGAGCAGGCCCGCCGTGCCGCCGTATTCGTCGACGGCGATCGCCATGTGGTTGTGCGAGCGCTGCATTTCCTTGAGCAGCTCGTCGAGCCGCTTCGAGTCGGGGACGAAGGACGCCGGGTTCATCACGGAGTCGACGACCGTGCTCGGCCCGTCGGGGTCGAGGTAGCCGGTCATCAGGTCCTTGATGTTGACGACGCCGACGATGTCGTCGACGGACTCGTCGATCACCGGCAGCCGGGTGAACCCGGTGCGCAGGGCCAGCGCCAGTGCCTGGCGGACGGTCTTGGTGCGCTCGATCCAGACGATCTCGGTGCGCGGCACCATGACCTCGCGGGCCACGGTGTCCCCGAGCTCGAACACCGAGTGGATCATCTCGCGTTCGGAGTCCTCGACGACGCCGCGTTCCTGGGCGAGGTCGACGAGTTCGCGCAGCTCGACCTCGGAGGTGAACGGGCCCTCGCGGAAGCCCTGGCCGGGGGTGATGGCGTTACCGATGAGGATGAGCAGCCGGGACAGCGGGCCGAGGACGGAGCCGAGGACGCGGACGGGCCCGGCGACGTAGCGGCCGATGCGGTAGGGGTGCTGCCGGCCGAGGGTGCGGGGGCCGACGCCGATGAGGACGTAGCTGACCACGACCATGACGACGGCGGTGACCAGCACGGCGAGGCCGAGCGGCGCCAGGCGGGTGCCGACGAACACGGTGACGAGGACGGTGGCGGTGAGTTCGCAGCCGAGGCGGAGCAGGAGCAGCAGGTTGATGTGCCGGCGGCGTTCGGCGACGACGGCGGCGAGGTGGCGGGCGCCGGGCAGCCCGAGCCGGGCGAGGCCGTCGGCCCGGGCTTGCGACACGGTGCTGATCGCGGCGTCCGCCGCCGCGAACACGCCCGCCAGGAGCACGAGCGCGATCGCGAAGAAGAGCTGTTCCATGGCTGGCGCCTAGGGCGTTTCCCCGGCGGGTGGTTCGGCGGCGGCCGGCGCGGGGGCGTCGAGTCCGGCGATGCCGAGGACACGGTCGTCGGTGTTGCGTTGGGCGTCCCGCTTCTCGAGCGCGGCGACGGCGTCCTGGTACTCGCCGAGGATGCGCTTCTGGAGGGCGAACATCTCGCGTTCCTCGGCGGGTTCGGCGTGGTCGTAGCCGAGGAGGTGGAGCACGCCGTGCACGGTGAGCAGGTGCAGCTCGTCGATCAGGGCGTGGCCCGCGGTCTTGGCCTGGTCCTTGGCGAACGCCGGGCAGAGCACGATGTCCCCGAGCAGCGCCGGCGACGCGTCGGGCGCGTCGGGGCGGCGGGAGGAGTCGAGCTCGTCCATCGGGAAGGCCATGACGTCGGTGGGGCCCGGGAGGTCCATCCAGCGTTCGTGCAGGTCTTCCATGACTTCGAGGGTGACGAGGAGGATGGACAGCTCGGCGAGCGGGCTGACCTCCATCTTGTCGAGGGCGTAGCGGGCGGCGGAGACGATGGACGTCTCGTCGACGTCGACGCCGGACTCGTTGGCGATCTCGATGCTCAACGCCGGTTGCCCTTCCAGCCGTCGTTCTGCTGCGCGTCCTGCACGGCCTGCCACTTCTCGTAGGCGTCGACGATGCTCGCGACGAGCCGGTGCCGGACGACGTCCTGGCTGGTGAGTTCGGCGAAGTGGAGGTCCTCGACGCCGGTGAGGATGTCGCGCACGACGCGCAGGCCGCTGCGCTGCCCGCTGGGCAGGTCGACCTGGGTGATGTCGCCGGTGACGACGATCTTGGACCCGAAGCCGAGCCGGGTGAGGAACATCTTCATCTGCTCGGGCGTGGTGTTCTGGGCCTCGTCGAGGATGATGAAGGCGTCGTTCAGCGTCCGGCCGCGCATGTAGGCGAGCGGCGCGATCTCGATGGTGCCGGCCTGCATGAGCCGCGGGATCGACTCGGGCTCGACCATGTCGTGCAGCGCGTCGTACAGGGGCCGCAGGTAGGGGTCGATCTTCTCGTTCAGGGTGCCGGGCAGGTAGCCGAGGCGCTCGCCGGCTTCGACGGCCGGGCGGGTCAGCACGATGCGGGTGACCTGCTTGGCCTGGAGGGCCTGGACGGCCTTCGCCATGGCGAGGTAGGTCTTGCCGGTGCCGGCGGGGCCGATGCCGAAGACGACGGTGTGCTTGTCGATGGCGTCGACGTACCGCTTCTGGTTGAGCGTCTTGGGCCGGATGGTCTTGCCGCGGCGCGAGACGATGTTGAGGCTGAGGACCTCGGCCGGCGAGGCGTCTCCGGTGGAGAGCATGCCGATGGTGCGCCGGACGGTGTCGGGCCCGACCTGCTGGCCGCCGGTGGCGAGCTGCACGAGCTCGGCGAAGACGCGTTCGGCGAACGCGACGTCGGCGGGGTTTCCGGTCAGGGTGACCTCGTTGCCGCGTACGTGCACGTCAGCGGCAAGGAGCTCCTCGGCGACGCGCAGGTTCTCGTCGCGGGAGCCGAGCAGGCTGAGAGCGGCAGCGTCGGGGATCGGGAACCGGGACTGGGCCGCCTGGGCGGCGGCATCCTCGGTCTTGGCGACGTCCCCGGGGACGTCGGGTCGGGCGGCTCCACCCGGTACGGTTCCGGCCACGTGGCCTCAGGCCTGCTTTCTCGGTGAGGGACTACGGACCCCACCGATGCTACTGGCACCCACCGACAAGACGCAGGCCGGTTTCCCTAGTCCTCGTCCGGAGCCCCGAACAGCCCGAGCGGCTCCCCGCCCAGAACGTGGGCGTGCACGTGGAAGACGGTCTGCCCGGCATCCCCATCGGTGTTGAAGACGACCCGATACCCGCTCTCGACGATCCCCTCGAGTTCGGCAACCTTCCGAGCGGAGGCGACCACATCAGCAAGAAGCTGCGGATCCGCGGCAGCAAGCTCCGCAACATTCCGGTACCGCTTCCGGGGCACAACGAGCACATGAACCCGAGCCTGCGGCCGAACATCCCGGAAGGCAAAGGTGGTCTCATCTTGATAGACAACATCGGCAGGAATCTCCCCACCAACGATCCGCTCAAACAGAGTCTCAGCATCACTACCGCTCATAAGAGCACCCTACCCACCACACCCACACGCCCCACCACACAACACACTCCCGCACAGTCCCCACACTCCCCACACCAGCGAGAAGGCCGAAGGCCGCCGAGCCGGCAACACGCCATAACCAACGGAACCGAAGCGAAACCCGCGGGGGTCCGGGGCGAAGCCCCGGCGGGGGTCTGGGGGTTCGACCCCCAGAAAACACAACGAAACCAAACCGCGGCTCGACAGCGAGCGAAGCGAGCAGAGAGATGCCGCGGTGGCGGTGAAGCCTGGGGGTCGCCTCACCGCGACCGCGGCGGCCGCCGGACCGAGGGGGGAGGTGCCCGGCGGAGTCTGTGTCTTCCCAGTGGCGCACCTGAACTTTGAGTGGTGCGTTAATAGACGAGAGTAACGGGTCGGAGCGTGATCGCGCCATAACTGGGCGCAAAAATATGCCCTTTTTCGCCGTGAACTACTGCCAACGGGTGGTGAGGGCGCCGAGGGCGCCGAGGGCGACCGCGGCGGCCGTGGAGGTGCGCAGGACCGTCGTGCCCAGCCGCACCGCCCGGGCGCCGGCCTCGCGCAAGGCGGTGAGCTCCTCGTCGGTGACGCCGCCCTCCGGTCCCACGACGAGCAGCACGTCGCCGGTGTCGGGCAGCGGCAGGTCGGTGAGCCGCTCGGGGACGTCGGATTCCAGCACGATGGCCAGCGACATGGTCGCCACCAGCCCGGCCAGCTCTCCGGTGGTCACCGGCTCGGTGACCTCCGGCACGTGGGCCCGCCGGGCCTGCTTCGCGGCCGCACGAGCGGTGGCTCGCCACCTCGCGAGGGCCTTCTCGCCGCGGCCGCCGTCCTCCCACTTCGCGACGCTGCGAGCCGCCCGCCACGGGACGATCGCGTCGGCTCCGGCCTCGGTGGCGAGTTCGACGGCGAGTTCGCCGCGGTCGCCTTTGGCCAGTGCCTGTGCGACCAGCACGCGCAGGGCGGGCGGCTGCTCGGTCCAGTGTTCCTCGACCGCCAGCGTGAGCAGCGGTTCGCGCCCGGCCTGGACGCCTTCGACGACGCACCGGGCCATCGCCCCGGCGCCGTCCGAGAGGACCAGCCGCTCCCCCGCGCGCAGGCGGCGGACAGTGGCCGCGTGCCGGGCTTCCTCGCCGTCGAGGACCGCGCGGCCGGAAGCCGGCACCGACGCGGCGAGGAAGACCGGCAGGGTGGTGTCGGGCACGGTCAGCGGTGGTTCTTGGCGCGGAGCTTGGAGAACAGCCCGCCGTGCTTGGTGCCGTTGGACGCCAGTGTCGGGACCTCTTCGCCGCGCTGCTGGGCCAGCTCGACGAGGAGTTCGCGCTGGGCTTCGTCGAGCTTGGTCGGGACCACGACGTCGATGTGGACGTGCAGGTCGCCGCGGCCGTCGACGCGGCCGGAGGACCGCAGCCGCGGCATGCCCTTGCCGGTCAGGACGAGCTCGGCGTTGGGCTGGGTGCCCGGCTCGACGTCGAGTTCGTAGTCGCCGTCCACGAGGGTCGAGATCGGCACCGTGGCGCCGAGCGCGGCCGTGGTCATCGGGATGCGGAAGTTGCAGTGCAGGTCGTGGCCCTGCCGGACGAACACCTCGTGCGGGGTCTCGTCGATCTCGACGTACAGGTCGCCGGCGGGGCCGCCGCCGGGGCCGACCTCGCCCTGGCCGGAGAGCCGGATGCGCATGCCGTCGCCGACGCCCGGCGGGATCTTCGCGGTGACGTTGCGGCGGGCGCGGATGCGGCCGTCGCCGCCGCACTGGCGGCAGGGGTCGGGGATGACCTCGCCGAAGCCGCGGCAGACCGGGCACGGCCGGGCCGTGACGACCTGGCCGAGGAAGGACCGCTGGACGGACTGGACCTCGCCGGCGCCGCCGCAGGTGTCGCAGGTCTTGACCGAGGTGCCCTCGCTGGTGCCCGCACCGCGGCAGAGGTCGCAGACGATCGCCGTGTCGACGGCGATCTCCTTGTCGACCCCGGTGGCGCACTCCTCGAGGGAGAGGCCGAGCCGGATCAGCGCGTCGGAGCCGGGCTGGACGCGGCTGCGCGGGCCGCGCCCGCGCCCGCCGCCACCGCCGGCCGCGCCGAAGAAGGCGTCCATGATGTCGCCGAGGCCGCCGAAGCCGGCGAACGGGTCGCCGCCACCGCCGCCGCGCGCGCCGCCGTCCATCGGGTCGCCGCCGAGGTCGACGATCTTGCGCTTCTGCGGATCGGACAGCACCTCGTAGGCCGTCGTGACCTCGCCGAACTTGTGCTGCGCGTCTTCCGACGGGTTGACGTCGGGGTGCAGCTCCCGGGCCAGCTTCCGGTACGCGCGCTTGATGTCCTGATCGCTCGCGTTCTTGGCCACCCCGAGGATGCCGTAGTAGTCCCTCGCCACCGTCTCTGCTTCTCCTTCTGCTCTGCCCGGCTCAGCGGCCGGCCAGGATCTGCCCCACGTAGTTGGCGACCGCCCGCACCGCGGCGATCGTGCCGGGGTAGTCCATCCGGGTCGGGCCGACCACCCCCATGCCGCCGAGCACCACGTCGTCGCGGCCGTAGCCGATCGAGACGACCGAGGTGCTGCGCATCTGCTCGTCTTCATTTTCCTCACCGATGCGCACCGTGATCGCACCGGGGTTGCGCGCGGCGGCGAGGAGCTTGAGCACGACGACCTGTTCTTCGAGCGCCTCGAGGACCTGGCGCAGCGAACCCGGGAAGTCGGCGACGTTGCGCGTGAGGTTCGCGGTACCGCCGAGCACCAGGCGTTCTTCGGGGTGTTCGGCCAGTGACTCGACCAGGACCGTGGTGACGCGGATGAGCGTGTCCCGCAGTTCGCCGGGCGACTTGTCGGGCAGTTCGGCGACCCGCGCCGCGGCGTCGTTGAGCCGCCGTCCGGCCATGGCCGCGTTGAGCACGCTGCGGAGCCGGGCGACGTCTTCTTCGGTGATGACGTCGCCGAGGTCGACCGTGCGCTGGTCCACGCGCCCGTTGTCGGCGATCAGCACCAGCATCAGCCGCGCCGGGGTGAGCGGCACCACTTCGAGGTGGCGCACCTTGGCGTTGGTCAGCATCGGGTACTGGACGACGGCGACCTGCCGGGTCAGCTGCGCGAGCAGCCGGACCGAGCGCTTGAGGACGTCGTCGAGGTCGGTGCCGCTGTCGAGGAACGTGGTGATGGCCTTGCGTTCGGCGGTGGAGAGCGGCTTGATCTCCGAGAGCCGGTCGACGAAGAGGCGGTAGCCCTTGTCGGTCGGGACGCGGCCGGCACTGGTGTGCGGCTGCGTGATGTAACCCTCTTCTTCGAGCGTCGCCATGTCGTTGCGCACCGTGGCGCTCGACACACCCAGGTTGTGCCGCTCGACGATCGCCTTGGACCCGACCGGTTCCTGGTTGGACACGTAGTCGGCCACGATCGCGCGCAGCACGTCGAAGCGGCGCTCATCCGCGTTGGCCACCGGTTCCTCACCTACCTCGCTCGCTGCTCGACCCGAGTTTACGGAAGCCTGAGCCGGTCGCGCTCAACGCGCCCGCCCGCGCCGGGTAAAGAGCACGCAAACCGCCGCCCATGAATTGTTCTGGAAATGGGTTTCCCGCTTGAATGGGGAACCGAAAACCGGTTTGCTCCCTCTGAGCCACGCACCCTTCCCCGACTGACGAGGTCGCCGTGAACAATTTTGACCCGGCTTCGGCCGGAATGCCCGAAATCGCCCGGCGCGCGGCCGAGGCGAAGGAGCGGTTGCAGCGTGTCTCGGCGACCGCCACGAGCGCCGACGGGGCCGTCACGGTCACCGTCAACACCGCCGGTGCGCTGCAGGAACTCAGCTTCGGCCCGCGTGCGGACGAGCTGCCGCGGACCCGGCTGGCCCAGGCGGTCCTGGCCACGGCGCGCCGGGCCCAGCTCGACGCGGCGCAGCAGCTGACCGGCATCATGGCGCCGGTGATCGGCGAGCGCAGCGAGGCGATGGAATTCCTCAAGGAACAGATTCCGGCACCCGAAGTCCCCGAAGAACGCACCGGAGAACCGCGCCGGAAACCGCCGTCCGACGACGACTTCGGCAGCCCGATCCTGCGCCGGGGGCTCTGATGGCGATGCGGGTCGACTTCGACGTCCTCGGCGGCCACGAGGACGACATCCGCGAGATCGCCGCCAAGGTCCAGCAGGCGCTCGACGCCGCCGGCACCGCGCAGGCCCTCGACTTCGACGCGTTCGGGCTGGTCGGCCAGGTCTTCGCGCTCCCCATCCAGGCGTGGCTGACCACGGCCGACGGCTTCCTCGCCGCGGCGGTCGAGGCCGGCCACGAAGTCGCCGACCGGGTGAAGACCGCGCACACGGCGTTCCGCGAGCACGAGCAGAAGACGAAGAGCCTGATCGAAGGCATCGGCAAGGAGCTGCCGGCATGACCGAGACGCAGGAAAACCCGCTGGTCGCGACGGCCGAGCCGGCCGGCGGCTTCTGGAGCGGCATGGGCGACGGCTCGAAGGGCGAACTCGACAACGTCAACGCGCAGACCGGCGGCGCGGGCATCTTCAGCGACGCCGCCTCGACGCTGACCGACGCGCGCAACGGCGACTGGGGCAACCTCGCCATGGACGTCGGCACCGACGCCCTCGACCTGCTCGGCGCGGCGATGGACCCGCTCGGGACCCTGGCGAGCGCGGGTGTCGGCTGGCTGATCGAGCACATCAGCTTCCTCAAGGACGGCCTCGACAAGCTCGCCGGCAAGCCCGAAGCGATCACCGCCAAGGCCGTGACCTGGACGAACATCGCGAAGCAGCTCACCGAGACGGCCGAAAGCTACGAACAGAAGGCGAAGAAGGTCCAGCAGTCGTTCAGCGACTGCGGGTCCGCGGAGGCGTACCAGCGGACGGCCGAAAGCTACGTCGGCGTCCTGCGCGGCGCCGCGTCCCACGCCGAAGGCGCGTCGACCGCGATGAACGTCGGCGCGGCGCTGGTCGGCACCGAGCGCGGGCTGATCCGCGACCTGATCTCGTCGTTCGTGGGCGAGCTGATCGTCAAGGCGCTGGCCGCGCTGGCGGCGTCGTGGTGCACCTTCGGCGGCACGATCGCGGCGTTCATCGCGGACACGGTGATCGAGGGCGGCGTGCTCGCGGAGAAGATCAGCACCCGCATCGCGAAGATCGTCGAGAAGCTGGAGGGCCTGGCGAAGGGCGCGGGCAAGTCCAAGGCGGCCCTCGAAGGGGCGGCGAACGCGCTGAAGAAGGCCGGCAAGGCGGCCGACCGGATCGTGGACAAGAGCGTCGAGACGGCGGCGGGCATCGAGCGGAAGGCCACCGAGCTCAAGCAGGCGGGCCGGGAAGCGAAGTCCGCCGAAGAGACGGCGAAGGGCTGGAGCGACGCCGCCAAGGAGCACGTCCCGGGCCGCGAGAAGCTGGAAGGCCCGGGCCAGTACTCCGAGGAGGGCCGCAGCGTGCTGAACCAGCACAAGGTCCTCGACCCGAACGAAAAGGTGCACTGGAACACCGCCGACACCGTCGGCGTGGCGACCGAAGGCCGCCGCCAGGAGAACGAGCAGTACGACCGCTACCACGAGGCCCAGGAGGCCTACGAGAAGGAACACCCCGAAGGCGAGGGCGAGTGAACGACCGGCCCGAGGTGGAGCTGGCCAACCGCAACGGCCGGCTCCACCCCGCGCAGCGCGGCGCGCTGCTCGACCTGAACTTCTGGGTGGCGGCGGCCCTCGTCGTCGCCGGTCTGGTGGTGACGGTGACCCTCGCCACCGTGGCGGAGACCGCGGGCGCGGTCCTGGGCACCGTGGTCCCGCTCCTGGCGATCACCGGCTGGTTCGCGTTCGTCTGCTGGCGCCGGCTCGCCGACGCCTTCGGCGGCCGGCTGGTCGCGGTGACGGGCTGGACGCACGACTTCGACACCGCCCGTCTCACCGACGAGTACCCGATCGGGCTGCACCGCAGCCCGGAGGGGTTCAAGAGCCTGGAGTCGTTCAGCCTCCGCGCCGGCGGCCGGACCTACCCGCTGGAGCGGAAGCTCCGCGAGCGGATCCAGCCCGGCCGGACCAACACCGTGCTCGTCGCATCCCGGAGCAAGCTGCTGGTCAACGTCCTCCCCGCCTAGACCTGCGGTCAGCGGCGGGCTTCGATGCGCAGGTCGCCGCGGGTCACCGCGCGGAGGTGGTCACTGGCGAGCACGTCGTGCGGGTAGCCGAGGTCGATCGCGGAGACCTCGTCGAGGCGAGCCAGGTGCGAAGCGGTGAAGGCGACCTCCAGGGCACCCAGGTTGTCTTCCAGCTGCGCGGGGGTGCGGGCGCCGATGATCGGTGCCGTCACGCCCGGGTTCTGCAGGGTCCACGCCAGCCCGACCTGGGCGGGGGTGCGGCCCAGCTCGGCGGCGACCTCCGTCACGACGTCGGCGACGGCGAGGCTGCGCTCGGTGACCAGGCCCAGGCCCGCGTTGAAGCTCTTGCGGGTGCTTTCGCCGGGTTCGGCGTTCGCCGAGGTCAGGTCGGCGCGGCGGTACTTGCCGGTGAGCAGGCCGCCCGCCAGCGGCGAGTACGGCGTCACCCCCAGCCCCATCGCCCGGGCCATCGGGATCAGGTCCCGCTCGGCCGCCCGGTTGACGAGGTTGTACTCGACCTGCAGCGCGATCAGCGGCGACCAGCCGCGCAGGTCGGCGATGGCCTGCATGCGCGAGACCTCCCAGGCCGGGACGTTGGACATCGCCACGTACAAGATCTTGCCGTCGCGAACCAGGTCGTCCAGGCCGCGCAGGATCTCTTCGACCGGCGTCGTGAAGTCCCAGACGTGCAGGTAGAGCAGGTCGAGGTAGTCCGTGTTCAGCTGCCGCAGGCTGGCCTCCACCGACGCGAAGAGGCTCTTGCGGTGCGGGCCGCCGGAATTGGGGTCACCGGGCCGGCGCAGCGTGGTGTACTTCGTCGCCAGCACCAGGCTCTCGCGGTGGTCGCGCGCGAACTCGCCGAGCAGGCGCTCGGAGCTGCCGTCGGTGTAGGTGGCCGCGGTGTCGACGAAGTTGCCGCCTCGCTCGACGTAGGTGTCGAACAGCTTGCGCGCCTCGGCTTTCTCCGCGCCCCAGCCCCACTCGGTGCCGAAGGTCGCCGTGCCCAGCGCCAGCGGGGAAACCCGCAGCCCGGAGCGGCCCAGCAGCCGGTAGGTGTCAAGGGTGAGGGACATCAGGTCCTCCTGTGCTCGGAATCCGTCGGGCACCAGCCTGTGATCACCGCGGACCGCAGGTAAGGGAGAGGACTTCCTGGGAACACGAGTCCTACCCCCGGCGGTTGTACCCGGCATGATCACCCCGACCGAGGAGCTCGCCGCGTTCCTGCGGACCCGGCGCGAGCGCCTGGACCCGGGCGACCTCGGGCTGCCCGCTCGCCGGCAAGCCCGCCGGACCCCGGGTCTGCGCCGCGAAGAGGTCGCCGAACTGGCCGGCGTCAGCGTCGACTACGTCGTGCGGCTCGAGCAGGGGCGGGGGCTGCGGCCCTCGGCGGATGTGGTGGCGGCCCTGTCCCGGGCGCTGCGCCTGACGCCGGCCGAACGCACCTACTTCTTCGACCTGACCCGGCAGCGCCCGGACGACGCCGTCGAGCCCGCGACCACCGCCGTGCCGTCACTGGCCCGGCTGGTCGCCGACCTCTCGCCGCTGCCGGCCATGCTGATGAACCACCGCTACGACATCCTCGCCTGGAACGGCGAAATGGCGGGGCTGCTCCTGGATTTCGGCACCCTGCCGCCGTCGCGGCGCAACGCGATGTGGCTGTGCCTGCGGCACCCGGAGATCCGCGACTCCTACGTCGACCGCGAGCGCGTGGTGCGGGAAGGCGTCGGTCACCTGCGCGCCGCGTGGGCCGCCCACCCGGAAGATCCGGCGTTGCTCGGCCTCATCGCCGAATGCACCCGGGACGAGGAGTTCGCGCGGCTGTGGGCCGAGCGGGACGTCAAGGCCACCGGCCGCGGGAGCAAGGTGCTGCGCCATCCCGCGGCCGGCGTCCTCGCGGTGGACTTCGAGGTGCTCCTGCCCCTCCAGGACACCGATCAGCGGGTGATGATCGGCCGGCCCGCGGACGAGGCGAGCCGGGCCGCGCTCAGGAGTTGCGTGGGAAGCCCAGGTTGACCCCGGCGTGCGAGCGGTCCGGCCACCGCGACGTCACGACCTTCGTCCGGGTGAAGAAGTGGAACCCTTCGGGCCCGTACGCGTGGCTGTCGCCGAACAGCGAGTCCTTCCAGCCCCCGAACGAGTAGTAGCCGACCGGCACCGGGATCGGCACGTTGACGCCGACCATGCCCACCTCGACCTCGTTCTGGAACCGGCGGGCGGCCGCACCGTCGCCGGTGAAGATGGCCGTGCCGTTGCCGTACGGGTTGGCGTTGATCAGCGCCAGCGCGTCGTCGTAGGAGGCCGCGCGGGCCACCGAGAGCACCGGGCCGAAGATCTCGTCGGCGTAGATCGACATCTCCGGGCGGACGTGGTCGAACAGCGTCGGGCCGAGCCAGAAGCCGCCTCCGGAGACCTCGATGCCCCGGCCGTCGACCACCAGCGACGCACCGGCGGGACACCCCGGCATCCACATAGGACTCAACCCGCGCGTGGTGGGCCGCGGTGACCAGCGGGCCCATCTCCGACTCCGGGTCGCGGCCGTCGCCGACGCGCAGCCGGGCCATCCGTTCGGTGATCTTCTCCACGAGGGCGTCGCCGACCGGGTCGACGGCCACGACCACCGACACCGCCATGCACCGCTCCCCCGCCGAGCCGAACCCGGCCGACACCGCGGCGTCCGCGGCCAGGTCGAGGTCGGCGTCCGGCAGCACCACCATGTGGTTCTTCGCCCCGCCGAGGGCCTGGACGCGCTTGCCGTGCCGGGTGCCGGTTTCGTAGACGTAGCGCGCGATCGGCGTCGACCCGACGAACGAGATCGCCTTGACGTCGGCGTGTTCGAGGAGCCCGTCGACGGCGGCCTTGTCGCCGTGCAGCACGTTCAGCGCGCCCGCGGGCAGCCCGGCCTCGGCGAACAGCTCCGCGATGAACACCGCCGCCGACGGGTCCTTCTCGCTCGGCTTGAGCACCACGGTGTTCCCGCAGGCCAGCGCGTTCGGGACGAACCACAGCGGCACCATGGCCGGGAAGTTGAACGGCGAGATCACGCCGACCACGCCGAGGGGCTGGGCGATCGAGTAGACGTCGACGCCGGTGGAGGCGTTCTCGCTGAACCCGCCCTTGAGCAGCTGGGCGGCACCGCAGGCGAACTCGACGTTCTCGATCGCGCGGGCGATCTCGCCGGCCGCGTCGGACTCGACCTTCCCGTGCTCGCTCGTGATGATCTTCGCCAGCTCGTGCTTGCGCGCGGACAGCAGCTCGCGGACGGCGAACAGCACCCGCGTCCGCCCGGCCAGCGACGTCCCCCGCCAGCCCGGCAGCGCCGCCTTGGCCGCGGCGACGGCGGCTTCGATCTCGGCCTCGCCGGCGAAGTCGACGTGCGCCCGGACCTCCCCGGTGGCCGGGTCGAAGACCTCGCCGGACCGCGCGGCGGTCCCGCCGAACGGCTTGCCGTCGATCCAGTGGCTGATGCGGTCGGTCACGGCGGGCACTCCTTCACTCCGGCAACGTCCCCCCGAGTCTCCGGGCGCGCGCCACGCCAGGCCATCGGCAACGTGTACGCCAGTCGGCTTCCGGCCGTACAGTCTGTCCCTGCCCATTCCCACGCCGAGGAGCCATGTACCCGACCGTCGCCGAGGTCCTCGCGCTGCCGGTGCTGCGCCAGGGCCGTCCGCACGTCGTCGCCGGCACCGCCGGGCTGGACGCGCCGGTGCGCTGGGCGCACGTCGCCGAGGTCGCCGACATCGCGCACCTGCTGCGCGGCGGCGAGCTGGTGCTGACCACCGGCGTCGCGCTGCCCGACGACGGCCCGGCGCTCGCCCGGTACGTCGCCGACCTGGCCGGGGTCGGTGCCGCCGGGGTCGTGGTCGAGCTGGTCCGGCACTGGAGCGACAAGCTGCCCGCCGCGCTGGTCGGCGCGGCCGAGGAGCACGGCCTGCCGCTGGTCACGCTCTCGCGGGAGACGCGGTTCGTGAGCGTCACCGAGGCGGTCAACGGCCAGATCGTCGACGCCCAGGTCGCCGAGCTGCGCGCGGCCGAGCGCGTGCACGAGACGTTCACCGCGCTGACGGTGGCGGGCGCCGAACCCGGTGTCGTCCTGGGCGAGGTCGCCCGGCTCACCGAGCAGCCGGTGGTGCTGGAGACGCTCTCCCACGAGGTCCTCGCCTACGACGCGGCCGGCACCGACCCGGCCGAGCTGCTCACCGCCTGGCCGGCCCGCTCGCGGGTGGTCCAGGTCGGCGAGCGCACCGGCTACCACCCGGGTTCGGGCTGGCTGGTGACCGTGGTCGGCGCGCGCGGGCACGACTGGGGACGGCTGATCCTGGTCTGCGCCGACCAGCCGCCGCACCGCCACCGGGTGGTCGCCGAGCGGGCCGCGTCCGCGCTGGCCGTGCACCGCCTGGTCGCCAAGGAATCCGACGGTCTCGAACGCCAAGCCCACCGTGCGGTGCTCGCCGAGCTGCTCGCTTCGCCCGCCCCGACGGCGGAACTGCTGGCCCGCGCCTCGGCGCTGGCCGTGCCGCTGCCCGGACGGCAGCTGGTCGGGCTGGCCGTCCGGCCGCGGCTGACCGGGGTTCCGCGGCCGGCGCTGTCCACCCCGCCGGTGCTGCGCGAGCTGGCCGAGGCGACGGTGCTGGCCGCCCGCCGCGCGAAGGTCTCGGCACTGGTGGCGACGGACGATCTCGGGGTGCGCGCCCTGCTCGCGCTGTCCCCGGAGGCGAACGCCGAGGCCGTGCTGCACCGGCTCGCCACCGACGTCCACGAAGCCCGCGGCAGCGCGCCGGGGGTGCTCGCGGTCGGCACGACGGTGTCGTCCCCCGCCGAAGCCCGCCGGACGTTGCTGGAGGCGGCCCAGGTCGCGGCGGCCGCGCTGGGCACGGGCGCGGACCGGGTGGTGCACCGGTTGTCGGACGTCCGCCTGCGCGGCCTGCTGCACCTGCTGTCCGGCGACGACCGCGTGACGGCCTTCGCGGCCCGGGAACTCGGGCCGTTGCTCCAGCGCGACGCCGCGACCGGCAGCCGGCTGGTGCAGGCGCTGCGGCACTACTGCGAGCAGGGCGGCAACAAGTCGGCGGCGGCCGCGGCGGCCCACACCTCCCGGACGGCCTATTACCAGCAGCTCGCCCGGATCGAGCAGGTCTTGGGGGTGCGGCTGGAGGACCCGGAGTCGATGTTGTCGCTGTACGTGGCCCTGCTGGCGGCGGACCTCACCCGGCCGAGCGAAGAAGACTCACCCGGACGTGCAGCACAGTGATCGGCGCCGGACGGCCGATGACACCGATATGGCCCTATTCCCCTTCGCAGCTTGTGTGCTGAGTCTCGGCTGCCTCGCGCCGGCCCAGCCGCCGGCCTCGACCCTGCAGCTGACCACCCACGACACCGCCGGCCGGATCGGCTCGGTGGTGCTGACGTGCGACCCGGTGGGTGGCACGCACCCCAAGCGCGACAAGGCGTGCGAGGTGCTTTCGGGTGCCGGCGGTGATTTCTCGCGGATCAACGCGCGGCACCAGGCGTGCACGCTGATCTACGCCCCGGTGGACGTCGCGGCGATCGGTACCTGGCGCGGGAAACCGGTGTCGTTCGACACGACGTACGCGAACCGCTGCGAGGCCGACCGGGATTCGGACGGGGTCTTCGCGTTCTGACGCAACGCCGCGACAGCTGAACGGCATCACCTGATGGGGCACGGCCTGCTCCCGGGCAGGCTGTGCCCATGCCACCACCGATCGCCACTCCCCGGGCCCGTGCGCTGGGGTTCGGGATGAAGAGAGCCAGGCAGGCGCGGAATCTGAAGGTCCGGGAACTGGGCCGGTTGATCGACGTGCTGCCCCAGAACATTTCCAATTGGGAGAGCGGCAAACGCATCCCGAAGCTCGAAGAGCTCGGCACGATCCTCGGCGCCCTCAGGGTGGATCCGGCCGAACGCGCCCGGCTTCTCAACCTCGCCCGCTACGCCAACGACCCCAACTGGCTCGAACAGCACGCGCCGCCGACGGCGACGTTCGTCGACTACGAGCGGACCGCCACCGAAATGTTCGAGTGGGCTTCGGGGCTGGTTCCCGGACTGCTGCAGACCCCCGCCTACATGCGGGCGGTCTTCGCCGCCGCGGCGCGCCCGAAGCAGAACATCGAGAAGCACGTGATGGTCCGGCTCGCCCGCCGCGATGTCCTGGTCGGCCGGCCGCCGCTGCAGTACCGGGCCGTGCTCAACGAGGCCGTGCTGCGCCAGAACATCGGCGACCAGCCGGTGATGGCCGAGCAGCTCCGCCACCTGCTCGCGGCATCCCGCGCACGCAACGTTTCGGTTCGCGTGCTGCCGGAGCACAGCGGCTACCACCCCGGGCTTTACGGGCCGTTCGTGATCTTCGACTTCGCGGACCTGCCGCCCATCGTCTATCTGGAGCACTACCGCAGCAACGGGTACGTCTACCATGACGAACACTTGGCCGACTACCGTGCGGCAGTCGCAACCCTGTCCGCCCTGGCGTTGAGCGAGCATGATTCCGAGCAGCTCATCCAGGGGGTGATCACCGAACTGGAGGCCTGAAATGTCAGATGCCACCTGGCGGAAGTCCTCTTACAGCGGCGAAGACCCGAAAGGCAACTGTGTCGAAGTCCGGCTCGCCGGGCTGTCGCAGATCCGCGACACGAAAGACCGCGCGGGCGGCACACTCTCCGTCACCACCCGATCGTGGGAAGCCCTGGTGGCCTCTTTGAGCGCGCGGAAGCCGCCGGGCCGCCCCCACGACGGCCCGGTGGCTTCCGCGTAACTCCTAACCACGCGCTACCCGCCGGTCCGGTTCAGCCGCAGGCGGTGACCGGGCCCAACCTCACATCCCGGGCCGCCGAGCGGCTGAGGTTCCAGGCCGGCCAGCCGTCCGGGGTGTCGTCGCGCAGGACCTGCCGCAGCACGCAGGTGCGCAGTGGTTCCGCCAGGCGGTCCGAGACGACCGGGACCACGTCGGCCGAAAACCGGGCCAGGTAGCGGTCGTCGAGGGTCTTGCCCGCCGCCGCGCGGTCGAGGTTGGCGTCGGCGATGAGGCGTTCCGGGTCGAGGAGGGCGAGGCCGAGCAGCGCCGCCGCGGCCGTGCCGATCGCCGCGCGGGGCAGCCACGCCGGGCGCAGCCGGATCAGCGATGCCAGCACCAGCACGAACACCGCGCCGAACCAGAGTTCGCACACCTCGACCAGCAGCCGCAGCACGGTGAAGCCGTACGCCTGCTGGTAGGTCCACATCCGGCTCAGCGCCGAGCCGACGAGCACCAGGGTGAGCGCGCTGAGCGTGCCGAGCAGGACGCGCTGGCGGAGCCGGTCGGCTTTCGTCGAGTCCGGCGCCCACCGCAGCGCCGCGGCGACGATGGCCAGCGTCAGCACGGTGACGGCGCACAGCTGCCAGAAGCCGCCGCGGGCGTACTCCGCCGACGTCAGGTTGCCGGTGCGCAGGACGTACTCGGTGCCGCCGAAGAGCACGACCAGCCGAACCCCGACGAAGACGCTGAACACCAGGACGAGGACGACCAGCGGGACCGTCCACTCCAGACCGTATCCGCTCCGGTGTGGACGGTCGCCCGAGGCGCGGGGCGCCGGCGCGGCGAGGAAGTAGCAAGCGCCGGCGACGACCAGCCCGACGACGGCGAACACCGAACACCACCGCACGAGCGTCGCGACGCTGAGATCGGGGACCATGGCGGTGACGACGGCGGCGAAGGCGGCATCGGCACTGGCCAGCAGCGGCACGAAGACCCCGACGAGCCCGGCGGCGGCCAGCACGGCCAGCGCGATCCGCCGGGCGACCCCGTCACGGCGGGCGGTGAAGCGGCCGGCCCCGCGCCCGACCCACGGAATGGCCCGGAAGGCCTCGATCGGGACGGCGAGCATGTCGTAGAGGACGGAGTGCACGGTCCGCTCCCCGACCACGGCCAGCGACCCGGCCACGACGGCGGCGATGACGCAGAGGACGAACAGCCACCCCGACGCCCGCACGGCCCCCACGGCGAGCAGCCCGAGCGCGAGCGCGGCCCACCCGCCGCTCCGCCAGGTGAAAGCGCCTTCCGCCCCTGCACGCGAACGCCGATCGGCCACGACCACCGCGGCGGCGACGGCCAGCCCGGAGAGCAGCCACCCGATCCCGGGCCGGTCGACGGGCAGCAGCAGCGCCCCGGCCACCCCGGCCAGCCCGGCGGCCGGCAGGACAGCGGGCGGCAGCGGAACGACGACGGACTTCGGCGGCGGCAACGGCCGCATCAGCACGGGCGGCGCGGCCACGGCGACCCTACCGCCCGTGGCCGGAGCACCGGGCGCGCCGAAAGCGGCTCCGCCGGCGGTGGAGTGCCGGCCGGGGTGTTCCCGGACCCCCACCGGGGCCCCACTCACGGTCTCGACAGGCGAGCCGGCCGCGCGCGCCTCCCCCACCGGGACCCCACTCACCGTCTCGACAGGCGAGCCGGCCGCGCGCGCCTCCCCCACCGGGACCCCACTCACCGTCTCGACACGCGAGCCAGCCGCGCGCGCCTGCCCCACCGGGACCCCACCCCGCCCGCCCCCGCCCCTCGCCACCCCGGCCGAATCCCCACCAACCCCTGGTCCGCCCCCGGCCTCCCCCACTGCCCGCTTCCCCCGCGGCACCCGATCCCCCGGTTCCCCGGCCCTGCCAACGCTGCTCTTCGGCATCTCGCCCACCTTTGTGTTTGCTTTCGCGAATATCGCTGCCCAAGCCCCCGCTCCGCAAGGTCGCGAATGACTCATTCGGGACCTCCGACGTCCCGAATGAGTCATTCGCGGCATCGGAGGCGAGCCGAGAACTAGGCCGGCAGCGTCACCCGGATCCGGCTCCCCGTCCCCGGCGCCGGATCCACCACCCCGATCGTTCCCCCGTGCAGTTCCACCGCCCACCGGGCGATCGCCAGCCCCAGCCCGGTGCCCCCGCCCGAGGGCCGCTCGCCGCGGGTGAACCGCTCGAACACCCGCTCCCGGTCCGCCGGCGCGATCCCGGGCCCCTCGTCGCACACGTCGATGCGCACGTCGGCCGGCCGCACCTGGGCGGCCACCCGGACCTGGCCACCCGCCGGGCCGTGGCGGGCGGCGTTCTCCAGCAGGTTGGCCACCACCTGGAACAACCGGCCGCGGTCCGCCGTCACCATCGCGCCCTCCGGGGACACCGACACCTCGAACGTCACCCCGCGGCCGGCGAACGCCGCCTCCCCCACCACTTCCGACAGCAGCGACCACAGCGAAAACGACGTCTTGTGCAGCGGGATCGCCCCCGCGTCCAGCCGGGACAGGTCCAGCAGCTCGTCCACCAGCGTCGCCAGCCGCTCGGTCTGCCGCAACGCCGTCTTCAGCGTCCCCGGATCGGGCTCCTCGACGCCGTCGACGAGGTTCTCGAGCACCCCGCTCAACGCCGTGATCGGCGTCCGCAGCTCGTGGGACACGTTCGCGATCAGCTCCCGGCGCCGCCGGTCCGCGTCGCCCAGGTCCCCCGCCATCTGGTTGAACGCCTGCGCCAGCTCACCCACCTCATCCCGCGTGGTGGCCCGGATCCGCCGGGTGTAGTCGCCCTTGGCCATCGCCCGCGCGGCCGCCGTCATCTCGCGCAGCGGGCGCGTCATGCCGTGGGCCAGCACCTGCGACAACACCAGCGCGAGCACCATCGCGGTGATCGTCGTCCTCGGCGGCAGCCAGCCGATCTGCCAGTTGAAGAACGCGAACGCCACCCCACCGGAGGCGACCATCAGGATCGCCAGCTTCAGCTTGATCGACCGGATCCGGTCCAGCGGCCTCGGCACGAAGTTCACGAGCCCGCCTCCAGCGCGTAGCCGACACCGTGCACGGTCCGGATCAGGTCGGCGCCGAGCTTCCGCCGCAGCGCCTTGATGTGGCTGTCCACCGCCCGGGTGCCCGCGGACGTGCCGTGGACGTCCCAGTCCCACACCTCCGACAGCAGCCGTTCGCGCGGCTGCACCACCCGCGGCCGCCGCGCGAAGTGCACCAGCAGGTCGAACTCGATCGGCGTCAGCTGCGCCGCGACCCCGGCCCGGGCGACGCGCCGCTGGTCGACGTCGATCTCGAGGTCGCCGAGCACGATCCGGGTGCCCGCCACCGAAGCCGAGCGCTCGACCCGCCGCAGCAGCGCGTGCACCCGCGCGGTCAGCACCCGCATCGAAAACGGCTTCGTGAGGTAGTCGTCGGCGCCCACCCCCAGACCGACCAGCAGGTCGGTCTCGTCGGCCCGCGCGGTCAGCATCAGCACCGGCACCGGCCGCCGCCCCTGGATCCGGCGGCAGACTTCCAGGCCGTCGAACCCCGGCAGCATCACGTCGAGCACCACCAGGTCCGGCTCCGAAGCGGTGTCCGCTTCGACGGCGGCCGGTCCGTCGTGGACGACCTCCACCCCGAACCCTTCGGCCCGCAGCCGGGCCGCGATCGACGCGGCGATCGTGACGTCGTCCTCGACGACGAGCACCCGCCGCCCACCCAGTTCCATGACCACGACCCTAAGCACCTCCGGTGGAGACGGTTCGCGTGAAGTGTGAAGATCCTGTGGAGACGTTTCACCCGCTTTTCCGGTTGATGACGGCCGGATGTGTGACGCGGGTCATGCACTCCGCTCCCCTCCGCGCAATCGACAGACTGCACTCCTGATCAGCGAAGAGTGAACAGACTGCCGTTGCCCCGGCGATGACCAGGCGCGCAGGATTCCGCAATGGCGCCGACACCCGCAGACCAGCGCGTGCACGACGACGGCCGGGTCGAGCTCGACCCCGCCGACGTCCGGTCTCTCGAAGGCAGCCGGTTCTTCAACGAGGAACTGGCCCCCGTCCCGGTCGGAAAACGGACCTGGACCACCTACAACTACTTCGCGCTCTGGATGGGGATGGCCCACAACATCCCCAGTTACGCCCTGGCCGCGTCGCTCATCGCGCTCGGCATGAACTGGGTGCAGGCGCTGCTCACGATCACGATCGGCAACCTGGTCGTGCTCGCCCCCATGCTGCTCAACAGCCACGCGGGCACCAAGTACGGCATCCCGTTCCCGGTGTTCGCCCGCGCGTTCTACGGCCTGCGCGGCGCCAACCTGGCCGCGCTGCTGCGCGCGTTCATCGCGTGCGGGTGGTTCGGCATCCAGACGTGGGTCGGCGGCGAGGCCATCTACGTCATCCTCGGCCGCCTGCTCGGCTCGTGGTGGCGCGACTCCGCCGTCATCGGCGGGCAGCACTGGACGCTCTGGCTGTCCTTCGTGGTGTTCTGGATCGGCCAGATGCTCATCATCTGGCGCGGCATGGACGCGGTCCGCCGGTTCGAGAACTGGACGGCGCCGCTGGTGTCGGTCGGCTTCCTGATCATGCTCGGGTACGTCCTGGTCAAGGCGGGCGGGCTCGGCCCGATCCTGTCCGACGGCGGCAAGCTCGGCTGGGGCCCGGACTTCTGGAAGGTGTTCGCGCCGTCGCTGATGGCGATGATCGCGTTCTGGTCGACGCTGTCGCTGAACATGCCGGACTTCACCCGCTTCGGCGGCAGCCAGCGCAAGCAGGTCCGCGGCCAGATCCTCGGCCTGCCGACGACGATGACGTTCATCGCGATCGTGGCCATCCTGACGACGTCGGGCGGGCACGTGCTCTACGGCGAGGACATCTGGGACCCGGCGAAGCTGGCCGACAAGTTCACCAGCCCGGCCGTGGTCGTCGTCGCGCTGGTCGCGCTGGTGCTCGCCACCATTTCGGCCAACCTCGCGGCCAACGTCGTCAGCCCGTCCTACGACTTCTCGAACGCGTTCCCGAAGAAGATCACGTTCGCCGTCGGCGGCGGGATCACCGGCGTCGTCGGCATCCTGATCCAGCCGTGGCGGCTCTACTCCGACCCGAACATCTACATCTTCGCCTGGCTCGGCTTCTACGGCGGGCTGCTCGGCGCGGTCGCCGGCGTGCTCGTCGCCGGGTACTGGGTCGTCAACCGCACGAAGCTGCGGCTGAAGGACCTCTACACACCCGATGGGGTGTATTGGTTCAGCGGCGGCTGGAACTGGCGCGCACTGGTCGCCACGCTGGTGGGAGCGCTGCTCGCCGTCGGTGGCGCCTATGGCGGGCCCTTCCCCGCCGACGGGCTCATCCCGTTCCTCAAGCCGCTTTACGACTACAACTGGGTGATCGGCCTGGTCGGCGCCTTCGCCGTCTTCGCCGCCCTCTCCATTCCGTCAACCAAGGAGGAAGCAAGTGAGCGTCGTCCGAGCCGGATTGATCCAGCAGCGGTGGACGGGTGACAAGGAGTCCATGATCAAGGCGGCGGTCGACCACATCGCCACCGCCGCCTCGCAGGGCGCCCAGGTCGTCTGCCTCCAGGAACTGTTCTACGGGCCGTACTTCTGCCAGGTGCAGGACGCGGACTACTACTCCTACACCGAGGCCATCCCCGACGGCCCGACGACCCAGCTCATGCAGGAGGTGGCCGAGCGGCACGGCATCGTGCTGATCGTGCCGATGTACGAGGTCGAGCAGCCCGGCGTCTACTACAACACCGCCGCGGTGATCGACGCCGACGGCACCTACCTCGGCAAGTACCGCAAGAACCACATCCCGCAGGTCAAGGGGTTCTGGGAGAAGTTCTACTTCCGCCCCGGCAACCTCGGCTACCCGGTGTTCGACACGGCCGTGGGCCGCATCGGCGTCTACATCTGCTACGAGCGGCATTTCCCGGAGGGCTGGCGCGCGCTCGGCCTGGCCGGAGCGAAGATCGTGTTCAACCCGTCGGCGACCAGCCGCAGCCTGTCGCAGTACCTGTGGAAGCTGGAGCAGCCGGCGGCCGCGGTGGCGAACGAGTACTTCGTCGGCGCGATCAACCGGGTCGGCGTGGAACCGCTGGGCGACAACGACTTCTACGGCCAGACGTACTTCGTCGACCCGCGCGGCCAGCTGGTCGACGAAGCCGCCTCCGACACCGAAGACGAGGTCGTGGTGCGCGACCTCGACATGTCGCTGCTCGAGGAAGTCCGGAACACGTGGGCGTTCTACCGCGACCGCCGGCCGGACACCTACGGCCCCCTCGCGGAGGCCTGATGACCACGCTGATCCAGGGTGGTCAGGTCGTCTCGCCGTCGGGCGCGCTCCTGGCGGACGTCCTCGTCGACGGCGAAACCATCGCCGCCGTCGGGGCGCCCGGGACGCTGACCGGCGACGAGACGATCGACGCCACCGGGAAGTACGTGCTGCCCGGCGGCATCGACGCGCACACCCACATGGAGATGCCGTTCGGCGGGACGCATTCCGTCGACACCTTCTCCACCGGCACCACGGCCGCGGCGTGGGGCGGCACGACCACGATCATCGACTTCGCCGTGCAGGCCAAGGGCACGTCACTGCTGTCCACACTGGACAAGTGGCACGCCAAGGCGGACGGCAACTGCGCGATCGACTACGGCTTCCACATGATCGTCTCCGACGTCAACGACCAGTCGCTGAAGGAGATGGAAGCCTGCGTCGACGGCGGGGTCGGCAGCTTCAAGATGTTCATGGCGTACCCGGGGGTGTTCTACTCCACGGACGGGGAAATCCTGCTGGCGATGCAGAAAGCGCGCGAAATCGGCGCTACGATCATGATGCACGCCGAAAACGGCATCGCGATCGATCAGCTGGCCGCGCAGGCTTTCGAGGCGGGCAACATCGATCCCGTGCAGCACGGCCTGACCCGGCCGCCCGAGCTGGAAGGAGAGGCGACATCACGAGCGATCCAGCTGGCCAAGGTGACCGGTTCGCCGCTCTACATCGTGCACCTGTCGGCGTCGCAAGCGCTTGCGGCGGTGGCGGAAGCGCGTAACGAGGGGCAGAACGTCTTCGCGGAGACGTGCCCGCAGTACCTGTACCTGTCCATCGAGGACTTGGCGAAGCCGGACTTCGAGGGCGCGAAGTACGTGGCTTCGCCGCCGCTGCGGGAAAAGTCGCACCAGGCCGACCTGTGGCGCGGGCTGCGGACCAACGACCTGTCCGTGGTGTCCACCGACCACTGCCCGTTCTGCTTCAAGGACCAGAAGGAGCTGGGCCGCGGCGACTTCCGGGCCATCCCGAACGGGATGCCGGGCGTCGAACACCGGATGGACCTGCTGCACCAGGGCGTCGTCGCCGGTCAGCTGACGCTCGGCCGGTGGGTCGAGACGTGCTCGGCCACCCCGGCGCGGATGTTCGGGCTGTACCCGCGCAAGGGCGTCATCGCGGCGGGTTCGGACGCGGACATCGTGATCTACGACCCTTCGGCGACGCAGACGCTGTCGGCTGAGACGCATCACATGAACGTGGACTACTCGGCGTACGAAGGGTTCGAGATCACCGGCCGCGTGCACACGGTGCTTTCGCGTGGGCGCGTTGTCGTGTCGCCTGCCGGTTTCTCGGGCTCGACGTCCCACGGCAAGTTCCTGTCCCGTTCGCTGAACCAGTACCTGAACTGAGGCCGCGATGGATTTCGGGATCGTGCTGCAGACCGACCCGCCGGCGCGGGACGTCGTGCGGCTCATGAAGGACGCCGAAGCCGCCGGGTTCCGGTACGGCTGGACGTTCGACTCCTGCGTACTGTGGCAGGAACCGTTCGTCATCTACTCGGCAATCCTGGCGGCGACGTCGTCGCTCGTCGTGGGGCCGATGGTGACCAGCCCGGGCACGCGGGACTGGTCGGTGATGGCGTCGACGTTCGCCACGCTCAATGACATGTACGGCAACCGGACGGTCTGCGGCATCGGCCGCGGCGACTCCGCCCACCGGGTGGTCGGCAAGCCGCCGTCCACCTTGGCCACCGTCCGCGAGTGCATGCGCGTGGTCAAGGACCTGGCCGAGGGCCGCTCGGTGACCATGAACGAGAAGACCGTGCGGATCCCGTGGATCTCGAACGGGCAACTCGAGATGTGGATGGCCGGCTACGGGCCGAAGGCGCTGCAGACGGTCGGCGAGCACGCCGACGGCTTCATCCTCCAGTGCGCGGACCCGGCGATCGCCCGCTGGACGATCGGCGCGGTCCGCGACGCGGCCCGGGCGGCCGGGCGGGACCCGGCCGGCATCACGATCTGCGTCGCGGCCCCGGCGTACGTCGGCGACGACCTCCCGCACCAGCGCGAGCAGCTGCGCTGGTTCGGCGGGATGGTCGGCAACCATGTCGCGGACCTGGTGGCGCGCTACGGCTCGTCGGGAGCGGTGCCGCGGGAGCTGACGGACTACATCCGCGAGCGGGAAGGGTACGACTACAGCCACCACGGCAAGGCGGGCAACCCGTCGACGGAGTTCGTCCCGGACGAGATCGTCGACCGGTTCTGCCTGCTGGGGCCGCCGTCGGCCCATGTCGAGAGGTTGCAGGAGCTGGCCGAGCTGGGCGTGGACCAGTTCTCGCTGTACCTGATGCACGACGACCGCGAGGCGACGCTGGCGGCCTACGGGTCGCAGATCATCCCGAAGCTCACCGCGTAGGGCTCGCCCTACCCCGGTTCCGGGGGTGCGCACCAGCGCGCCCCCGGTCCCGGTGCCGGGACGATCGGGGCCATGAATTCTCCGAAACTCCGTGCTGCGCTGGCTCTGGGGGCCGCCGCGAGCGTGGTCGCGGTGAGTGCGCCCGCGGCCGTGGCGAGCCCCGCCGGAATAGTCTGGGAAGCCTCCTGCACGGCCGGCTACGAATGCGGCCACCTCGACGTGCCATTGTCCTATCAGGACCCGTCCGCCGGTTCCGCGTCGATCGCCGTGGGCCGGCTGCCCGCCACCGACCAGGACCACAAGCTGGGCACCATCTTCTACAACCCGGGCGGCCCGGGTTCGTCCGGCCGGTTCGCACCGGCGTTGACACCGTTCCTGCACGAGCGTTACGACATCGTCGGGTTCGACCCGCGCGGCGTCGGGGCGAGTTCGAAGATCCACTGCTTCACCGACCCGTCGCAGCTCGAAGTGCTGCAACGAGCATTGGGCACGTTCCCCCTGACCCGCGCGGCCGAGCAGCAGCAGATCGCGGACACCCGCACGATCACCGACCTCTGCGAACAGAACGCGGGCCCGCTGGCCAACCACCTGTCGACGGGCACGATCGCCCGCGACCTCGACCGGTTGCGCGCGGCGTTCGGCGAGCCGAAGCTGCGGTACTACGGCAAGTCGTACGGCACGTACCTCGGCGAGACCTACGCGAACCTGTTCCCCGGCCGCGTGGGGTCCTTGGCACTCGACGCGGTCGATGACCCGGTCCGCTGGTCGACCGGCCCAGCCCCGATGAGCTACCGCCTGCAGGGCTTCGCCGACGCCACGCGTGCCCTCCAATCCTTTTTGGACGCTTGCGCGGCTCGGTGCGCGTTCGACTATCCCGCGATCCTCGACCGCTTGACGGCAGCCCCGATCACGGTGACCGACACGGCCGGGCGGCAGGTCACCGTCACGTACCAGAGCGCGATCGCCCGGATCCACAACTATTTGACCGACGCCCAAGCCGCCCCGCAACTGGCAGCCTTCCTGACGGCACTGGCCAACCCGGCTTCCCCCGCCCCAGCTTCGGCTTCCGCGGGCCCACCGGACATCGACTCCCTCCTCGGCGGCGGCGCAACGCTGTGTTCGGACGCGGAGAACCCACGCGATCCGGCGGTGTGGTGGAACTACGCGCGCCGCGCCGACCGGATCGCCCGCGGTTTCGGCCCGTACGACGTCTACAAGACGGTGCCGTGCGCGACTTGGGACCTCACGGACACGGGCCGCTACGCGGGCCCGTGGAACCACCCGACGGCACCGATCCTCCTGCTGGCAAACCGCCAGGGCGACCTCGAGACGCCGTATGCCGGCGCGCAACGGACGGAGCGCCTGCTGGCCAACGCACGCTTGCTGACCCTGGACGCGTACGGCCACGGTTCCCGTGGCAAGAGCGCCTGCATAGACGAGGCACTCGACCGCTACTTCGGCACGGGCGCGGTGCCCGCCCCGGGCACGGTCTGCGCGCCGGACCGCGGACCTTTCGGCTGAGGCCGGCAACGACGCTTCGGGATTGGCAGGACGGGCTCCGTCGGTGGGGCCAGGAAACCCCGCGCACGCGGAAGCCCGTGCCCTGGCGCCAGGCCGACGCACTCCGGCAAGGGCTGACGTTCAGTCCACCAGCGCCTGGTAGACCAGCTGCCGCAACTGGGGTCGCAAGCGGTAGGTGGTCGACGGCAGCAGCTGCGTGTAGAAGCCCACCGTCAAATCCTTGTCCGGATCCACCCAGAACGCCGTCGAAGCCGCGCCGCCCCAGGCGAACTCTCCTGCTGAGGAGAGCGTTCGGGCCTTGACCGGGTCCTGCAGTACCGAGAAGCCCAATCCGAAACCATGGCCGTCGAAGGGCATCTCCGCGAACAGCGGGCGGCCGAACTCCTCCAGGTCCACGCGGCCCGGCAGGTGGTTGCTCGCCATCAAGGACACCGTTCGCGGGGCGAGCAACCTGACGCCGTCCCGTTCTCCGCCACGCCGGAGCATCTCCGTGAAACGCCAGTAGTCCGCCGCCGAGGAGACCAGGCCGCCGCCGCCCGAAAGGCAGTCCGGGCGGGTTGTGCCCAGGCGGCCGAATGCGTCGTTGCGGGTGGCTCGACCCGATGCCGGGTCGCGCACGTACATCGCCGCCAAGCGGGACGGGGAAGAGGCCACGAAGGCCGTGTCCGTCATGCCCAGCGGTGCGAAGATCCGCGACTCGAAGAACTCGTCCAGCGGAAGACCGGACACCACCTCGACGAGCCGGCCGAGCACGTCCGTCGCGATCGAATAGTTCCACTCCGTGCCCGGCTGGAAGACCAACGGCAGCGCCGCCCACTGCGTAGAACACGCCGCCAGGTCAAGGCCCGGCGGCGTGCCCCACTCGAAGCCCGCCGCGCGGTAGATCGCGTCCACCGGGTGACCGTGGTGGAAGCCGTACGTCAGGCCCGCCGTGTGGGTCAGCAGGTGCCAGACGCGGATCGGCGAAGTGGCGGGCTCGGTCAACGGCGCCAGGGCCGAGCCCTTGACGTACACCCGCGGTGACGCGAACTCCGGCAACCAGCGCGAGATCGGGTCGTCCAGCTCCAGCAGGCCCTCTTCGGCGAGCATCATCGCCGCGACCGAGGTGACCGGCTTGGTCATCGAGAAGAGCCGCCACACCGTGTCCGTCTCCACCGGCAGCGACGCTTCAACGTCCCGGTGCCCGCCGCGGCCCACGTGGACAATGCGGCCGTGCCTGCTCACCACCGCGAGCCAGCCCGGCAACCGGCCATCCTCGACGTACCGGTCGAAATGCGCGTCGATCCGGGAAAGCCGTGCCGCGTCGAAGCCGGCCTCGGCCGGGTCGACGTCCACCTCGAAGTCCGCCATGCGGCGAGGCTACTTCTCCCGCGCCCGCTCGGCCGCCTTCTCCTCGCGCCACGCTTCGTCGTTCTTCCCGTAGCGCCAGTAGCCCGAGATGGACAGCAGCTCGCGCCGCACCCCACGCTCGTCGAGCAGGTGCCGGCGCAGCTCGCGCACGAACCCCGCCTCGCCGTGGACGAACGCCTGGACGACGCCCTCGCGCCACGGCAGCTCGCGCACCGCGGCCGCGACGTCGCCGCCCGACGCCCGGTGCAGCCAGGTGATCTGCGCGTCCGCCTTCGTGACCAGCGGCTGCTCCTCGTCCGCGTTCTCGACGAGGATCACCGCGTGCGCCGGGACACCGGCGGGCAATGCTTCGAGCGACGCCGCGATGGCCGGCAACGCGCTTTCGTCCCCCGCCAGCAGGTGCCAATCCGCCTCGGAGCCCGGCGCGTACGCGCCGCCTGGGCCCAGCACCAGCAGTTCGTCGCCCGGCTGGGCCGAGGCCGCCCACGGACCCGCGATGCCCTCGTCGCCGTGGTGGACGAAGTCGAGGACGAGCTCACCGGCCTGCGGGTCGAACCCGCGGACGGTGTAGGAGCGCTGCCGCGGCCAGTGCTCGCGCGGCATGGTCGCCCGGCACTCCTGGACGTCGAACGGCTCCGGGTACTCGACGCCGGGCACCTTGAACAGCACCTTCACGTAGGCGTCGGTGAACTCGTTCGGCGTGAAGTCCGCGATCCCCTCACCGCCGGCGACGATCCGGATCATGTGCGGGGCCAGCCGCTCCGTCCGCAGCACCCGCAGTCGCGCCGCGGGACGCCCGGACCGCCGGGGTGCTTCAGCCATCGGCCACTCCAACCATCGCTAAGGGTTACCTAACTCACCCTACGCGCCGGAAGTGGCGTGCGGCTACTCCGGTGCACCCAGCTCGTCGAGCAACTTCACGAACCCGGCGGCGACCGCCTTCCGGAACCCGACGAAGAACCGGTTCGCCAACGGCACGCCCCACCGCCCCCGTGAAGCCGCGTTGACCACCCGGTGCTCGACGAGCGCCCCCGCCGGATCGGCCGTGACGCGGTACTCCCCGCGATACCACCAACCGCCCTGCACCGCGACGAATCCCCGTTCCCTATCGACCTCCATCCGCATCGCATAGCCACTACGCAGCTTCCGCCACAACCGTTCGAACACCTCCGCCGGCGGCCGCGCGACCACCCCGGACGCCTCCGCAAGCGTTTTCACCCGCGCGGATCCGAAACCCGCGTGTTCTGGAACGCGGTGATCAGCCATTCGCCCCCTTCCCGGACGAGCACGAAGGAAACGGTCGACTCGCGCCCTTCGTCGGCGACCTCCGCCCCGCTCAGCGACGAGCCACCGCCGACGACGGCCACGACGACGTCCGGCCGGACGAACCGCACCTTCGCCGCCTCGCCCAGCGACCCGGTGAGCTTCGACCCCCGCAACGGCCCCTCGAACAAAGCCCGGTGCGAACTCTCGATCGCCTCCCGCCCCGGGAAGTTCGCCCCGAAGAACGTCACGTAATCCGCGTCTTCGGTGAAGAGCCGCCCGTACGCGGCGGCATCTCCCGAGTTCCAGGCGTCGGTGAGCCGGCCCAGCACCCCACGAACCTCAGCGGCAGCAGTCATCGGATCCCCCTTCGAACAACGTTCGCCTTACGTACACCGTTCTACTCTCGAACACTGTTCGCGTCAAGTACAGTGTTCGGGTGACACTTCCGCCGCCCCCCTGGCGCAGCGCTCCCCGCCGACGCGCCGCGAAACCCGTCCTCTCCCAGGCCTCGATCGTCCGCGCGGCCTTGATCGTGCTGGACGACGAGGGGTTCGACGCGGTCACCATGCGGCGGATCGCCCAGGAACTGGAGACCGGACCGGCGTCGCTCTACGCGCACGTGTCGAACAAGGACGAACTGGCGGAGCTGATGCTCGACGCCGTGCTGGCCGACGTGCAGGTCCCCGAGCCGGACCCGGCGCGCTGGGACGAGCAGGTCAAGGACCTCGTCCGCGACCAGATCCGGGTGATGGCCGCGCACCGCGGCATCGCGCGCATCGCGTGGGACATCGCCGTGCCGGTCACGCCCAACTCGCTGAAGCAGGGCGAGGGGATGCTCGCCCTGCTTCGCGCGGGCGGGTTGACGCTCAAGCAGGCGACCTTCGCGGGCGACGCCCTCTCCCTCTACGCGAAGGCGTACGCCTACGAAGCCAGCAGCTGGACCTGGGGCGAAATCGACCAGGCGGAAGCCGGCGAACGCGGCAGGCAGATGGTGGCGTACATGCGGTCACTGCCCGCCGAATCGTTCCCCAACATGCTGCACGTCGGCGAGTTCTTCTCAGCGGAGACAGCGGCGGAACGCCTCGAGTTCGCCCTCGACACCCACCTCGCCGGCCTCAAGGCCCTCTCCGTGAAGAACTGAAGAATTAGGGCCGCAACACGATCTTGCCGCGCGTGTGCCGCTGCTCCAGCTCGCGGTAGGCGTCCCGGACCTCGTCCAGCGGGTACACGCGGGCGATCGGCAGCGTCAGCAATCCCTTGTCCAGCAGGAGGCCCAGCTCGCGCAGCACGTCGGCCGACGCCGCGGCCGCGTTGCCGTCGCTCTTCACGTTGTACGTCTCCGCCGCCGCGAAGTCGATGATCGTGTTGATCCGTCCCGGGTGGATCCCCAGGTGCAGCGCCAGTTCCACGTATCCGGAGCCGAAGGTGTCCACGAACGCGTGCACACCGGAAGGCGCGGCTTCGCGGATCCGCTCGAGCACACCGTCACCGTAGGAAACGGGGATGACGCCGAGCTCCCGCAGCCAGTCGTGGTTCGCCTCGCCGGCGAGGCCGATCACCGTGGCGCCGGCCAGTTTCGCCAGCTGCACCGCGAGCGAGCCCACGCCGCCCGCCGCCCCCGAAACGACGACCGTCTCCCCTTCGCGAGGGCAGACCGCGCCCACGGCGGCGTACGCGGTGGTACCCGCGACGAACAGCGAGCCGGCGACCTCCCACGGCACCCCGTCGGGGCGCGGGGTGAGGTTCGCGGCCTCGGCGACGACGAAGTCGGCGTGGCTCGACCGCGTGTCGACGAACCCGATCACCTCGTCGCCGACAGCGATCTCCTCGACGCCTTCGCCCAGCGAAGTGACGACCCCGGCGAAGTCGCTGCCCTGCCCCGAGGGAAAGGTCGCCGGGAAACGCGAGTGCAGGAAGCCCTGCCGGATGCCGGCCTCGCCCGGGTTGATCCCGGCGGCCCGCACCTCGACGAGCACCTGACCCGGTCCCGGGACCGGCCGGGGAACGTCCTCGACCCGGAGGACCTCCACGTCGCCGTACTCGTCGAACCTGATCGCGCGCGCCATGAGGCCTCCTCGAAAGTCGTTGCTGAATACAAGCAACGACACGGCCTCCGGTTTTAATCCCTACCCGGCGAGGCGGCGGACCACCCCGTCGGCCAGCAGCCGGCCGCGGTCGGTGAGCACCGCGCGGCCCCGGGAGTCCAAAGCGGACGGATCGAGCAGCCCCTCGGCGGCGGCCGCCCGCGCCTCGGCGAGCCCCGGCTCGTCGAGCACGTCGAGCGGCAGCCCTTCGGCGACGCGCAGTTCGAGCATGATCCGCTCGAGGTGCTGGTCGTCGTCGGTGAGCACCTCGCGCCCGCCCGCGGGCGAGTCGCCGCCGGCGAGCAGCGCGGTGTAGCGGGCCGGGTGCTTGACGTTCCACCAGCGCACCCCGCCGACGTGGCTGTGCGCACCCGGACCGGCGCCCCACCAGTCGTCACCCCGCCAGTAGCCGAGGTTGTGACGGCAGCGGGCCGCGTCGGAGGCCGCCCAGTTCGACACCTCGTACCAGCGCAGGCCCGCCGAGGACAGCATCGCGTCGATCATCTCGTAGTCCGCGGCCAGCACGTCGTCGTCCGGCGCGGGCAGCTCGCCGCGGCGGACGCGGCGGGCCAGCGCCGTGCCCTCCTCGACGATCAGCGCGTACGCCGAGACGTGGTCGACGCCGGCGGCCAGCACGGCGTCGAGCGTCGCGCGCAGGTCGTCGGCGCGCTCCCCCGGCGTGCCGTAGATCACGTCGAGGTTCACGTGCTCGAACCCGGCCGCGCGCGCTTCGGCGGCGGCCTTCCCCGGCCGCCCCGGGGTGTGCACGCGATCGAGGATCTTCAGCACGTGCGGCGCGGCCGACTGCATGCCGAGCGAGATCCGCGTGTAGCCCGCTTCGCGGATCCCGGCGAAGAACTCCGGTGACGTCGATTCCGGGTTCGACTCCGTCGTCACCTCGGCCCCGGGCGCCAGCCCGAAGACGTCCCGGACGGCGTCGAGCACCGAGCGCAGCCCGTCCGCGCCGAGCAGGGACGGCGTGCCCCCGCCGACGAACACGGTGTCCGCGGCGGGCGGCACGACGAGCACGCGCGCGGCGAGCTCCAGCTCACGGCGCAGCCCTTCGAGCCAGGACTGCGGCGACGAGCCGGTGTCGAGCTCACCCGCGGTGTAGGTGTTGAAGTCGCAGTACCCGCAGCGCGTGGCGCAGAACGGGACGTGCACGTAGACGCCGAAGGCTCTGCTGCCGAGCCCCTTCAGCGCGCTTTCCGGCAACGCCGGATCGATCGGTGTGGCGGGGTCGGGACGCAGCACGGGCACGTTCGGATTGTCCACCCCGTCACGCCCGGTCGCCTCAAGGGGCCGATCGGGTTAACACCTGTTACGACGCGGGCGGGTTCGCCGCCGCCCAGTCCGGGTCGACCGGGATCATCTCGATGACGTCGAGCAGCACGCCGTTCGGATCGGCGACGTAGAAGTGGCGCTGCCCGTAGACCTCGTCGACCACCGGGGTCACCAGCTCGGCACCCGCCTCCTCCAGCCGCTTCGCCTCGGCGTGCGCGTCTTCGACGACGAGCCCGAACATCAGCCCGGCCGTCCGCCGCGCGCGGTAGGCCGGCGGCACCGACTCGTGCCCGCGCTGCACGAAGCTGATCTCGTAGCCCGGCGCGCCCGCGTTGATGCTGGCGAACCAGTCCAGCTCGATGGTGACCGGCAGGCCGACGACGTCCGCGTAGAAGCGGGTGGTCGCCGCGACGTCGTCGACCAGGTAGCCCGCCCCGAAACCCTTGACCTGCATCCCCGGTTCCTCTCTCCAAAGCACTGTGCCTGAAGTACTATAGACGTAGTGATCTGGCTCGCGCAAGAGCGCTCATCCGAAACGGTTGACACGGTTTCCGCAGGTGAGTGACCCTTCTCCCACCATCCGGGCAGGCCTGGACCACATTGTGGACGCGTGGCAATCTGACGCCGTGACTCATGCCGGTGTTCTCCTCGTGGCCCGCCGCCACGTCGACCTCGTGCGGGTCGCCAGCGCCCTCTGCGTACCCGTTCGCTGACTGCCGTCGCCACCACCTGCCACGAATTTCGGACAGCCGGCGCCGGAGGAAACCCGCGAGCCGGCGGGCCTCCGCCGCCACGAAACGCCTCTCGGAGGACGCCGCCATGGCCACGCCCCAAACCCCAGCCCGCCCCGCGCGCGCCAAGCAGAAGCGCGGCGAAGGGCAGTGGGCGCTCGGTTACCGGGAGCCGCTGAACCCGAACGAGCGGTCCAAGAAGGACGACCACCCACTCAACGTGCGGGCGCGCATCGAGAACATCTACGCCCACCGCGGGTTCGACGCGATCGACCCGGGTGACCTGCGCGGCCGGTTCCGCTGGTTCGGGCTCTACACCCAGCGCAAGCCGGGGATCGACGGCGGCCGCACCGCGGCGCTGGAGCCCGAAGAGCTCGACGACCGCTACTTCATGCTGCGGGTCCGGATCGACGGCGGCGCGCTGACGACCGGGCAGCTCACCGTGCTCGGCGAGATCTCGCAGGCCTACGCGCGCGACACCGCCGACATCACCGACCGGCAGAACATCCAGTACCACTGGATCCGGATCGAGGACGTCCCGGCGATCTGGGCCAAGCTCGAGAACGCCGGCATGACCACGATGGAGGCGTGCGGCGACAGCCCGCGCGTCATGCTCGGCTCGCCGGTCGCCGGCATCTCGGCGGACGAGGTGATCGACGGCACACCCGCGCTGGACGAGATCAAGCGCCGCTACATCGGCAAGCCGGAGTTCGCCAACCTGCCCCGCAAGTTCAAGACCGCGATCTCCGGCCAGCCCGACGTCGCCCACGAGATCCACGACGTGGCCTTCGTCGGCGTGGACCACCCGGAGCACGGGCCCGGCTTCGACGTCTGGGTCGGCGGCGGACTGTCCACCAACCCGATGCTCGGGCAGCGCCTCGGCGCCTGGATCCCCCTGGACGAGGTCCCGGACGTCTGGGAAGGCGTCATTTCGATCTTCCGCGACTACGGCTACCGGCGGCTGCGCTCGCGGGCCCGGCTCAAGTTCCTGGTCAAGGACTGGGGCGCGGAGAAGTTCCGGCAGGTGCTGCAGGACGAGTACCTCAAGCGCGAGCTGCTCGACGGCCCGCCGCCCGTGGACCCGGCCGTCCCGATCGACCACGTCGGCGTGCACCCGCAGGTCGACGGCAAGTTCTACGTCGGCGCCGCGCCAATCGCCGGCCGGTCCAGCGGGGGCACGCTCGTCGCCGTCGCCAAGGCCGCCGAGCGGGCCGGCTCCGGCCGCGTCCGGCTCACCCCGCAGCAGAAGGTCGTCGTGCTCGACGTCCCCGAGGCGCAGGTCGCGGCCCTGTCGGCCGAGCTGGCCGAGCTGGGGCTGGAGACGAAGCCGTCGCCGTGGCGCCGCGGGGTGATGGCGTGCACCGGGCTGGAGTTCTGCAAGCTCGCCATCGTCGAGACGAAGGCGCGTGCGCAGCAGCTCGTCACGGACCTCGAGAAGTCCCTCGCCGACATCCAGGACGGCCTCGAGACGCCGGTGACCGTGCACCTCAACGGCTGCCCCAACTCCTGCGCCCGGATCCAGACCGCGGACATCGGCCTCAAGGGCCAGATCGTCACCGACGCCGAGGGCCACCAGGTCGAAGGCTTCCAGGTGCACCTCGGCGGTGGGCTCGGCCTCGACGCCGGGTTCGGCCGGAAGCTGCGCGGGCACAAGGTGACTTCGGGCGAGCTGACCGGGTACGTCGAGCGGGTCGTACGCAACTACGTCGCCGGGCGCGAACCGGGCGAACGGTTCCCGCAGTGGGCCGCGCGGGCCGACGAAAGCGCCCTGCAGTGACCGAACGAGCGACGCCGTACCACTGCCCCTATTGCGGCGATGAGGATCTCCGGCCGGAAGAGAACGGCGGCTGGCTGTGTTCCGCCTGTCGCCGGGTTTTCTCGGTCAAGTTCCTCGGACTGTCCCTTCCGGAGGTGTCCCGATGACCGCCACTGCCGACTACAAGACCCTCGCCGAGCGCGCGTCGAAAGAACTCGCCGACGCGACCGCCGACGAGGCGATCCGCTGGACCGTCGAGACGTTCGGCGACGACTTCATCGTCGCGTCCAACATGCAGGACGCCGTCCTGATCGACCTCGCCACCAAGGTGAAGTCCGATGTGGACGTTCTGTTCCTGGAGACCGGTTACCACTTCCCCGAGACCATCGGCACGCGTGACGCCGTCCAGACGGTCTACCCGGGCGTGAAGATCGTGAACGCCCAGGCCGAGCAGAGCGTCGCCGAGCAAGACGCCGAGTACGGCGCGAAGCTGCACGACCGCGACCCGACGCTGTGCTGCAACCTGCGCAAGGTCGTGCCGCTGCGCAAGACGCTGGCGAACTACTCGGCGTGGGTCACCGGCGTCCGCCGCGTGGACGCGCCGACCCGCGCGAACACCCCGATCGTCACCTGGGACGACCGCAACGGCCTGGTGAAGGTCAACCCGATCGCGGCGTGGACCGACGACGAGTTCAACGGCTACATCCGCGAGCACGGGATCCTCGAGAACCCGCTGGTGTCGATCGGCTACCTCTCGATCGGCTGCGCGCCCTGCACCGCTCGCGTGGCGCCGGGCCAGGACCCGCGCAGCGGCCGGTGGGCGGGGCAGAGCAAGACCGAGTGCGGACTGCACGGCTGATGTCAGACACCGAGGGACGCATGACGACACTGGAACCCGCCACCGACGCGGCTCAGGACAACCTCGCCGCCTTGGAGTCCGAGGCCATCCACATCTTCCGGGAGGTGGCGGGCGAGTTCGACCGGCCGGTGATCCTCTTCTCCGGCGGCAAGGACTCGACGCTGCTGCTGCACCTGGCGATCAAGGCGTTCTGGCCGGCGCCGGTGCCGTTCCCGCTGCTGCACGTGGACACCGGGCACAACTTCGACGAGGTCATCGAGTTCCGCGACCGCGTCGTCGAGCAGCACGGGCTGCGCCTGGTCGTCGCGAAGGTGCAGGACTGGATCGACGACGGGCGCCTCGAAGAGCGCGCCGACGGGATGCGCAACCCGCTGCAGACCACGCCGCTGCTCGACACGATCGCCGAGAACAAGTTCGACGCCGTCTTCGGCGGCGGCCGCCGCGACGAGGAGCGCGCCCGGGCCAAGGAGCGGATCTTCAGCCTCCGCAACTCCTTCGGCCAGTGGGAGCCGCGGCGGCAGCGGCCCGAGCTGTGGAACCTCTACAACGGCCGGCACCGCCCGGGCGAGCAGGTCCGCGTCTTCCCGCTGTCCAACTGGACCGAGGCCGACGTCTGGAACTACATCGCCCGCGAGAAGGTCGAACTGCCGTCGATCTACTACGCGCACCGGCGCGAGGTGTACCTGCGCGACGGGATGTGGCTCGCCGAGGGCCCCTGGGGCGGTCCGCGGCCGGGCGAAGAGGTCCGGGAGCGGACCGTCCGCTACCGGACCGTCGGCGACGGCTCGTGCACCGGCGCGATCGAATCCACCGCGGCCACCGTCGAAGAGGTCATCGCCGAGGTCTCGGCCTCGCGGCTCACCGAGCGCGGCGCGACCCGGGCCGACGACCGGATGTCCGAGGCGGCCATGGAAGACCGCAAGCGTGAGGGGTACTTCTGATGAGTTCGCTGCTGCGCCTGGCCACCGCCGGGAGCGTCGACGACGGCAAGTCGACCCTGGTCGGCCGGCTGCTGTACGACACGAAGTCGGTGCTCGCCGACCAGCTCGACGCGGTCACCCGCGCGTCCGTCGACAAGGGACTGTCCACACCGGACCTCTCCCTGCTGGTCGACGGCCTGCGCTCGGAGCGCGAGCAGGGCATCACCATCGACGTCGCCTACCGCTACTTCGCCACGCCGAAGCGGTCGTTCGTGCTGGCCGACACGCCGGGGCACGTGCAGTACACGCGCAACACGGTGACCGGCGCGTCCACCGCGCAGCTGGCCGTGCTGCTCGTGGACGCGCGCAAGGGCGTGATCGAGCAGACCCGGCGGCACGCGGCCGTGCTGGCCCTGCTCGGCGTGCCGCAGCTGGTGCTGGCGGTGAACAAGATCGACCTGGTCGGCTACGACGAGGCGACGTTCACGGTGATCGCCGAGGAGTTCGCCGCGCACGCCCTGTCGCTGGGCTACCCGCGGGGGTCCGTGCTCGCGATCCCGGTGTCGGCGCTGGAAGGCGACAACGTCGCAAGCCGCTCGGAGCGGACGCCGTGGTACACCGGGCCCAGCCTGCTGGAGCACCTGGAGGACGTGCCGGTCGCGCCCGACCCGCACGACTCGGCGCTGCGGTTCCCGGTGCAGTACGTGATCCGCCCCCGCACGCCCGAGTACCCGGACTACCGCGGCTACGCGGGCCAGATCGCGGCGGGCACGGTCCGCCCCGGCGACGAGATCGTCGTGCTGCCGCAGGGCATCCGCAGCCGCGTCGAGCGCATCGACACCGCGGACGGGCCGCTCGCGGAAGCCGGCACCGGGACGTCGGTGACGCTGCTGCTCACCGACGACATCGACATCTCCCGCGGCGACCTGATCGCCGCCGCGGACGCCCCGCCGCACGTCACCGACGAGATCACCGGCACGCTGTGCTGGCTGTCGTCCAAGCCACTGAAGCCGGGCGCGCGCGTGCTCGTCAAGCACGGGACGCGCACGGTGCAGGCGCTGGTGGACGAGCTGCACGCCCGGTTCGACGAGCAAACGCTGTCCAGTGTGGACTCGCCGGCGTCGCTGGAGCTCAACGACATCGGCCGCGTCTCCTTGCGGCTGGCCGAGGAGCTGGGCGTCGACGACTACGGCGTCAGCCCGCGCACCGGGGCGTTCCTGGTGATCGACCCGAAGGACGGCGACACCCTCGCCGCGGGGCTGGTGGGTGAGCGCTTCTCGTGACGCCACCCCTGGTCACCGTCGCGCACGGCAGTCGTGATCCCCGTTCGGCGGCGACCGTGCGGGCACTCGTCGACGTCGTGCGCACGCGGGCACCCGGCGTCTCGGTGTACGAGTCCTTTTTGGACCTCTCGGCGCCGCTCGTCACGGACGTGCTGCGAGCGTTGTACGCGGACGGCCACCGGGCCGCGGTCGTGGTGCCGCTCCTGCTGGGCAGCGCGTTCCACGCCCGCGTCGACCTGCCGGCGCTGATCGAAGAGGTCGTCGCGGGCTGCCCGGGCTTCCGGATCCAGGTTTCGGACGTGCTGGGCCCCGACCCCGCCCTGCAGGAGGTCGCCCTGGACCGGCTGGCGTCCGCGCCCCACCGCCGGGGCACGGGCGTGATCGTCAGCGCGGTCGGCTCCTCGAACGCTGCCGCGAACGCCGTGGTCGCTTCGCTGGCTTCGCGCTGGGAAGAGCGGCTGGGTGTCCCGGTGAGCGAGGCGTTCGCTTCCGCCGCTCAGCCGGACATCCCCGCCGCGGCGGCGGCCTTGCGGTCGCGGGGCGCCCAGCACCTGGTCGTCGCGTCGTGGTTCCTGGCCCCGGGCCTGCTGCCCGACCGGATCGCCGCACTGGCCCGCGAGGCGGATCCGAAGGCGTTCATCGCGAAGCCGCTGGCCGACGACCCGCGCGTCGCGGACGTGGTGGTCAGCCGGTACGCGTCCGCGGTCAGCGGACTGCTCCGCCAGTACGCGTAGCGGGGCGGCGACACCGCCACAAGGTGAGTCTTATTCACATTTTCGTTACCCAGCGCGCATGGGAATGGTGAATCCTTGACGAGCTAGTTAACTTGCCGGTAACTATCTGAACGGCTGCGCAGCTTTCTTCCCTCCCCTCGTGAAACCGCAGGTAGGTGGATACAGATGAAAGCTCTTCACTTCTCCCGGCTGGCCGCGCTGACCGCGGCCGCGGTCCTGCCGATCGCCCTCGCCGCTCCGGCGTCGGCGGCCACCAGCGTCACCTTCGACTGCCAGGCCGACGCCCCCATCGTCGGTCCGCAGAAGGTGGCGCTGAACCAGGACGCGGACGTCACCGCGCCCGCCACGGTCGCGCCGGGCGGTGCGTTCGACGTCGTCGTCGATCCCGCGCCGAACACGGTGCCGGGGACGGTGAGCGGGAACAAGGTCAAGAACATCAACACCTTCGCGCTCAAGATCCCGATCCCGGCCAACTCGTCGTACGTCGGCGCGGACCTGACGGGCGGCTCCGGCCTCGGCTCGACCCCGCCCACCCTCTCCGTCGCGAACGGCGTCGCCACGCTGAGCTTCCCCGGCCCGATCGCCGGGGGCGCCACGTTCGAACTGCCCACCGTCACCGCGCACCTGACCGCGGGCCAGTCGGGCACGATCGAGACGAAGCTGGGCGGGACCAGCTATAGCGATCCGGGCCTGACGTTCAAGGCGGTGGCGAGCACGATCATCGGCGACCTCACCGCACCGACGGCCTGCTTCCCCAACCCGAGCCCGGTCTTCACCACGACGACCATCGGCTGAGCGCCGGGCCACCCCGCGGGCTCCCGCCCGCGGGGTGGCCCGCGTAACACCGGCCACCCGCGGCGGATGTGCAAGGGTGACGGGCATGGCTGACGAACTGGTGCACTACGACGTGGTGGGCGGCACCGCCACGATCACCCTGGACTCCCCGCACAACCGCAACGCGCTGTCGGCTCAGCTGCGTCGCGAGCTCTCGGACTCGCTGACCAAGGCGGCCGCCGACGACGCCGTGCGGGTGATCGTGCTGACCCACACCGGGCCGGTGTTCTGCGCGGGGATGGACCTCAAGGAAGCCCGCGGCGCCGGCGCGGGCGACCAGGGCGTGAACGAGTTCCCGCGCATCCTCGAGCAGCTGTGGACCAGCCCGAAGCCGGTGGTCGCCCGGCTGGCCGGCCCCGCCCGCGCCGGCGGCATCGGCATGGTGGCGGCGTGCGACATCGCCGTGGCGGTACCGGAAGCGACGTTCGCCTTCTCCGAGGTCCGCATCGGCGTGGTCCCGGCGATCATCTCCCTGACGGTCCTGCCCCGCCTCAACCCCCGCGCGGCCCACGAGCTGTTCTTGACCGGCGACACGTTCGACGCGCGCCGCGCGGTCGAGATCGGCCTCCTGAACTCGGCGTCCGAGGACCTCGACGGCGAGGTCGCCCGGTACGTCAAGGCACTGGCGGCGGGCGGGCCGAAGGCGCTGGCCGAGACGAAGGCGCTGCTGAGCCGTCCCCGCCCGGCCACGCCCTCGGACGGCTTCGACGAGATGCTCGGCCTGTCGGCGAAGTTCTTCGCCGGTGAGGAAGGCCAGGAGGGCATCCTGGCCTTCGCCCAGAAGCGCAAGCCGAACTGGGTCCCGCAGGACTAAGCCGGGACGCGGGCCTGCTGGCGGGGAACCAGCGCGAGCAGGCCCGTCACCCCGCCGGCCACCGCGGCGACGACGTACACCGGCGTCAGACCCCCGGCCTGGTAAGCGATCCCGAGCACGGCGACCCCGAGCGTCTGCCCGAACTGCCGGGTCGTCGTCATGATCCCCGCCGCCATCCCGGCGCGCCCGGGCGGTGCCGCCGCCGCGATCGCGGATCCCGTCGCCGGGCCCGCGATGCCGACGCCGACGCCGGTCACCGCCAGCCCGAGCGGAATCGCCACGAGCAGCAGCGACACACAGCCGAGCGCGCCCACCAGAACTCCGGCTCCGAGCAGGGTTCGCGGCGGGAACCGGTGCAGCGCCTTGCCGAGAAGCGTCGAAGTCAGGAAGGACGACACCGCAAGGGGAGCCAGCTCGAGCCCGGCCGCGACCGGCGACCGCGAAAGTCCCAGCCACAACGAGACGTAGACCAGCGCAGCGAACGTCAACGTCGATGCCGCTGCGCAGGCGATCAGCGTCGAGAACCCGCCGTCGCGGAACAGCCGCAGGTCCAGCATCGGCTCGGCCCGGCGCCGCTCCACGACGACGAACCCGGCGAAACCGAGCACCGAAACCACCAGCGCCCACCGGTCCGAGGTCAGCCCGTGCACCAGGCTCGCGGCGCCGACCGCGAACCACACCGCGCCCGCGACGTCGAACCGGCCCGGCCGCCCCGGCTCGTCCAGCCGCACCGCTCGCAGCGCCAACGACCCCGTGGCCAACGCGAGCGGCACGTTGACGAAGAAGACCGACGGCCAGCCGAAGTACTCGGTCAGCACTCCGCCCACCACCGGACCCGCCGCCGCGCCGAGCCCGTTCACCGCGAAGAACACGCTGATCGCCGTCCCCCGCGCACGTCCCTCATAAGAAGCGGCCAGCAGCGCGAACCCGGTCACCGCCAGCGCCGCACCGCCGATCGCCTGCACGCCCCTGGCCGCGATCAGCACCCCGATGTCCGGCGACAACCCGCAGGCCAGTGACGCCAGCCCGAACACCGCGAGCCCGGCGAGGAACACCCGCCGCAGGCCGAACCGGTCGGCGAGCGACCCCATCGCGAGCATCAACACCGCCAACACCAGCGTGTAGACGTTCGTGACCCACTGCAGCTGACCGATCGGCGCCTCCAGATCGGCGCCGATACGGGGCAGCGCCACCGTCACGACGGTCGTGTCCAGCAGGAACAGGAACGACCCCGCACAGACGACGGTCAACGGCCACCACTTGCGCATCGAAACTCCCTTCGCGGATGTGCCCCGAAGAGTGCGCGGGAAGCGCCGATAGTCACCAGAAAAGTCGATAAGTCCGCCGGAAACCGTCATCGAATACGCTGCGGACATGGAACCCGTCACGCTCGACGACGTCGACCGCGGCTTGCTTCACGCCCTGCAGCTCGACGGCCGCGCGCCGATGCGGACGCTCGGCGCGGTGCTCGGCGTCTCGGAGAACACCGTCGCCCGGCGCTACCAGCGGCTGCGGACCGCCGGCGTCCTCAAGATCACCGGCGCGGTCAGCGGCGGCGAAGCCGGCTACACGACGTGGACCCTCCGCCTGCGCACGACCCCCGACGCCGGAGCCGCCGTCGCGGCCGCGCTCGCCGACCGGCCCGACGTGTCGTGGGTGCACCTGCTCTCCGGCGGCACCGAGATCTCCTGCACCGTCCACGCCCCGGACACGGCGGGGCGCGACGACCTCCTGCTGCACAAGCTGCCGCGCGCCCACCGCGTGACCGCGGTCTCCGCCCACGAACTGCTGCACACGTTCGCGCTGCCGGACGGCTGGAGCGGACTGCACTGCCTGTCGCCCGGGCAGATCGAGCGGCTGCGCCCGCCGGAACCCGGCGGCCCGGGCCTCCCACCGGCTCCCGGGGACCAGCCGCTCCTCGACGCACTGGCCCACGACGGCCGGGCGAGCTACACCGCGCTGGCCGCGGCCACGGGCTGGTCCGGCTCGGCCGTGCGGCGCCGGATGGAGCTGCTGCGGCGGCACGGCACGCTGACCTACCACCTCGACGTGTCCCCGGCCCGGCTCGGCTTCCGGTCCGAAACGAGGCTGTGGCTGACGGTTTCGCCCGCGCACCTGGCCGAGGCGGGCGAGGCGCTGGCCGGCCACCCCGAGACGTCGTTCGCCGTCGCCACCACCGGCACGACAAACCTCACCGCGATGGTGAACTGCCGCGACGGCCGGCACCTCTACCGCTACCTGACCGATCGCGTCGCCGGGATCCCCGGCGTGCAGACCCTCGAAAGCGCGCCGGTGATCCGCACGGTCAAACGCGCGGGGACGCCGCTCAGGCGTCCGGCAGCACGACCGTGAGCCGCCACGAACCCGCGCTGCGACCGCTCGGGCCGAGTGCGCGCTGCGCGTCCGACAGCACGCTGCGGATGGCCAGGTACGTCTTGGGTTCGGCCTTGCGCAACGCATCCGAGCCCGGCCAGATCAGCACGTGCTCACCCGGCGGCAGCCACGACAGGTCGGTCAGGCAGTCGTAGAGCGCGTCGAGGTTGTGCCCGAAGTGGTCCGGAAAGGACAGTGCTTCGGCGAAGGCGCTCAGCGTGCCGGCCTTGTCGACCGTCGGCCGGGAGTTCACCAGGTGCGGGTACGCGCCCCGGGCGAACGCCTCTTCCGCGGCGGCCTTCGCCAGCTCGTCGGCGCTCATCGGGCCGGGTCCACGACGACGAACGACGCGTAGTGGTCGCCGGTGTAGTACAGCTCGTGCGCCTGCCCGGTGATCAGCCGCCGGGCGCCGCGGTCGGCGCTGCCGGGAGTCTTCACCGTGTATTCGTGGTAATAACCGGATTTCTTACCGGGCAAGTGCTTCTCGCGGTTCTCGAACACGACGTCGTCGTTGCGCGGGTAGGGGTACGGGCCGCCCGCCTCGATCAGCTTCCACGTGTCCGAGGCCTGCGGCGGCAGCGCGGAAAGCGCCTTCACCGGCAGCCCGGAGTCCGCGCCCGGCACAGCGGCGCCGCCCTTGGCGGGTGTGCTGCTCTGGGCGGGTGTGCTCGCCGAGGTGCCCGGTGCGGGCGCATCGTCGTTGACGACGTCCTTGACCAGCCAGCCCCCCAGCACCAGCACGAGGAGCCCGATCAGCGCGGCGGTGATCCGCCTTCGGTTGAACATGGTGCGCGAGCTTATGCCGACCCGTCGGAGTCGTCGTCACGCCCCGGAGTCAACCGTCGCGCGAAGAGGTCGACGACCTTGTCGAGCACCCAGGCGGCGGCGAGGCACAGCGGCACGACGACCACCATGACCAGCACGAACTGCACCGGGAACCAGGCTTGGGCGAGCCACAGCTCGACCCCGTCCCACCAGTCGGCAAGCCCGTTGAACACAGTGTGAGCCTACGCGCGCTCTGCTGCCGTCGTGCCTCTGGGGCGGTACCTTGCGAGGCATGTTCGCCGTGTACGCGCAGGAACCCAACGCCGACAGCCCGCTGGACTCGCTCGTCGTGGGCGAGCGCCCCGAACCCGAGGTGCCCGACGGCTGGGTCCGCGTGCACGTCAAGGCGGCCAGCCTCAACATGCACGACCTCTGGACGCTGCGCGGGGTCGGGATCAAGCCGGAGCAGTTCCCGATGATCCTCGGCTGCGACGGTGCCGGCACCCTCGACGACGGCTCCGAGGTCGTCATCCACTCGGTGATCAACGCGCCGGGCTGGCAGGGCGACGACACCCTCGACCCGAAGCGCACGCTGCTCACCGAGAAGCACCAGGGCACCTTCGCCGACCAGGTCGTCGTGCCCGCGCGCAACGTCGTCCCGAAGCCCGAAGCGCTCAGCTTCGCCGAAGCCGCCACCATGGGCACGGCCTGGCTGACCGCCTACCGGATGCTCTTCGTGAAGTCCGGGCTGCGGCCGGGGCAGACGATGCTCGTGCAGGGTGCCTCCGGCGGCGTCTCGACGGCGCTGGTCCAGCTGGGCCGCGCGGCCGGGTTCCGGGTTTGGGTCACCGGCCGCACCGAGGAGAAGCGCGCCCTCGCCACCAGTCTCGGCGCGCACCAGGCGTTCGAATCGGGCGCGCGGCTGCCCGAGCGCGTCGACGCCGTGTTCGAGACCGTCGGCAAGGCGACCTGGTCGCACTCGGTCAAGTCGCTCAAGCCGGGCGGGATCATCGTGGTCTCGGGCTCGACCAGCGGCCCGGACGCGCACGCGGAACTGCAGCGCGTCTTTTTCCTCCAGCTGCGCGTCGCCGGCTCGACCATGGGCACCCGCGACGAGCTCGCGGACCTGCTCGCCTACCTCGACCTGACCGGCGTCCGGCCGCAGATCGGCGCGGAACTTCCGTTTGCCGAGGCACCCAAGGGCTTCCAGGCGATGCTCGACGGGGACACCGCCGGGAAGATCGTCTTCACCCGCTAGACCCGCCGTGAGCTGGGCGGACCCTTTGATCCGCCCAGCCCGGCATCTCGTGAATATTTCACGTCTTCAGTTCGAGACCTGGTCGTTAGCACCGAAATTCCACCAAAACCCCACCCCGGCCAGGTAATCTTGAGGAATGACCGCAACGAAGCGGCCCGCGCCGGCTGTCCCGGGCGGCCGGCCCAGTGACGAGGACCCGATCCGGGTCTCCTTCCGGCGCTACGCCGGTGTCCGCACCCGCGTGCTCGAGGTCGGCGAAACCGTCGCCGAGCCGGAGGTTTCGCGCCGCTCCCTGCGCCGCAGGTCTGCCACCCCGCACGTCCGGCCCACCGCTCCGCGGCTGGTGCTGCTGCACGGCTACTGCGACAGCGCCGACACCTGGCGCCCCGCCCTGGAGCAGCTCGCGGCCGCCGGGATCCCCGCGGTCGCCGTCGATCTGCCCGGGTTCGGCGACGCCCAGCCGCTGCGGCCGGGTCCGATGCTGCCGCAGCTCGACGCGTTCACCACCGCCGTCGTCCGCGAACAGGCCGTGCTCGGCTCGGTCGTGCTGGCCGGGAACTCCCTCGGCGGCACCATGAGCCTGCGCGCGGCGCAGAACAGCAGGGTGCCGATCTCCGGCGTCGTCTCGATCGCCGCGCCGGGCTTCGTCGACTCGTGGCTGATCCGCGCGGTCGCGCGCTACCCGCTGCCGCTGCGGCTGTATTCGTCCCTGCCCCTCCCGGTGCCGGGGTTCCTGGTGCGCAAGGTCGCCGAGCAGCTCGTCCCCCGGCTGCTGTACGCCGACTCGGGCGCGGCCGACGCCACCCAGGTGCAGCGCTTCACCGCGCTCTTCCCGGACTACCGCGCGACCAAGAGCCGGCTGGAAGAGGCCCGGCAGCTCGTCGCGGAACTCGCCGACGCCTACCGGCTCGACTCGGTCGAGGTCCCGCTGCTGGTCGTCGCGTGCGGCAAGGACAAGCTCGTCACCGCCGCGTCCGGCCGGCAGCTGCACACCCTGGTACCGCACAGCAGGCTGCTGGTCCGCGAGGACTGGGGGCACTGCCCGCAGCTGGACGACCCGGTGGAGGTCGCGGAGCTGCTCACCTACTTCGCGGCGAGCGCGGTCCGGACCACCCAGGCGAAGCGGGCGGCCGCGACGGCACCGAAGGCCGTCAGCGAGGACACCGCGGCGGGCTGACGCGCTCAGGCTGTCGGCGCGCCGGGTTGGCGGTAGGTTCCCGCGAGGGTCCGTGATCCGGGCCCTCCACCGACCGTTCGGGAGACGATGATGTCCGCTCCAGGAGGCTTGGGCTCGAGCTCCGGCATCTTCCGGCGCAAGCCGATCGACCACATCCAGGACCCGGCCGAAAGCGGCGGCCTGCAACGCACTCTGGGGCTGTGGCAGCTGACCGCCATCGGCGTCGGCGGCATCATCGGCGCCGGGATCTTCGCCCTCGCCGGCAGTGTCGCGCACGGCGACGACGCGGCGGGCATCCCCGGCGTCGGGCCGGCCGTGCTGATCTCGTTCCTCATCGCCGGGGTCGCCAGCGCCGCCGCGGCGTTCTCCTACGCGGAGTTCGCCGGCCTGATCCCGAAGGCCGGTTCGGCCTACACCTACGGCTACGCGGTGCTCGGCGAGATCGTCGGCTGGTTCATCGGCTGGGACCTGCTGCTGGAGTACACCGCGATCGTGGCGGTGGTGGCGATCGGCATCTCGGGCTACTTCAGCTTCCTGCTCGGCCAGCTCGGCCTGGACCTGCCGGCGTGGATGCTCGGTGCGCCCGGGACCGGTCCGGGCCACAAGGTCGACCTGTTCGCCGCGCTGCTGTGCCTGCTGATCGCGTACCTGCTCAACCGCGGCATCCGCAGCGCCGCCCGGTTCGAGACGGCCATGGTCGGGATCAAGGTCCTGATCGTGCTGGTGGTCATCCTGGTCGGCTTCTTCTACGTCAAGACCGGCAACTACACGCCGTTCGCGCCGGCCGGCTTCGGCGGCGCGGTGACCGGCGCCGCGACGGTGTTCTTCGCCGTCTTCGGTTATGACGCGATGTCGACGGCGGCCGAAGAATCCAAGGATGCGCAGCGGCACATGCCGAAGGCGATCCTGTACTCGCTGGCCATCTCGATGGTGCTGTACGTGCTGGCCTGCCTGGTGCTGACCGGCATGCAGAAGTACACCGAGATCGACCCGAAGAGCGGCTTCTCGACGGCGTTCAAGTCAGTCGGCCTCTCCGGGCTGGCCACGGTGATCGCGATCGGAGCCATCATCGGCATCCTCACCGTGCTGTTCACGTTCCTGATGGGCGCCACCCGCGTCGGCTACTCGATGAGCCGCGACGGCCTGCTGCCGCCGTGGTTCGGCAAGACCAGCCCGAAGCGCCAGGTGCCGAGCCGGATGACGTGGATCCTCGGCGGCGCGTCCGCCATCATCGCCGGGGTGCTGCCGATCGGCGAGGCGGCCGAGCTGACGAACATCGGCATCCTGCTGGCGTTCGTCGTCGTCTGCGTCGCGGTGATCGTGCTGCGCTACAAGCAGCCGGACCTGCCCCGGACGTTCAAGACGCCGGGCATGCCGGTGGTGCCCGCGATCGGCATCGTGTTCTCGCTCTGGCTGATCACGTTCCTGCAGCCGGCAACCTGGATCCGGTTCGGCGTCTGGTTCGTGATCGGCCTGGTCGTCTACTTCCTCTACAGCCGGCGGCACTCGCTGCTGAACCGCACGGGCGGCTAGTGTCGCGCGTCGCAAGTTGTTTGACGTCCGGGAAGAGCGGGGACCGGGCCGCTGTCACTGAACTTCGGACGCGCGACACTAGCGGATCCGGTCGAGGCGGGTGGCGGCTTCGCGCGCCTCGACCTTCAGCCGCTCGATGATCACGGCGGCCGAGGCGTCGTAGGCGAGCGGGTAGGTCTGGCCCGCCCACAGCGAGATCGCTTCCGGGTCACCGGCCTTCGCCGACGCCCTGCGCACCGGGCCCGCCAGGTTGTTGAGCTGCGGATACGCGGCCGGCGCCCCCTCGGAGAGGGCGTCCATGAACTTGTTGACCAGGCCTCGGGCCGGGCGGCCGCTGAAGGCGCGGGTGAAGGCCGTCTCGCGCTCGGCGAGGGCGAGCGCCTTGCGGTGCGCCTCCGACGTCCCCGCTTCGTCCGCGCGCAGGAAGACGGTGCCCAGCTGGGCGGCCACGGCTCCGGCGGCGAGCACGGCGGCGACGTCGGCCCCGTGCACCAGCCCGCCGGCGGCGATCAGCGGCAGGTCCACGCGGGCGGCGACCAGCCTGAGCAGCGCGAGGACGCCGTATTCCGCGCCGCCGCCGGGCAGCCGCGGGTCGTCGGTGAACAGGCTCCGGTGCCCGCCCGCTTCGAAGCCCTGCAGGACGAGCGCGTCGGCGCCGAGGTCGGCGGCCCGGTGGGCGGCCTCCGGGGTGGTCACGGTGATGACGACCTTCGCCCCGGCGTCGCGGAGCCGGAGCACGTCCGACGGCGAGGGCGGCCCGAAGGTGAACGACACCACGGGGATCCGCTTCTCGAGCACGACGTCCAGCTTCGCGGGGTACGCGTCGTCGTCCCACTTCGGCTCGCCGAGCTCGACGTTGTACTCGCGGGCGAACGCCTCGAGCCGCTCGCGGTGCGCGCCGACGTCGGCGCCGGTGTCGGGTTGCGGGACGAAGAGGTTGACGCCGAACGGCCGCCCGGTGAGCTCGGCGGTGCGGTCGATCTGCGCGCTCAGCGCCGCGGGCGTGAGCATGCCGGCGGAGAGGAAGCCGAAGCCACCGGCCTCGGACACCGCGGCGACCAGCTCCGGGGTGGTGGGACCGCCGGCCATCGGCGCGGCGACGACCGGGAACGTCAGCTCGTCGAACATGCCCCGAGCGTAGTACTCAGCCGGGCAGCAACATCGTGTACAGCTTCTTGATCACGCCGTCCTCGACGAGCGCGATGTCGATCCCCCGCACGACCGGCGGCGCGCCTTCCGGGCCGAATTGCCAGGCGAGGTGGCCCAGGTCGTGGTTGACCAGCACGGGACCGCCGGGTGCGAAGACGAAGCCCGGCGACTGTTCGAGCAGCCCGCGGGCCTTGGCGTTCAGCTCCGCGTGGCCGGTCGCGACCCCTTCCGGGTCGGCGAACTCGACGTCGGGCGCGTAGGTCGCGGCGATCGCCTTCGCGCGCCGCTCGTCGTCCCGTTCGTTGAACACCTGCAGCAGATTGGCTTCCATCAGCTCGGCCACCGTCGCCATCACGTCCTCCTCGGGTCTCACACCCATATTAGGTGACATGTCACGCAACTGTCAGGGGTGGTCGTCCGGCCGGGGCAGGGTGCCGCGTTCGACCAGCCGGTCGTAGACACGGTCGAGCAGCGTGGTCAGCTGCGCCAGCTCACCGGGCTCGAGGGCGCCCAGGACCGCTTCGCGCACGAACCCGGCGTGGTCCGGGGCCGCTTGCCGCAACGACGCCCAACCCGCCTCGGACAGCGCCACCTCGGTGACGCGGCGATCCTCGGCGGCCGTCCCGGTTTCGACCAGCCCGCGGTCCCGCATCCGCTTGAGGTGGTGCGACAGCCGGCTGCGCTCCCAGCCGATGCGGATCGCGAGGTCGGTGACCCGCATCCGGCCGGCGGCATCGCTCGTCAGGGCGACCAGGACGTGGTAGTCGGCGAGCGAGAGGCCGCTGTCGGCCCGCAGCTGCCGGTTCATCTCGTAGTCCAGGCGCAGGTGCACCTTCATGTAGGCGTACCAGGCGGCCGTTTCGGCTTCCGAGAGCAGCGCGAACGGCGATCCCGGCACGAAGTCCCGCGTCACCGCGCGAGCTTAACCACCCAGACTGGTCTAGACCACGACCGCCGGAAGTGCGACGATCCGGGCAGGTGCGACGGCGAGGTCGCGCCCTTCCCGCCAGGAGGTCCCCCGGTGAAGCAGTCCTTGGCGCGGCGGCTCGGCCGCGCACTCGCCGTGCTGGCCCTGATCGGCGCCGGCACGACAGCCACCCACCTCACGCCGGCCGCGGCGGCCACCCCGGCGTTGCAGTCGATCGTGCCGGCGCCGGTCTCGGTGACCCCGGCGGCCGGGGTCGCGTTCCCGCTGGTCTCGACGACGAAGATCGTCACCGAGGCCGGTTCGGCGCCGGCCAGGCAGGTCGGCGACTACCTGGCCGGCGTGCTGCGGCCGTCGACCGGCTTCGCGCTGCCGGTGTCCGACGCCCCCGTGTCGGTGCCGTCCGACAGCATCGCGCTGCTGCTCGGCGGCGCACCCGCGAGCGTCGGCGCTCAGGGCTACCAGCTGGTGTCGACGGCGTCGTCGGTCACCGTGCGGGCCACCACCGCGGACGGGCTCTTCGCGGGCGTCCAGACGCTGCGGCAGCTGCTGCCGGGCAAGGTGGAAAGCCCGGCGGCCCAGCAGGGCCCGTGGAGCGTCCCGGGGGCGACGATCGTGGACTACCCGCGCTTCGGCTACCGCGGCGCGATGCTCGACGTCGCCCGTCACTTCCACCCCGTGTCGACGGTCAAGCGGTACCTCGACCAGCTGGCCCAGTACAAGATCAACAACCTGCACCTGCACCTGGCGGACGACCAGGGCTGGCGCATCCAGATCGACAGCTGGCCCCGCCTGACGACGTACGGCGGCAGCACCCAGGTCGGCGGCGGCGCGGGTGGCTACTACACGAAGGCGCAGTACACCGACATCGTGAACTACGCGGCTTCGCGCCACATCACCGTCATCCCGGAGATCGACATGCCGGGACACGTGAACGCGGCGCTGGCGTCGTACCCGGAGCTGAACTGCACCGGGGTGGCCCCGGCCCTGCGCACGGACACGGCGGTCGGCTACAGCTCGTTGTGCATCTCGAAGGACATCACGTACACGTTCATCGCCGACGTCCTGCGCGAGCTGGCGGCCCTGACCCCGGGCCCGTACCTCCACATCGGCGGCGACGAAGCGTCCTCGACGTCGGCGGCCGACTACCTCACGTTCGTCAACAAGGTCCTCCCCCTGGTGGCGGCCACGGGCAAGTCGGTGGTGGGCTGGCACGACATCGCGAAGGCGTCCCTGCCGGCTTCGGCGACCCCGCAGTTCTGGGGGACGTCCACCTCCGACGCGGGCGTGTCGACGGCGGTTTCCCGCGGCAGCAAGGTGATCCTGTCGCCGGCGAACAAGGCGTACCTGGACATGAAGTACAACAGCTCGACGCCCATCGGGTTGTCGTGGGCGGGCTACATCGAGGTCCAGGACGCGTACGGCTGGAACCCGGGAGCGTACCTGTCGGGCGTGGGCGAACCGGCGGTCCGCGGCGTGGAGTCGCCCCTGTGGACGGAAACGGTGGTGACACCCTCGGACATCGACTACCTGGCGTTCCCCCGCTTGGCCGCGCACGCGGAGCTGGGCTGGTCACCGTGGTCGACGCACGACTGGACGGCGTTCCGGACCCGGCTGGGCGCCCAGGCGCCCCGCTGGGTGGCGCAGGGGATCAACTTCTACCGGTCGGCGCAGATCGCGTGGGACACGGGCGGGACGACGAACCCGGGCACGTGCGCGGACCCGGCGTGGACCGCGACGCAGGTGTACACGAGCGGGAACGTGGTGTCCCACAACGGCCACAAGTGGACGGCGCAGTGGTGGACGCAGGGCGAGGAGCCGGGAACCACGGGCCAGTGGGGAGTATGGACCGACAACGGCGCTTGCTGAGCTGCCTCCCTCCCGGGGCAGGCCCGGAACTGGTTCCGGGCCTGCCCCGGGCGTGGCACAGTCGAGCGGTGCGCAAACCACCAGCTCGACCGGCCGGCGAGGGCGCGGAGACGATCGGCCTTCGCGAGGAGCGCCTGGGCAAGGTGCTCACCACGCGGGCCATCGTGTTCGCCGGGCTGATCGTGGTCGTGGTCGCGGTCGGGACGCTCTGGCTGCTGTTGGCGCTCTTCGGCGCCGGCACACCCGCGGACCAGGCGCAGCTGGAGGTGTTCCGCGCGACCGGGAACGTGGTCCTCGGCGCGGGCGGCGCCGTCGCGCTCGTGCTGGCCGCGCGACGGCAGCGCCTGGGCGAGCTCGAACTCCGCCGGAAGGAACAGGAGCTCGCCCAGCGGGACCACGCGCAAAAGCACGTCGAGCAGGTGGCCTCGGACACGGCCGCACACCAGCGGCGGCTGGCCGAAGACGCCCGGGTCGACGCGGCGGAACGGCGGATCACCGAGCTCTACACGAAGGCGGCTGACCAGCTGGGATCCGAGAAAACACCGATCCGGCTGGCCGGTCTCTACGCGTTGGAGCGGCTGGCGCAGAACACGCCGGACCAGCGGCAGACGATCGTCAACCTCCTCTGCGCCTACCTCCGGCTGCCGTACACGCTGCCCACCGGGCCCCGGCTGCCGCCCTGGTCGTCGTTGCGCGCCCCCGGTTCGAGCCAGGACCCGGCGGAGTCAGCACCGACCGGCACCGACGGGCACGCGAGCGACCAGGAGCTCGAGGTGCGCGCGACGGCCCAGCGCATCCTGGCCGACCACCTCTACCCCGGCGACGCTCCCGGCGAGCCGCGTCCGGAGTTCTGGCCCGGGATCACCCTCAACCTGACGGGCGCGCTCCTGTGTCACTTCGACTTCCGGGGGTGCCGGGTCGGCAACGTCCGGTTCGGCGGTGCGCGGTTCGCCGGCTGGAACCGCTTCGAGGACGTCGAATTCACCGGCTACGCCATCTTCGGCGGCAGCGAGTTCCGCACGTCCGCGAACTTCAAACGGGCCCGCTTCCACCGCTCGGCGCTCTTCCGGGGAGCGGTCTTCCACAACGGCGCGATGTTCGACGAAGCCGTGTTCCGCGACGAGGCCTTGTTCGGCGGCGTGCGCACGGTCGACGGCGTACCCCACCCGGACGGCGCGGTGTTCGGCGGCGCCGTCTCCTTCGCCGCCGCGACCTTCGAACGGACCGTCGTCCTCGACCACGTCCGGGTCGCGGATGACGCCGCCGGCCACGTCTGGCCTCCCACCGATCGAGCCTCGACCTGACCCGTGGCGCAGTACGCTGCGGTCATGCCGTGCCCGATCTGCGCCAAGCACAGCGGTACCGGCCCCTTGGTGGGGCCGGTCATCTGGGCCGACGAGCTCGCCGTCGTCAGTCATCGACCCGGCGCCTTCCCCGGCTACCTCTTCGTCGAGACCCGGCGGCACGTGGCGAACCTCGACGGGCTCACCGAAGCCGAAGCCTTGACCGTCGCGCGGGCCGCCTGGGTGGCTGCCCGGGCGCTGCGGGCCGAACTGGCTCCCGAGTCCGTGCACTCGGCCATGGCCGGACGGGGCATCGACCACTTCCACCAGCACGTCTTCGTGCGGCACCGGGGCACTCCCGCCGAGGTCGGGTGGATGGACGTCGACTGGCCCGGGGCGCCTCGCGCCGACGTCGACCTCCTGTGCGGACGGTTATCGGCGCACTTCGCGCGGTGAAACCCGGACGGGCGGCCCGTGCGGCGGGTTAGGTTGGGGCATGAGCGCAGATCTGGAGCAGGTTCGCACGCTGTCGCTGCAGGAGCACGGCCTCGCCACCGTCGCCACGACGCGGGCGGACGGCACCGTGCACGCCTCCGTCGTCAACGTCGGCGTCTTCGACGATCCGGTGACCGGTGCCCCGGGTGTCGCCTACGTCGCCGTCGGCCGAGCGCACAAGCTTCTCCTGCTGCGACGGTCCGGGCACGCCACCGTCACCTTCCGGCGCGGCTGGAACTGGCTCTCCGTCACCGGTGCCACCCACCTCATCGGGCCCGACGATCCCGACCCCGCCTTCGACCCCGCGGGCCTGCCGCAGCTACTGCGTGACGTCTTCATCGCCGCCACCGGCACCCACGACGACTGGGCCGAGTACGACCGGGTCATGGCCGAAGAGCGGCGGGTCGCGGTGTTCATCCGGGCAGACCGGATAATCGGCAATCCCTGACCCTTCCGGCCCCAGGAGTCGTCCCGTTGTCCGAGTCCCCGCCCCGCGTGACCACGCCGGTCAAGGTCCTGGTCGGCTTGCTCGTCGTCGCCGACGCCGGCTTCGGCGGGGCGCTCGCCACCGGGCTGGTGCGCGGCCTCTCGCCGTGGCTGATCGGCGGCGCCTACGCGGCGACCGTGCTCGCCGCCGTCCTGATCTACCGCGTCTCCCGGGCCCGCGACCTCAAGCGCGGGTTCGAGGGCCTGCGCGACCTCACCATCGGCGACGAGGGCATCCGCCTGCCGGCGGGCACGCTCAGCACGCGCCTGGTGCCCTGGCCGGAGATCGCGGAAGTCACCGTTCGCCGTTCGGCCCGCTTCGGCGACGGCTACCTGCGCGACGCCCTCTGGGTCGATCTGGTCACCGGCGGCGGCGTCGAGAGCTCAGTGCAGCGCTACGCGCCGCGAAGCAAGCTGCAGCCGGCACCGCCCGAGCGGAGGCAATTCGAGCAGACGGCGATCCTCACCCCGGCCCTGTTCGACGCCGTGCTCGACCGGCTCCGGAAGGAACTGCGCCACCGGCAGCTGCACGCCCAGCTCCGCGGCACCCCCCGTCTCCGGCGCCACTGACCGGGCTCAGCCGAGCCGGCCCAGCAGGTCCTTGGCACGATCCGCACCGGGAACGGCCGCTCGATCTCGGCCACTTCGTCACCGGCCGCCTTGGCCACCTGCTGGTAGTGACCGTCCGCGTCCAATTCGAACACCGTCAGCGCGGGCTCCTCCGGATCGATCACCCAGTAGCTGCCGGTTCCGAGCCGCTCGTAGACCGCCTTCTTGGTGTTGAGATCGTGAATCGCCGTGCTGGGTGACAGCACCTCGACCGCCAGCACGGGTGGCGCCGGGAGATCCTTGTCCGTGAAGTCCTCGTCCCGGCCGACCAGGACGTCCGGCTGTAGTTCGATCTTGTCACCCGAGTGCACCGCGAACGGCGCGCCGACCACCTCGAAATCGGGCGGGCACGCAGCTTCCAGCACGCCATAGAGCCGGTAAGCGATTTTCTGGTGTCTGAGTCCCGGCGCAGGGCTCACGATGAGCACCCCGTCGATGAGTTCGTAGCGTCGGCCATCGAACGGGATCCCCTCGAGGTCGTGCACCGTCAGGGGGCCCGAATCGTTGGGATGCTCGATGTCCGCCATGACCGTCATGGTGCTCTCCTTTCGCTCTTCGCACCAGAGGAAACCAGAGAGCACCGACAGAAACCGCATCGAACACGGGTTCGGCACCCATATTCACGCGGAAGCGTGAATATGGGTGCCGCTGTCACATCATAGAAACAGTCGCCTCAACGGAAACCGCTACTTCTTGTTCTTCCCGGAGTCCTCAGTGGACAGTGCGGCGACGAAAGCCTCCTGCGGGACCTCGACCCGGCCGACGGTCTTCATCCGCTTCTTGCCTTCCTTCTGCTTCTCCAGCAGCTTCCGCTTACGCGAGATGTCACCGCCGTAGCATTTGGCGAGCACGTCCTTGCGGATGGCGCGGATCGTTTCGCGGGCGATGATCCGCGCGCCGATGGCGGCCTGGATGGGCACCTCGAAGTTCTGCCGCGGGATCAGTTCGCGGAGCCGGTTCACCATGCGGTTGCCGTAGTTGTAGGCGTCGTCCTTGTGCACGATCGCGGAGAACGCGTCCACGCCCTCGCCCTGCAAAAGGATGTCCACCTTGACCAGGTCCGCCGCCTGCGTACCGGCCTCTTCGTAGTCCAGCGACGCGTAGCCGCGCGTACGCGACTTCAGCGTGTCGAAGAAGTCGAAAATGATTTCCCCGAGCGGCATGTTGTACCGCAGCTCGACCCGGTCCTCGGACAGGTAGTCCATGCCGAGCAGCTGCCCGCGCTTGTTCTGGCACAGCTCCATGATCGTGCCGATGAATTCGGACGGCGCCAGGATGCTGACCTTGCTGACCGGCTCGAGCACCTTGTCGATCTTGCTCCCGGTCGGCCAGTCCGACGGGTTGGTGACGTGGATTTCCTTGCCGTCGTCCTGCACCACGTCGTAGACCACGTTCGGTGCCGTCGAGATCAGGTCGAGGCCGAATTCGCGCTCGAGCCGGTCGCGGGTGATCTCCAGGTGCAGCAGGCCGAGGAAGCCGCAGCGGAAGCCGAAGCCGAGCGCCACCGACGTCTCCGGCTCGTAGTCGAGCGCGGCGTCGTTCAGCTGGAGCTTGTCGAGCGCCTCGCGCAGCTCGGGGTAGTCCGAACCGTCGACCGGGTACAGCCCGGAGTAGACCATCGGCTTCGGCTCGCGGTAGCCCGCCAGCGCTTCCTTCGCGCCGTGACGCTCCGACGTCACGGTGTCGCCGACCTTCGACTGCCGGACGTCCTTCACCCCGGTGATCAGGTAGCCGACCTCGCCGACGCCGAGGCCCTTGCTGGGCTTGGGCTCCGGCGAGATGATGCCGACCTCCAGCAGCTCGTGCGTGGCGCCGGTGGACATCATCTTGATCTTTTCGCGCGGCGTGATCTTGCCGTCGACGACGCGGATGTAGGTGACGACGCCGCGGTACGTGTCGTACACCGAGTCGAAGATCATCGCCCGGGCGGGCGCGTCGGCGTCACCCTGCGGCGCCGGAACCGACTTCACGACCTCGTCGAGCAGCGCGCCGACGCCCATGCCGGTCTTGGCCGAGACCCGCAGGACGTCTTCCGGCTCGCAGCCGATGATGTGGGCCAGCTCACCTGCGTACTTGTCGGGGTCGGCCGAGGGCAGGTCGATCTTGTTGAGCACCGGGATGATCTGGAGGTTGTTCTCCAGCGCGAGGTACAGGTTGGCCAGCGTCTGGGCCTCGATCCCCTGCGCGGCGTCGACCAGCAGGACAGCGCCTTCACACGCCTCCAGGGCCCGGGAGACCTCGTAGGTGAAGTCGACGTGGCCCGGGGTGTCGATCATGTGCAGGACGTGGTCCTGCCCGTCGACCTTCCAGGGCAGCCGGACGTTCTGCGCCTTGATCGTGATGCCGCGCTCGCGTTCGATGTCCATCCGGTCGAGGTACTGAGCGCGCATGGCCCGCTCTTCCACGACGCCGGTGAGCTGCAGCATGCGGTCGGCCAGGGTGGACTTGCCGTGGTCGATGTGCGCGATGATGCAGAAGTTCCGGATGAGCTCCGGAGGCGTGAAGGTCGTGTCGGCGAACGTCGTCACTCGAATGAGTCCTCGGAAAGTCGGGGATGGCCACCTCTATGGTCCCATGGCCCTCCGGGTGCGGTTGGGGGTCATCCCCGATGCGGGGTTTCGCGATCCGTGGTGCCCTCGAAGTATGAGTACTCCGCACCAGCCGGCACCCCCTCCCCAGCCGGAGACCAGCGGCTTCGCCCGCGTCCTCGACCGGACGTTCGGTCACCCCACCGGCACGCTCGGCCGCCTCGGCGGCTGGGTCATGGCCCGCGGCAACGCCGCCACCGAACACCGCGTCGTCGACCTCGCGAAGCTCGAGCCCGACGAGACCGTCCTGATCGTCGGGCCCGGCCCCGGCGTCGGCCTGGAAGCCGCCGCCCGCCTGGCCGGGCGCGCCGTCGGCGTCGACCCCTCCCCCGAGATGCTCACGCTGTGCCACGAGCGCTGCGGCGACCGCGCCGAGCTGCGCGAAGGGTCGGCGGCGCACACCGGCGAGCCCGACGGCTCGGTCGACGTCGTGCTGAGCGTGAACAACGTCATGCTGTGGGAAGACCGCGCGGCCGGGTTCGCCGAGCTGTTCCGGGTGCTGCGCCCGGGCGGCCGGCTGCTGCTGTCCGCGCACGAGAAGTGGCTGCCCGTGAGCAGGCACGTCCTGGCCGACGAAGCCGCCGCCGCGGGCTTCGCCGACCTGCAGACCTGGACCTGGGAGCCGCCCGGGTTCGCCGCGCTCGCCGCGCAGCTGCGCGCCGTCAAGCCCGCCTAGCGGGTGTCCGTGCGGATCGGGTGTCCCTCGGGCACCTCGACCAGCACGATCCGCGTGCCGTCCGGATCGGCGATCCAGGCCTCGTCGAGGCCCCACGGCTCGCGCCGCGCGTCGCGCACCGGCTCCAGGCCGTTGCCCTTCAGCTCGGCCAGGGTGCCGGCGAGGTCCCGGACCTGCAGCCAGAGCACCAGATCGGGCGACGAGCCCGTCTCGCCCGCACCGGAGACCTCCAGGGAGCCGTGGCCGAGGAAGAACACGGTGCCACCGGGGAATTCCCGCTCGACGGCCAGGCCGAGGGTGTCGCGGTAGAACGCCGTGGACGCGGCGACGTCCCGCGGGCGGATCAGCAGCCGGCTCTTCAGGATCTCCATCCGACCATCCCTACCGGACGGGCTCAGGCGGCCGCAATCGCGGCGATGCCGGACAGCACGATCACCGACCCGGCCAGCCGCCGCACGGCGTCACGCTCGCCCAGGACCAGCCACGCGGCGAGGCCGCCGAGCACGATGCTCAGCTCCCGGGCGGGCGCGACCAGGCTGACCGGCGCCATGGTGAGGGCGAACAGCACGAGGATGTAGGCGATCGGCGACAGGACCGCGACGAGCAGGACCTCGCGGCGCTGTTCCCGCCAGATCCGCGTCACTTCGGCGCGATCGGCCAGGGCGCCGGGCACGAGCAGCACGCTCTGCAGGACCGAGCCCAGGCCGAAGTAGACGACCGGCGGCACCCCGAGGCCGGTGACCGAGTGCGCGTCCCAGAGCGTGTAGCCGGCGATGACGGCCCCGGTCAGCAGGCCGTAGAGGATCCCCGCTTTCACGGCGCGGGGGTCGCCGCCCTTCCGGCCGGTGCTGATCACCAGCACCCCGGCGACGACCAGGAACGCGCCGAGCAGGCCGAGCGGCCCGGGCCGCTCGCCGAGCACCAGGACGGCGGCCAGCACCGACAGCAGCGGCCCGGTGCCCCGCGCGACGGGGTAGACGACGGAGAGGTCGCCGACGCGGTACCCGCGCTGCAGCACGATCCCGTAGGCGATGTGCAGGACGGCGGTGACCGCGGCGGCGAGCAGCCAGCTCCACTGTGGACGGTGGTGTTCGACGACGAGCAGCACGATCGTGACGGGCAGGAGCAGGACGGCGCCGGCCGTGTAGTAGAGCCAGACGAACTGGGTGCCGCCGGAGGAGATCCGCTTGGCCGCGAGGTTCCACGCGGCGTGCACGACGGCGGCGACGAGGACGAGGGACAAGGCGGTGGCGTTCACGGGACCCCTTCGGCTTTTCGCGCGCGCGAAAAGCTGGTCCTCCAGGCTTTTGCCCCGTCAGATGAACGACCGGCCGTCCGGGCCCGCCGATGGTGCCGCTCGGACCAGGCCCGCCGGTCCTGGTTTTGAGGTGCATGTGGTGCATGTGGTGCGGGTGGTGCGGGTTGCTCGGACCGGCGACGGAACCCTAGGCACTGCCGCCGCCCACGGTACTCCCGGCTCCGGCCGCCGGCGGCCCGGCTGTTAGAGTGATCGCTCGCTGCCCGTGCGGCATTCCGTCATGGAGGAAACCCGCTCATCGAGCGGGGCCACTTCAGCGCGGCGGCGAATCTCACCGAGTGAAACAGGAGTTGCCCTATGGCCAACATCAAGTCGCAGATCAAGCGCATCACGACGAACGAGAAGGCGCGTCAGCGCAACCAGGCGATCCGGTCCTCGGTGAAGACCGCGATCCGCAAGGTCCGCGAAGCCGCCGAGGCCGGCGAGAAGGCCAAGGCCGTCGAGCTGCAGCGCGACGCCGCCCAGAAGCTGGACAAGGCCGTCTCGAAGGGCGTCATCCACGCCAACCAGGCCGCCAACAAGAAGTCGGCGCTGGCGAAGCGCGTCAACGCGCTCTGAGCTGGTTGATTTTTGGGAAGGCCCCGGCTTCGGCCGGGGCCTTCTTCATGTCCGGGCACTTCGCGCCTGCGCTCCTCCGGGTCTTCGCGCTTGAAGGTCGTCGTGTCTGGGTCATTCGCGTCCGGAGCCGCGGTCAGCGGTCGCCCTTGGCCGCCGCCACCTGGAGGACCGCGCGCTCCAGCGCGTAGCCCGGGTCCGCCGCCACGCCCTTGACCTCGGCGTTCAGCCGCGCGACCACGCGCATCGCCGTCGCGAGGCCGTCGGGGTTCCAGCCCCGGGACTGCCCCTGCGCCTTGCGGATCTTCCACGGCGGCATGCCCAGCTCGCCCGCCAGCTGGTTCGGGTTGCCCCGGCCGGCGCCGGAGACCCGGGCGATCGTGCGGACCGCGTCGGCCAGCGCGTCGGCGACCAGCACGTGCGGGACGCCCAGTTGCATCGCCCAGCGCAGCGACTCCAGCGCCGCCGCGCGATCGCCGCTGACCGCCTTCTCCGCGACCGCGAAGCCGGTGACGTCGGCGCGGCCGCGGTGGTACCGGCGGACCGCGTCGGCGTCGACGGTGCCGCCCGTGTCCGCGACCAGCTGCGTCGCCGCCGAAGAGAGTTCCCGCAGGTCGGAGCCCACGGCGTCGAGCAGGGCGGCGACCCCCGCCGGATCGATTTTGCCGCCCACCCGGCGCACCTCGTGGCGCACGAACTGCTCCCGCTCGGCCGGCTTGGTCAGCTTCGGGCACTCGGTGATCTCGGCGCCGGCCTTCTTCAGCGCCGCCGGGAGCGCTTTGCCCGCCTTGCTGCGGCCGCCGCCGGTGTGCACGACGACGAGCACGACCCCGTCGGCCGGGTCCTTCAGGTAGGCCGCGACGGCATCGGCCAGCTCCTGGGAGATGTCCTGCGCCGACTCCAGGACGATCACCCGGCCTTCGCTGAACAGCGACGGGCTGACCAGTTCGGCCAGCTCGGGGGCTGTGAGATCGGACACCCGGACCCGGGTCAGCTCGGCGGTCGCGTCCATCGCGCGCGCGGCGGCGAGCGTCTCGCGGACGGCCCGCTCGATCAGCAGTTCTTCCTCGCCCAGCACCAGGTGCAGCGGGGCCGGGGCGGTGGCTTGCGCGGTCACCCGGGAATCCTCTCACTTGCGCTCCGATGCGCCCGCTCCGGTGATGTCGAGCGGCCACCGTGGCACGGCCCGAGCGCGATGTCGTACGGTGTAACCGAGGCAGCCCGCCCCGGAGGATCCGGCGTGCGCGCACCGACAATTGAATACCGCTCATCCAGAGGGGCAGAGGGAACGGCCCGACGAAGCCCCGGCAACCGGCGTACAGCCTGTCATCCCGCGATCGCGGGATAGCTGACGACCACGGTGCCAATTCCGGCCCGCTTCGGCGGGGCAGATGAGGAAAGGAACCTCGCGATGACCGCCACCCTCGGCACGACCTCCACCACCAAGACCCCGGATCTCGGACCCGCCGTCGAACTGGTGTCGAAGGAAGAGGGCCACCGGCAGCCGCTCGCTCCGGAGTTCGTCTCCGCTGAAGACTTCTCGCCGCTCGAGGTGGCCTACGACTTCGGCCGCGTCCGCCGCGAAGACATCGAGGCCGGCCCCAAGAACATCTGGCGCTACAAGAAACTCCTTCCCGTTCCGTCCAACGTCGAAGAGATCCCGAACACCGAGCCGGGTGCGACGCGGCTGGTCCGCGCCGACCGCCTCGCCAAGGAGCTCGGCCTCAAGCGCGTGTGGGTCAAGGACGACACCGGCAACCCGACGCACTCGTTCAAGGACCGCGTCGTCGCCGTCGCGCTGGCCGCGGCCCGCGAGTTCGGGTTCGAGGTGCTCGCGTGTCCCTCGACCGGCAACCTGGCCAACGCGACGGCCGCCGCCGCGGCCCGCGCCGGCTGGCGGTCGGTCGTGCTGATCCCCAAGAGCCTCGAGCGCGCCAAGATCCTCACCACCGCGGTGTACGACGGCGACCTCATCGCCATCGACGGCAACTACGACGACGTCAACCGCCTCGCCACCGAGCTCGCCGGCGAGCACCCGAAGTGGGCGTTCGTCAACGTGAACGTCCGGCCGTACTACTCGGAGGGCTCGAAGACGCTGGCCTTCGAGGTCGCCGAGCAGCTCGGCTGGCGCATCCCGCCGCAGATCGTCGTGCCGATCGCCTCCGGTTCGCAGCTGACCAAGGTGGACAAGGGTTTCCGTGAGCTGGGGCAGCTCGGCCTCGTGGACGCCAGCCCGTACAAGGTCTTCGGCGCGCAGGCCACCGGCTGCTCGCCGGTGTCGACGGCGTTCCGCGAGGGCCACGACGTGGTCCAGCCGGTGAAGCCGGACACGATCGCCCGCTCGCTGGCGATCGGCAACCCCGCCGACGGCCCGTACGTGCTCGACATCGTCAACCGCACCGGCGGCGCGATCGAGGACGTCTCCGACGAAGAGGTCGTCGAGGGCATCCGCCTGCTGGCCCGCACCGAAGGCATCTTCACCGAGACGGCCGGCGGGGTCACCGTCGCCACGGCGAAGAAGCTGGTCGAGACGGGCAAGCTGGACCCGGACGCCGAGACGGTGCTCCTCATCACCGGCGACGGCCTCAAGACCCTCGACGCGATCGAGAACCACGTGGGTCCCAAGGCGACCCTGCCGCCCTCGGCCGCGGCCGTGAACAAGGCCCTCGGCTACTGAGCTCCGGCCGGGGCGGGCACTCGGCCCGCCCCGGCACTCGGCCCGCCCCGGCGCTCTGCCCGACCCGGCGCTCTGCCCGACCCGGCGCTCGGTGGAGAGGCACGGCCACGTGTCGCCTCTCCCGGGCTCAAGCTCACCGGCCCCGGCGGCGCACCTTGTCCGCCCAGGCGCTCGAACACGTGTCGCCTCCCCGACGCGAGTCGCCGGGCCCACTACGGCACCTTTCCTTGGCAAAAGTCACCGGCCCACGGCACCTTCCCGGCGAGAGACACCGGCCCGCGGCGCCTTCCCCGGCGAGAGTCACCGGCCCGCGGCGCCTTCCCCAGCGAGAGTCACCGGACCGCGGCGCCTTCCCCGCCCCGGCCATCACCGCCGCGGCGGGCCGCGGGGCTCGCCGCGGCGGGCTATCGCCGTTCCGGCGACGACTGCCGTGTCGCCGTCCACGTCCGTGCGGGTCACTCGTGCACCAAGGGCCGTGAGGGTGTCCATTGTGGACTTGCTGGGGTGCCCGTACGTGTTTCCCGCGCCCACGCTGACCAAGGCCACCCGTGGGGCCACCGCCGCGAGGAACGAGGGCAGCGAGTAGCGGCTTCCGTGGTGCGGCACCTTCAAGACGTCCGCCTTCAGATCTCCGATGTCGGCCAGCAGGTCCGCTTGCGCGGCCAGTTCGACGTCGCCGGTCAGCAGGACCCGGCCCGCCGTCGTCTCCGCTCGGAGCACCACCGAGCTGTTGTTGATCGTCGTGCCGTCCGGTGGCGCGTCCGAACGGGCCGGTACGTAGCGCGGCCCCAGGACGTCGAGCGCCAGGCCCGGCCAGTCCAGCCGCTCGCCCGGGGTCAGCTCCACCAGCGGCACCGCCCGCCGGGTGGCCTCGGCGGCCACCTGCCGCCACGCCCACCCCGGCGACCGCCCCGGCCCGACGGCGATCGCGCCGACCGCACGGCCCTCGAAGACCGAAGCGAGGCCGCCGATGTGGTCGGCGTGCAGGTGGCTCAGCACCAGCAGCGGGATCCGGTCGACCGCCAGCCGGTGCAGGCACTCGTCGACCGGCCCAGGTTCGGGTCCGGCGTCCACGACGACCGCCCGTCCCGGTTCGGCGGTCGCCAACACGACGGCGTCACCTTGGCCGACATCGCATTCGACCATCGCCCAGTTCCGCGGCGGCCACGCCGGCGCCACCACCCGGACCGGCACGAACACCAGCAGCGCGCCGGCGACGAGCACCGCCATCAGCACCCGCACCCGCCGGTGCCGGAGCGCGAGCACCAGCACCACGAGGACGGCAGCGGCCAGGAGACCACCCACCCAGCCACCGGGCCAGGCGATGACCGCGTCCGGCGCCCGCGCACCGTGCCGGGCGACGGTGATCAGCCACCGAGCCTCCGGGTCGGCCAAGTGCACCAGGACCTTCCCGGCGCCCGGCCACCACGGGCCGGTGACCGTCGCCAGCACGCCGAGCACCGTCGCCGGGGCCACCACGGGCGCGGCGAGGACGTTGGTCAGCACCGAAACCAGGCTCACCGAACCCGCCATGCCCGCGAGCACCGGCGCCGTCACCAGGAACGCCGCCAGCGGGATCGCCAGCCCTTCGGCGAAACCCGGCGGGATCCCGCGGCGGACCAGCGCGTCGGCCCAGCGGGGCGCGAGCAGGACCAGCCCACCGGTGGCGCACACCGACAGCGCGAAGCCGAAGTCCGTGGCCATCGCCGGATCCGCGACCACCAGCAAGCACACCGCGAAGGCCAGCGCGGGCAGCGCCGAACCGCGGCGGCCCAGCGCGAGGGCCAGGAGCGCCACGGCCGCCATGACACCCGCGCGCAGCACGCTCGGCTCCGGGCCGACGAGGACGAGGAACCCGGCCAGGCACGTCCCGGCCGCCGCGGCCGACAGCCGGGGGCCGAGCCGGAGCAGGCGCAACAGGAGCAGGACCGCCCCGCAGATCACCGCGAGGTTGCCGCCGCTGACCGCGGTGAGGTGGGTGAGCCCCGCGGAGACGAACTCCTGCTCGACGCGCGGGGACAGCGCGCTGGTGTCGCCGAGCACCAGTCCCGGGAGCAGGCCCGCGGGTTCGTCCGGCAGGACCTGGCACAGGTCGTGGAGGCCGGTGCGCAGCGCAGCCGCCACCCGCTGCCACCACGGCGCCGGGCCGGGGTCACCCGGCGGGCCGCGCACCGACAGCACCGCGGCGGTCAGGTCCGAGCCGCGCGGCGGCATCAGCAGACCCGTTGCCGTCACCTCTTGGCCCGGTAGCAGCGACGCCCACTGCGCGACCGGGGCCAACAGCAGGACGCGGCCGGAGGAGGGGACGGGTCGGCCATCGACCGATGCGGTGCGCACATCGGCGGCGAGGACGACCGACCGGGCACCGGCTTGCTGATCGGCGTACCCCGCGCTCCGCACGGGCTTCGGACGTTCCGCGACGACGACTCGCAACGCCGACGGGAGGCCTTCTGCGGCGGAGGCGCGGAGTTCGTCGCTTTGGGCTTCGCGGATTCGCCAGGAGATCGGGCCGGCGGCGAGGAGGCCGAGGATCAGCAGGGCTGCCGCCGCGTCGCGCACCCGGGGCCGGTCGCGGGCCCGCCACAGCAGCAGCCCGGCGAGCGCGACCGCGGCAAGGCCGGTGGCGACGGCCGTCCACCAGCCGAGCAGCAGGCCGGCCAATGCCGCCAGCCAGCAGGCCGCTGCCGCCGGGACGAGCCGCATGTCCTGGCGGGTGTCGGTGCTCATCCGGGGGCCACCTGCTTTCGGGGGCGGGCGAACTCGCGTTCGGCGATGCTGCGGGCGTGGGCCGCAGCCGGCCCGGTGTTGGTCGTGAGGGAGGTGCTCAAGCGAGTTTCACCTGCTTCCGTGTACGAACGAATGCGTTTTCGCCTGTGCCGTCGGCTCAGGCCCATCGGGAAAGGCTCGCCGATCGCTACCTGGCCGGTGGCGAGCCGGACCGCCACCTCCACTCACAGGTGCGGGCTCGCCTTCGCCCACGCCGCCAAGATCGATCGCAGCGAGCGAGGCAGGCACCGTCGGCAAACCTCGCCGATCGCCACTCCTTCCGCGACGAACGGACCGGCCCTTGCCCACGCCGCCAGGACCAGCCGCGTGGCGACCACGGGAAAGGCGCTCACCCGGCGCCACCCGGCGAACGAACTCGTCCACCTCGCTGACACCCAGTGCCGCCAGGCATGCGCCATCGGAAAGGCACTCATCGCACCGCCACTCACAGGTGCGGGCTCGCCTTCGCCCACGCCGCCAGGACCGGCCGCAGTCAGCCAGGCAGCTGACATCGGGAAGCCTGGCCCGCTCGCCGCGCCTCCCGCGACGAGCGGACCGGCCCTTGGCCACGCCGCCCAGACCAGCCGGATGGCGGCCACGGGGAAGCCGGCGAACGAACTCGACCCACCTCGCCGATACCCACCACAGCCGGCCCGGGTAGGTGTCGCGGGGAAGCTGCTCATCCGACCGTCACCTTCTCCCGTAATTTCTGGAACTTGCTTTCCCCTATGCCGTCGACGTCGCGGAGTTGCTCGACCTTCGCGAAGCCGCCGTGGTCGGTGCGCCACTGGACGATGCGCTTGGCCATCACCTCGCCGACTCCGGGGAGGGTGTCCAGCTGGTCCGCCGTTGCCGTGTTGAGGTCGAGCTTTCCGGCGGCCGCCGCCGGGGTGTCGGGAGCCGGCGGTGGGGCTGGGATGCCGACCGCCAGCTGCTCGCCGTCCGTTACCTTGCGGGCCAGGTTCAGCGCGCCGACGTCCGCTCCCGGCTCGGGGCCGCCGGCCGCTCGCAGAACGTCCGCCACCCGGGCGCCTTGCGGGACCGTGACCAGGCCCGGCGTCCGGACGCGGCCGATCACGCTGATCACCAGGCCCGTCGGCGGCGCGGCGCGTGCCTCCGCCGCCGGTCTTGCGCTCGGCAGCGCGGGTGGTGGCTCGGGCGGTGGACCGCCGCCCACGAGCGCTACCGCGCCGAGGACGATCATCACCACCGCTATGAGGACGCCGGCCAGCGCCCATCGGCGGCGGCCGGTGCCGGCCGGTGCGGCCGGTAGCCAGCGCCGGACCAGCCGGCCGCCCGGGCCGACCGTGCTCGCATCGGGCGAGAGCTGGTCGGCCAGCCAGGAGAGCCGGTCGTTGACGGGGGAGCCCGGATCCCGGGCGGGCTGCTCGAACACACGATCGACGTTAGGACCCGCGGGGAGGTGTCCGACAGGGGTGACGGCGCGTCCTGTGGACAACCGGGGTGTTGTGGATGGATTCGCGGCGCGAGCCCCGGAGCAGGCGTTCCCCGGTGGTATGGGCGCTAGCTTCGGGGCAGGACCGTCCGCTGGACGACGACCCCCAGCACGCCGGGACCCGTGTGCGCCCCGATCACCGCCCCCAGCTCGGAAACCACGCAGCCCGCCGAGCGCGGCACAGCCTCCTCGAGCCGGTTCGCCAGCTCGACCGCCCGCTCCGGTGACGCCAGGTGGTGGACGGCGAGCTCGACGTCGTCCTCGGCCGCCGCCTGGGCCGCGAGCTCGACCAGGCGCGCGATCGCCCGGTTCATCGTGCGGACCTTCTCCAGCGGCAGGATCCGGCCTTCGGACATGTGCAGCACCGGCTTCACCGCCAGCGCCGTGCCCAGCAGCGCCGCCGCCGGGCCGATGCGGCCGCCGCGGCGCAGGTGGTCCAGGGTTTCCACGACGAACAACGTCGACGAACAGCCGGCCGCCGTCACCGCGGCGGCCTCGACGGCGGCCGCGGAAGCACCGGTGGAGGCGGCCGAAGCGGCGTGCAGCGCGGCGAACCCGAGCCCCATCGCGGTGGTCCGGGAGTCGACGACGCGGACCCGGTCCGGGCCCACCTCCTGCGCCGCGAGCACCGCCGCTTCCCAGGTGCCCGACAGCTCGCGCGAGAGGTGCACCGACACGATCGCGTCCGCGCCGTCGGCGAACGCCGCCTGGTACTCCTTGACGAACTCGGTGGGTGTCGGCCGCGACGTCGTGACGATCTTCCGCTGCTTCATCGCCTCCGCGACGGCCGCCGGTCCGGTCTCGACGCCGTCGAGGGAAACCACGCCGTCGACCAGGACGTGCAGGGGCACCACCCGGACCGCGTGCCGTTCGGCGAAGCCCTCCGGCAGGTGGGCGGTGGAATCCGTGACTACGGCGACCGACACGCCGTCAGCCTACGTGGCCGGGTGCCGGCACCGGCGCCATCAACACGGACATCGCCGCGCCCACCGCGGCGTGCCCCGCCCAGCCCCAGTGCATGCCGTCCGGGTTGCCCGCGCCGCTCAGCACGTGCTCCCCGACGACGGCTTCGAGGTCCAGCAACGGAACTCCCGCTCGCGCGCTCCAGGCCGCCATCGCCGCCGCCGCGGCCGGGCGCGCGGTGTGCACGCCGCCGTAGGCCGCCGCGCGGTGGACCGACGGCAGCCAGCCGAAGATCGGCAGCTCGGGCCGCAGGACGCGCAGCGCGCCCACGGCCGTGTCGAGGTACTGCACGGTGAGTTTGGCCGGCAGCACCGTGGGCCGGCCGCGCAGCGCCACCGCCAGCCGCGGCTGCGCGGCGAGGTAGGCCTTGCGCACGACGCGCCGCACCGGGTCGGGCCGCAGGTAGCGCAGCCCGGTGCGCAGGTAGGTCGGCAACGGCGAGGGCAGCGTGTCCATGCTGCCGATCGCGAACACGACCGCGTCGACGTGGTGCAGGTCGGCCCAGACCCGCGGGTCGCCGGTCAGCGACCACCAGGCGTCCCGGGCGTTCCAGCCGATGCCGGCGACGAGGTCGGCGGTGCCTCCCAACGCGGCGGCGGCCATGTTGGGCCACAGCCGCGGTTCGTCCGCGGCGCAAGGTCCTTCGGGACCGTGAAAGCTCAGCGAATCGCCGAACACCAGCAGGCGCGGCCCCATCGGCTAGCCGTGCATCCCCGCGTTGTAGGCGTGCAGCCGCCACTTCCCGTCGCGGCGGCCGAGCTCGACCCAGTGGCAGTTCGAGATCCCGCCGAGCGACGGCCAGGTCACGACCGGCAGGTCCAGCAGCCGGGCGGTCAGCGCGATGATCAGGCCGCCGTGCGCGGCCAGCAGCACGGTGTCACCCGCGTCGGAATTGGCTTGCTGCAGGTCCGTGACGACTTCGCCGGCGCGGTCGGCGACGTCGACCCGGCTCTCGCCGCCCGGCGGGGCCCAGGTCGCGTCGGTGCGCCAGCGGTCGCGTTCACCGGGGTAGGCCTTGTCGACCTCTTCGCCGGTGAGGCCCTGCCATTCGCCAAGGTGCGTCTCGCGCAGCCGCTTGTCGATCCGCAGCGGGACGCCGATGGCGTCGGTGAGCACGGTGGCGGTGTCGGTGGCCCGGCGCAGGTCGGAGGCGATGACGAGGTCCGGGGAAAAGCGGGCCAGTGCGGGCGCCGCGAACCGGGCCTGGTTCCAGCCGCGCGGGGTCAGCGCGGAGTCGAGGTGACCCTGCATCCGCCCGGCGGCGTTGTAGTCCGTCTCGCCGTGACGCCAGAGCACCAGCCGCCGCGGGCTCACGGGACGTCCGGGTCCTCGTCGGCGGGTGCCTCCTCGAGACCGGCCACCTCGATGCGCGGGCAGTCCTTCCAGAGCCGCTCGAGGCCGTAGAAGGTGCGCTCTTCGACGTGCTGGACGTGCACGACGACGTCCACGTAGTCGAGCAGCACCCAGCGCCCTTCGCGGGCGCCTTCACGGCGGACCGGCTTGTGGCCGCTCTCGCGCAGTTTTTCCTCGACGTTGTCGACGATCGCGCCCACCAGGCGCTCGTTGGACGCGGAGGCGATGACGAAGGCGTCGGTGATGACGAGCTGTTCGGACACGTCCAGCACGACGACGTCGCTGGCCTTCTTGTCCGCCGCCGCGTGGGCGGCCGCTACGGCCAGCTCTCGAGCCTCGGACGTGGCTGCCACGGTGCTCCTTTTCCAGATCGGGTTCGCCCGAGAAGGGTACCCGCAGGGACCGACAGTGCTTCAGTCGCTCTTCCGGTACAGGTCCTTCTTGGCGATGTAGCGGACGACGCCGTCGGGAACGAGGTACCAGACCGGCTCCCCGCGCTCGACCCGATCGCGGCAGCCGGTGGACGAAATGGCCATCGCGGTGACCTCGACGAGGCTCACCTTGCCGCTGGGCAGGTGGTGGGAGTTGAGCCGGTAACCGGGCCGCGTGACGCCGATGAAGTGCGCGAAGTCGAACAGCTCGTCGGCCTTGTGCCAGGTCAGGATCTGTTCGAGCGCGTCGGCGCCGGTGATGAAGAAGAGCTCGTCTCCGGGGTATTCGGCGTGCAGGTCGCGCAGGGTGTCGACGGTGTAGGTCTGGCCGCCGCGGTCGATGTCCACGCGGCTGACCGAGAAGACCGGGTTCGACGCCGTCGCGATCACGGTCATCAGGTAGCGGTCCTCGGCCCTGGTCACTTCGCGATCGGTCTTCTGCCACGGCTGCCCGGTGGGGACGAAGATCACCTCGTCGAGGCCGAACCGGGACTGGACCTCGCTGGCCGCGACGAGGTGGCCGTGGTGCACGGGGTCGAAGGTGCCGCCCATGACCCCGATCCGCCGTGGTGACATGACCGAAGAGCCTATAAGGCCGGGCGCCGCGCGGCCGGGTGCTCTTCGCCACCTCGCCCGACCGGGCAGAAGTTGTGATTCGGATCACATTACGGCCCGTATTCGTCGCGAACGGTCCGTTCGCGACGCCGCCGATTCCCGATCTGTCGGTGTCATGGGGTAGACGTGGGGACGTGGACACGACCAGCACCACCCCAGCCCTCCGCGACCGCGCCGAGACCCTCCTCCGGGCACTGGCCGGCGATGCGGCGAAGCTGCGCGAAGACCAATGGACGGCCATCGAGGCCTTGGTCGCGCAGCGGCGCCGCGCGCTGGTCGTGCAGCGCACCGGGTGGGGCAAGTCGGCGGTGTACTTCCTGGCCACGGCGTTGCTGCGCGAGCAGGGCAGCGGGCCGACGGTCATCGTCTCGCCGCTGCTGGCCCTGATGCGCAACCAGATCTCGGCGGCGGCGCGCGCCGGGATCCACGCGGCGACGATGAACTCCGCGAACGCCCAGGAGTGGGATCAGGTCCAGGCGGCGGTCGCGGCCGGCGAGGTGGACGTGCTGCTGGTCAGCCCCGAACGGCTGAACAACCCGGACTTCCGCGACAACGTCCTGCCGAAGCTGACCGCGAGCACCGGCCTGCTGGTGGTCGACGAAGCACACTGCATTTCGGACTGGGGCCACGACTTCCGGCCCGACTACCGGCGGCTGCGCACCCTGCTGGGCGACCTGCCGGACGGCGTGCCGGTGCTGGCGACGACGGCAACGGCGAACGACCGCGTGGTCACCGACGTCGCCGAACAGCTGGGCCTCGGCACCGGCGCGGACACGCTGGTGCTGCGCGGCAGCCTCGACCGGGAAAGCCTGCGGCTGTCGGTGTGCCGGCTGCCGACGTCACAGGCGCGGCTGGCGTGGCTCGCGGAGCACCTGGCCGAGCTGCCCGGGTCCGGGATCATCTACACGCTGACCGTCGCGGCGGCGCACGACGTCGCTTCGCTGCTGAAGGACCGCGGCTACCCGGTGGCGGCCTACACCGGCAAGACCGACCCGGCCGACCGGCAGGCGGCCGAGGACGACCTGCTCGGCAACCGCGTCAAGGCCCTGGTCGCGACGTCGGCGCTCGGCATGGGGTTCGACAAGCCGGATCTCGGGTTCGTCGTGCACCTCGGGGCGCCGTCGTCGCCGATCGCGTACTACCAGCAGGTCGGCCGCGCCGGGCGTGGCGTGGAGCGCGCCGAGGTCGTGCTGCTGCCCGGCGAGGAGGACAAGGCGATCTGGGCGTACTTCGGGTCGCTGGCCTTCCCCGACGAGCTGCGGGTGACCCAGGTGCTGAACACGCTCTCCTACGCCGACCGTCCATTGTCGACGGCCGCGCTCGAGCCGTCGGTCGAGCTTTCCCGGTCGCGGCTGGAAATGGTGCTCAAGGTGCTGGACGTCGACGGCGCGGTCCGGCGCGTGAAGGGCGGCTGGACGAGCACGGGCGAGGACTGGCAGTACGACCGCGGGCGGTACAAGCGGGTCGCCGAAGCCCGGGAGCGCGAGCAGGAGGCGATGCTCGGCTACCTCGCGACCGACGGTTGCCGGATGGAGTACCTGCGCCGCCAGCTCGACGACCCCGAGGCGACGCCGTGCGGGCGGTGCGACAACTGCACCGGGCAGCACTGGGACACGGCGGTGGCCGACGACGTCGTCAACGCGACCCGGGAACGCCTGCAGCGGCCCGGCGTCGAAGTCGCGCCGCGGAAGCAGTGGCCCACCGGGATGTCCTCTTTGGACGTTCCGGTCTCCGGCCGGATCTCGGCCGACGACCAGGCCGAGCCGGGCCAGGTGCTCGGGCGGCTCACCGACGTCGGCTGGGGCAACCGGCTGCGGGAGCTCGTCGGGCCGGGCGCCCGGGACACCGAAGTGCCGGACTCGGTGTTCAAGGCTTGCGTCCAGGTGCTCGCCGGGTGGCAGTGGGCGCAACGGCCGGTGGCGGTGGTCGCCGTCCCGTCGGAGACGCGACCGCAGCTTGTGTACAGCCTCGCGACCCGGCTGGCCGAGATCGGCAAGCTCGACTTCCTCGGCGCGCTCGATGCCGAGGGACCGCCCCCGCGCCAGGCGAACAGCGCGCAGCGGCTGGCGGATCTGTGGCGGCGGATGAGCATGCCCGCGGACCTCGCGGCGGTCCTGCCGTCCGGGCCGGTCCTGCTGGTGGACGACGTCATCGACACCGGCTGGACGATGACGCTCGCCGCGCGGCTGCTGCGGCGGGCCGGGGCGCCCGCGGTGCTGCCGTTCGCGTTGGCCAGCACGGCCTGAGGAGGGGATGACGAGGAACCGCGGCGGTCAGGATCTTTCGCACTGCGAATGAATGTGGCAAAGTCCCGTTCCACCTTCGGGTGACATGGGAGGCCGCCATGACCGAATCCGCCGTCCAGGTGCCGCAGCGCCACCGGCTGCCGGTGCGCAAGCTGTTCGCCGCGAGCGCCGGCAACGCGCTCGAGTGGTTCGACTGGACGATCTACGCGACGTTCAGCATCTACTTCGCCAGCGCCTTCTTCCCCGCCGGGAACGACACCCTGGCCCTGATCAACACGTTCGCCACCTACGCGCTCGCGTTCTTCTTCCGGCCGCTGGGCGGAGTCCTGCTCGGGCGCTTCGCGGACACCCGCGGCCGCAAGCCGGCCATGATCCTCACCATCCTGCTCATGGCGGGCGGGTCGGTGGCGATCGGGCTGCTGCCGACGTTCTCGCAGGTCGGCTGGCTCGCGCCGATCCTGCTGCTGCTCGCCCGCGTCGCGCAGGGGCTTTCGCTCGGCGGTGAGGTGTCGAACGCGTCGGCCTACCTGGGCGAGATCGCGCCGCCGGAGCGTCGCGGCCGGTACTCGGCGTTCTTCTACATCTCGACCGGGTCGGCCGTACTGATCGCGACCGTGCTCGGGTTCGTCCTGGCCCGGACGCTGGACAAGGCGCAGCTCGTGTCCTGGGGCTGGCGGCTGCCGTTCCTGCTGGGCGGCGTCTTCGGCCTGGTCGGGCTGTGGCTGCGCCGGAGTCTCGCCGAGACCGAGCTGTTCGAGCAGACGAAGACCAAAGCGCGCAAGCTCGAGCGGCCGCTGCTGACCACGCTGACCCACCACCCCAAGGCCGTGGGCAGGCTCGTCGGCTTCACGATGCTCTCGACGCTTTGCTACTACACGTTCTTCAGCGCGCTGACGTCGTTCGCGGTGAAGAACCGCCACGCGGACGCCGACACGGTCTTCCTCGCGCTGTCCGTCGGCACGGCACTGTTCATCGCGTTGCAGTACCCGATGGGCGCCCTCGCCGACCGGGTCGGCCGGAAGCCGCAGCTGCTCGTCTGGTCCGGGGCGACCGCGGTCGCCGTCGTGCCGCTGTCCACTTTGATCGGTCCGGGCGTCGGAGGGCTGCTCGTCGTGTTCTGCGTCGGGCTCGGGCTGTACACGGCGATGACGTCGATCGCGCCGGCCATCATGAGCGAGCTGTTCCCCACCGAACTGCGCGGGCTGGGCATCGGGGCCTGGTACAACCTGACCGTCGCGATCTTCGGCGGCACCGCTCCCCTGCTCATCACCCTGTTCGGCACCGTGTCCCAGACGCTCTACTTCTGGTACGTCGCCGCGGGCGCCGCGATCGCGTTCGCGGTGATCCTCACGCTCCCCGAGACGAAGGGCAGCGAGCTGCGGTAAACCCTTCGTCGTCGGCCGGTCACGCTCGTTACGCTGCGGGCTTCCGTGACCGAGCCGAAGGAGGGACACCGTGCAGACCGCCGACGTCACCGAGGAGCTGGCGCGCCGTGTGGTGACCGCCGCCGGCGGGGCGCTGGACGTCGAACTGACGCCGGAGCAGGCGCTGGTCCAGGCGTCGCCGCGCGACGGCGTCGACTACCAGGCCAACCTCGCGATGAGCTTGGGCAAGCAGCTCGGTCGTCCGCCACGCGAAGTCGCCGGGCGCATCGCCGGAGCGCTGGAGCTCGACGGGATCGCCGATCCGCCGGAAGTCGCCGGGCCGGGGTTCCTGAATTTCAGGCTGCGCACGGAATGGCTCGAAGCACGCACCGGCGCGCTGCTCGGCGATCCGCGGCTCGGCGTGCCGGAAACCGCGACGCCCCGGCGGATCGCGCTCGACTACAGCAGCCCGAACGTGGCGAAGGAAATGCACGTCGGGCACCTGCGCTCGTCCGTGATCGGCGACGCGCTCGCCCGCCTGCTGCGCTTCGCCGGGCACGAAGTGCTGCCGCACAACCACCTCGGCGACTGGGGCACGCCGTTCGGCATGCTCATCGAGCACCTCCTCGACGTCTCCGCCGGGCAACGCGCGATCGCCGACCTCGACGCCTTCTACCGCGAAGCGCGCCGGAAGTTCGACAGCGACGAAGCGTTCGCGACGCGGGCGCGCACCCGCGTGGTCAAGCTGCAGCGCGGCGACGAAGAGACTCTCGCCGTCTGGCAGGAGCTCGTCGACGAATCGACACGGCACTTCAATGAGGTCTACGCGCTGCTCGGGATCTCCCTGACGGACAAGGACATCCACGGCGAGAGCTTCTACAACCCGCATCTCGCCACGGTCGTCGACGACCTCGAGGAAGCCGGTCTCACCGAAGTCAGCGACGGCGCCATCTGCGTGTTCCCGGCCGGGTTCCGCAACCGCGAAGGCGACCGGCTGCCCCTGATCGTCCGCAAGCGCGACGGCGGTTACGGGTATGCCGCCACGGACCTGGCGACCGTCCGGTACTGGACGGCCGAGCGCGGCGCCACCGACCTGCTCTACGTCGTCGGGACGCCGCAGGCGCAGCACTTCGCGATGCTGTTCGCCACCTGCCGCGCCGCGGGCTGGCTGACCGGGCACGCCGAGCACGTCGGCTTCGGCACGGTGCTGGGCGCGGACGGCAAGGCCATGCGGACGCGGGCCGGCGAGACCGTCAAGCTGGCGGACTTGCTCACCGAAGCCGTGACGCAGGCCGCCGCGGTCGTCGCCGAACGCAGTGAGCTCGACGCGGCCGGGCAGGCCGAGGTCGCCCGGGCGGTCGGCATCGGCGCGGTCAAGTACGCGGACCTGTCCGGCGACCGCGAGCGCGACTACGTCTTCGCCTGGGACCGGATGCTGGCCAAGGAGGGCAACACGTCGGTGTACCTCCAGTACGCGCACGCGCGGACGCGGTCGATCCTGCGGAAGTCGGGCGGCCTGCCGGAGGGCGCCGACGTACTGCTCGAGGCGCCGGCGGAGCGTGCGCTGGCGCTGAAGCTGCTCCGGTTCGGCGAAGCACTGAAGGCGTCGACAAGCGCCTACGCGCCGCACAAGCTCTGCACCTACCTGTACGAGACCGCCGTCGCTTTCTCGCGGTTCTTCGAGGAATGTCCCGTTCTGAAGGCGTCTTCACCGTCGCTGCGCGCGTCTCGGCTGAGGTTGACTACGCTGACGTCGCACACACTCGCGCTCGGGCTTTCCCTGCTCGGCATCGAAGCGCCCGACCGGCTCTAGCGGGAGACCACTGTGGAACTGCCCGGCGATCTGCTCGCTCTGCTGCGCGAGCCCAGCCTCTGCTTCCTGTCGACGCTGATGCCCGACGGCTCGCCGCAGCTCACCCAGACCTGGGTGGACACCGACGGGACGCACGTCCTCGTCAACACCGTGCTGGGTCACCAGAAGCAGCGCAACATCGCGCGTGACCCGCGGGTGGCGCTCAACGTCGCCGACCGCGCCCGGCCGTCGCGCTACTTCGCGATCCGCGGGCAGGTCATCGATACGACCGAAGACGGCGCGGTGGAGCACATCGAGAAGCTGTCGCAGCGCTACCTCGGCGGCCCCTACCCGTGGTGGGGTGGCCGCGACCAGACGCGGCTGCTGCTCACGATCAAGGCGGATCGGATCACGTCGTGATCATCATCGCCGGCTGGCTCGCCGTCGCTCCCGAAGAGCGTGAGGACTACCTGGCGGGGTGCGCCGAAGCCGTCCGTCTCGCGCGGGAGGCGCCGGGCTGCCTCGAGTACGCGCTGGGTGCCGACCTGCTCGACCCCGGCCGGATCACGGTGTACGAGCGCTGGGAGTCCGACGAAGACCTGGAGCGTTTCCGCGGCTCGGGGCCGTCGGACGAGCAGGCGGCGCAGATCCTCGACGCCTCGGTGGCGCGCTACCGGATCTCGGCGGTCGAGGCGCCGTGATCCGCCAGCAGCGCCACTAGTTCGTCCGCCAGACCCCGGTCGACCGGCTCGCGTGTCGCGAGGAGCCGGTACCAGAGCGTCCCGAACACGACGTCGAGCACCGTGCCGGGCCGGACGCCGGCCGGGAGTTCGCCGCGCTCGCGGGCGCGGTCGACGAGCGTGCCGAGCGCGTCACGGCGGCGGAACAGGAAGTCCTCGCGGAAGCGTTTGCCGAATTCCGGATCGATCTGGGCCTGGGCCATGAGCGCCCGGAGCGTGTCCGCGACCGGGGACTTCCCGCCCAGCTCGAACGTGCTGCCCAAGAACCGGGCCAGGTCGGCGCGGAAGGAGCCCTGGTCGGGGACGGGGATCTGCAGGTCCGCCTTCGTCGCGAGCGCGTCCAGCAGGACGTCGGCCTTCGACGGCCACCAGCGATAGATCGTCTGCTTGCCGACGCCCGAGCGCGCGGCGATGCCTTCGATGGTCAGTGCGCCGTAGCCGGCCTCCGCGACCAGTTCGAGCGTCGCGGCGAGGATCGCCAGCCGGCTCTGTTCGCTGCGCTTGCGGCCGGGGCGGGACTGGTCGGTCATGGGATCCGATGGTAGCGTCCATTTCGAAACGAGACGTACCGGTTCGAAATGGGGAACAAACATGAGCATCGCTCTGGTGGCCGGCGGCACTTCGGGCATCGGCCTGGCGACCGCGCGGCGGCTCCGGCAGCGGGGATACGACGTCCACGTCACCGGGCGCGGCAAAGAACGTCTCGATGACGTCGCATCGAGCGACCCGGAGCTGACCGGCCACCAGGCCGACGGCGGCGACGCCTCGGCGATGGCCGCGCTGGCCGCGGCACTCGGGACGGTCGACGTGCTGGTGGTGAGCCTGTCCGGCACCGAAGGCATGGGGCCGATCGATGCGCTGGACCTCGCCGTGCTGCGGCGGGCGTTCGACGCGAAGTTCTGGGCGCACCTGGCGACGATCCAGGCCGTCCTGCCGCACCTGGCGGCGGACGGGTCGATCACGCTGCTCAGCGCGATCACGGCCCGGGCGGCGATGGCCGGCACGGCCGGGATCGGCGCGCTGAACGCGGCGATCGAAGCACTGGTCAAGCCGCTGGCGGTCGAGCTGGCGCCGAGGCGGGTGAACGCGGTGTCGCCGGGAGTGGTCGACACGGCGTGGTGGAGCGGCTTTCCGGAGGAGATGCGGGAGGGATTCTTCGCTCAGACGGCGGCTTCGATCCCGGTGCGCCGCGTCGCGACGGCGGACGACGTCGCGGAGGTGGTGACGCTGGCGGCGACGAACCGGAACCTGACCGGCACGGTCCTGGAGGCCGACGGCGGAGCCCGGCTGGTCTCGCTGGGTTGAGGCTCCACACCCGTGACGAAAAGGGAATCTCGTGTGATTGAAGGGGCATCACACGTGATTGGCGGGTCGACACGCGTGATTGGCGGGACGACACGGGTGGGGTCAGCGGCGGAGGGGGACGAGGTCGTCGGCGTGGACGACCTCGCGGCGTTGCTCGGCCGGGAGTTCCGGGGTTGAGCGGCCGATCAGGTCCGGGAGTTCCGTCGCGTCGAAGGCGACCACGCCGCGGGCGACCGGGCGGTCCTTGGTGTCCACCAGGTCGACCACGTCGCCTGCCTGGAATTCGCCGTCCACGCCCGTGATGCCCGCGGCCAGGAGGGATCGGCGGCGGCGGACCACCGCCGTCACCGCGCCGTCGTCGAGGCGGAGCTTGCCCGTGGTGTCCGCCGCGTAGCCCAGCCAGAACCTGCGGGCCGACAGGCGCGTGTCCGCCGGGGCGAAGGCGGTTCCCGGGGAAGCGGAAGTCAGCGCCGCCGAGGCTTCCGAAGCCGCCGCCAGCAGCACCGGGATGCCCGCTCCCGCCGCCGTGCGGGCCGCCGCGAGCTTGGAGACCATGCCGCCCGTGCCCAGGCCGGAGCTGGACATGCCGACCGAGATTCCGTCCACATCGGACTCGGAGAGGACCTCCGTCAGCTTGCGGGTCGCGCCGCCGCGGGGGTCACCGTCGTACAGGCCGTCCACATCGGACAGCAGGATCAGCGCGTCGGCGCCGATCAGGTGGGCGACCAGGGCCGCCAGGCGATCGTTGTCGCCGAAGCGGATTTCCTCGGTCGCCACCGTGTCGTTCTCGTTGACGACCGGGACCGCGCCGAGCGCCAGCAGCCGCGAAAACGTCCGCTGCGCGTTGCGGTAGTGCGAACGCCGGACGACGTCGTCGGAGGTGAGCAGCACCTGCCCGACCGTCAGCGAGTACCGCCCGAACGACTCCGCGTACGCGTGCGCCAGCGCCAGCTGCCCGACGCTCGCCGCCGCCTGCTGCGTGGCGAGGTCACGCGGCCGCTTGCCCAGCGAGAGCGGGGCCAGGCCGGCCCCGATCGCGCCCGACGACACCAGCACGATCTGCGTTTCCCGGGCGACGCGCTCGGCGATCGCGTCGACCAGCGCGTCCAGCCGGGCCGCGTCGAGCCCGCTGCCCGCGCTGGTCAGCGCCGACGAGCCGACCTTGACCACCAGCCGCCGCGCGGCAGCGATGGCTTCGCGCGTGCCGCTCACTCCTCGACGTCCAGGTCGTCTTCGAACTCGTCCGAGCCCGCCCGCCGGATCCGACGGGCTTCCTTGCGCTCGGTGGCGCCGATCCGGTCGTTGCGCTCCAGCCGGACGTCGGTGCCACGCCCGGACATGTGCATCGCGACGCTCGGCGTCGACGGCTCCCATTCGAACTGGACGTCGCCGACCGTGACGGGGCTGCCGGGCCGCGCGCCGAGCTTCGCCAGCTGATCCTCGACGCCGAGCCGGTTGAGCCGGTCGGCGAGGTAGCCGACGGCCTCGTCGTTGCCGAAGTCGGTCTGGCGGATCCACCGCTCCGGGCGAGCGCCGCGCACGATGAACGCGCCCTCTTCCTCGGGGTCGACCTCGACGGTGAACCCGGAGTCGTCGACGGCCAGCGGCCGCAGCACGATCGTCTCCGGCTCCAGCACCGGCTCCGCCTCGCGGTTCTGCTCGACGATCGCCGCGAGCGCGAAGGTCAGCTCCCGCAGGCCCTTGCGGGACGCCGTCGAGACGGCGAACACCTTGAGGCCGCGGGCTTCGAAGTCCGGCCGGACGAACTCGGCGAGCTCGGCGGCCTCCGGGACGTCGATCTTGTTGAGCACGACCACCCGCGGCCGCTCTTCGAGCTTGCCGCCGAGGCTCGGCGTGTACTTCGCGAGCTCCGCCTCCAGAGCGTCCACATCGGACACCGGATCGCGGCCCGGCTCCAGCGTCGCGCAGTCGACGACGTGCACCAGCACCGCGCAGCGCTCGATGTGGCGGAGGAAGTCCAGGCCCAGGCCCTTGCCCTCGGACGCACCGGGGATGAGGCCGGGCACGTCGGCCATCGTGAACACCGTGTCGCCGCCGGTGATGACGCCGAGGTTCGGCACCAGCGTGGTGAACGGGTAGTCGGCGATCTTCGGCTTGGCCGCGGACAGCACCGAGATCAGCGACGACTTGCCGGCGGACGGGAACCCCAGCAGGCCGACGTCGGCGACCGACCGCAGCTCCAGCACGAGGTTGCGGGTCTCGCCGGGCTCACCCAGCAGCGCGAACCCGGGCGCCTTGCGGGCCTTCGACGACAGCGCGGCGTTGCCGAGCCCGCCGCGGCCGCCCTGGGCGGCGACGAACGTGGTGCCGGGGCCGATCAGGTCGGCGACCATCTCGCCGTCTTCGGTGAACACGACGGTGCCGGACGGCACCTTCATCACCAGCGTCTCCCCCGCCGCGCCCGCGCGGTTGCTGCCCTGGCCCATCTTGCCGCTGCCGGCCTTGGCGTGCGGGCGGAAGTGGAAGTCGAGCAGGGTGTGCACGTTCGGGTCGACGACCAGCAGGACGTCACCGCCGTTGCCGCCGTTGCCGCCGTCCGGGCCGCCGAGGGGCTTGAACTTCTCGCGGTGCACCGAGGCGCAGCCGTTCCCACCGTCACCTGCGGTCAGGTGGATCACCGCACGGTCCACGAACCGGGACGCCATCACTTGCCTCTTTCACCTGCGGAAGATCGGACACATAAAGAAGCGAGGGGTGGTGCCGGATATTCCGGCCCACCCCTCGCTCAGAGAAAGCTACGTTGAAGCCGAAAATCAGGCTTCGACTGGCACGACGATGTTGACCGTCTTGCGGCCACGCTTCTCGCCGAACTGGACCGCACCGGCGGCCAGGGCGAACAGCGTGTCGTCGCCGCCACGGCCGACGTTGACGCCGGGGTGGAACTTGGTGCCGCGCTGGCGGATCAGGATCTCGCCCGCGTTGACTTCCTGGCCGCCGTAGCGCTTGACGCCGAGGCGCTGGGCGTTCGAGTCACGACCGTTGCGGGAGCTGGACGCACCCTTCTTGTGAGCCATAGCTCAATCCTCTTTCTAAAAACGAAGATCCGGAGAAGCCCTTACAGGGAGATGGCGGTGACCTCGACGCGGGTCAGCTTCTGCCGGTGACCCTGGCGCTTGTGGTAGCCGGTCTTGTTCTTGAACTTGTGGATCCGGATCTTCGGACCCTTGGTCTGCTCGACGACCTTGCCGGTGACCGAGACCTTCGCCAGCGCGTCAGCGTCCGTGGTGACATCGCCACCGTCGACGTACAAAACGGCGGGGAGGATGTGCTCGGTGCCCGGCTCGCCCTCGAGCTTCTCGACCTCGACGACGTCGCCGACGGCCACCTTGTACTGCTTGCCGCCGGTCTTGACGATCGCGTACGCCGACACGGAAGTCTCCTGCATTACTCGACAATGGGTGGGGGCTCCACGCGACCGGCCCACCTGATGGAACGGCGGTCCTGGACTCACGCGGACAACCTGCTCTGGTGGCAGGCCGTACTACAGGTTACGTGGGGTGCCCCGGTGCGTTACCACCGGGGTCCCCCTAGTTGTTCACTTGCTCTGGTCGGAGGCGTGCACCGGCGGCCCCGCCGGCCGCGACGCCGCCCGGCGCGGACGGCGCCGGGTGGAGCGCACGGCCGGTTCGGGCACGCTGACCTCGGGGTCGGCGTGCTCGGTGACCGGCTCTTCCGCCGGTTCCGGAGCCGAGGACCGTTCGACCTCGGGCTCCTCGTCCTGCGGCACCGGCACCTCGTCCGCCGCGGTGGTCACCGGGGTGCCGGCGACCTCCTGGGCGGGCTCGGCGGGCTCGGCGGCCGGCTCGGCCGCCACCGGCGTCTCGTCCGCCTCCGTGGTCGCCGGGACGCCCGCGACCTCCCTGGCCGGCTCCGGGACGGGCCCGTTGCCGTTCAGCGCGCCGTGGTCGTGGTCCTTGGCGGCCTTCGCGGCGTTGGCCACCGCGGCCACCGCCGACGCGATCGACTCGCGCCGCTCCGGCGGCGGAACGGCGTGCACCTCGGCCTTGGCGGCCTCGGCCGCCTCCTTGGCGGCCTCCTCGGCCTTGCCGCGGCCCCGCGACCGGCGGGAGCTCTTCTCCCCGCCGCCGCTGTTGCCACCGCTGTTGCCGCCGTTGCCGTTCCCGCCCTGCGACTGCGGCGAGTTGCCGGCCGTGCGCTGCACCTCGGTCGAGACGAGCACGCCCCGGCCCTTGCAGTGCTCGCACGGCGTCGAGAACGCCTCCAGCAGGCCGGTACCGATCTTCTTGCGGGTCATCTGCACCAGGCCGAGCGAGGTGACCTCGGCGACCTGGTGGCGTGTGCGGTCGCGGCCGAGGCACTCGGTCAGGCGGCGCAGCACCAGCTCGCGGTTGGACTCGAGCACCATGTCGATGAAGTCGATGACGATGATGCCGCCGATGTCCCGCAGCCGGAGCTGGCGGACGATCTCCTCCGCCGACTCCAGGTTGTTGCGGGTCACCGTCTCCTCGAGGTTGCCACCCGAACCGGTGAACTTGCCGGTGTTGACGTCGATCACCGTCATCGCCTCGGTGCGGTCGATGACCAGGTAACCGCCGCTGGGCAGCCAGACCTTCCGGTCGAGCGCCTTGGTGATCTGCTCGTCGATCCGGTGGTCGGCGAACGCGTCGCCGGTGCCGGTGTAGCGCCGGAGGCGCTCGGTGAGCTCCGGGGCGACGTGGCTGACGTAGCCGTTGATCGTCTCCCAGGACCGGTTGCCCTGGATCTCCAGCTTGGTGAAGTCCTCGGTGAAGAGGTCACGCACGACCTTGACCAGCAGGTCCGGCTCTTCGTAGAGCATGGTCGGCGCGCCGCCCTTCTTGCCGGAACCGGCGGCGGCCTTCTCCTTGATGACGTCCCACTGCGCCTTCAGGCGGTCGACGTCGCGGCCCAGCTCCACCTCGCCGATGCCCTCGGAGGCGGTGCGGATGATGACGCCCGCGTCCTCCGGGACGATCCGCTTGAGGATGTCCTTGAGCCGGCGGCGCTCGTTTTCCGGCAGCTTGCGGGAGATGCCGGTGGCGCCGCCCGCGGGCACGTAGACGAGGAAGCGGCCGGGCAGCGAGATCTGCGTGGTCAGCCGGGCGCCCTTGTGCCCGACCGGGTCCTTCGTGACCTGGACCAGCACCGAGTCGCCGGTGGAGAGCGCCTGCTCGATCTTGCGGGCCTTGCCCTCCAGGCCGGCGGCGTCCCAGTCGACCTCGCCGGCGTACAGCACGGCGTTGCGGCCGCGGCCGATGTCGATGAACGCGGCCTCCATGCTCGGCAGCACGTTCTGGACGCGGCCCAGGTAGACGTTGCCGACGATCGAGCCGGAGCCCGACTGCGTCACGAAGTGCTCGACGAGGACGCCGTCCTCCAGCACCGCGATCTGGGTGGAGTCGCCGTGCTCGGCGACGACCATCGTGCGCTCGACCGCCTCGCGGCGGGCGAGGAACTCGGCCTCGGACAGGATCGGGGCGCGGCGGCGGCCCGCCTCACGGCCGTCACGGCGGCGCTGGCGCTTGGCTTCCAGCCGGGTGGACCCGCGGACGCTGCGCACCTCGTCGCGCGCCGGGCGCTCGCGCTCGGCCGCCTCGGCCTTGGCCTGGCGGACGTGGGTGACCGTGTTCGGCGGGTCGTCGGTGCCGGTGGCCTCGGCGTCTTCGCCGTCCGAGCCCTTGCGGCGACGACGGCGGCGGCGACGGCGGGTGCCGCCTTCGCCGTCGTCCGCGTCGCTCTCGGACTCCGAAGACGACTCTGCGTCCTCGGTCTCTTCGGTCTCCGCTTCGGGCTTCTCGTCGGCGTTGCGGCCCTTGCGGCGGGGCTGAGGCTGCTCTTCGACCTGGTCGTCGTCGTTTTCGGCGGTCTCGTCGCCGCCCTCGGCGCCCTTGCCACGGCCACGGCCGCGACGGCCCCGGCGGCGACGGCGGCGGCTGCCGGCGTCGTCGTCTTCGTCGGCACCGACGTCGGCGCCCGGTGTCGTGTCTTCGGTCTCTTCCTCGGCGACCTCGGGTTCGGGGCGCGAGGGCGGCTCCGCGAACGGGTCGGCCGGCTTGCGGGCCGGCTTGGCCGCGCGTTCCGCCGGCTCCGGCGGCAGGAAGACCGGCGACGGCGCGGCGAAGACCGGCAGGTGGGCGCGGGTCTTCTGCCGCGGCCGCGGCTTCTCGGCCTCGGCGGCCGGCACCTCGGCCGCCTGCGGGCGCTCGGCCGCCTGCGGGCGCGTCTCGGCGGGCGGCCGGGCCTCCTGGGGCTCCGGCTCGGCCGGCGTGTCTTCGGTCTCACCGGGCGCGAAGGCCTCGGCCACCTTGAGCGCCACGTCCCTGGTCACGCTCGACTGCGCGCTGCGCACGCTTTCGCCCAGCTCGGTGAGCTTCGCGAGGACGTCCCGGCTGTGCGACTGCAGCAGCTTGGCCAGCGCGTGCACCCGGATCCGGGGCGGCAGGTCGGCCAGCGGGCCGCCCGTGGGTGTGGCGGGATTCCCGCCGGTGTGCTCGGCGGGTGTTTCCGCGTTCGACATATGTCTCCTCCGCCCCCGGGCGCGTCTGCCGGTTCGCACCGGCAGGGACGCGGCCGCGCAGGGGCCCCTTTCTGTTCGTTCCGCCGTGGTGGTCACCAACGGCGGGAATCCTGGCCCGACAACCGGGCGCCGCACCACCGCTTCCGGTGGGACGCAACCCGGTCAAAGGTCTGCTCGGCGGCGTACGCGAGGCATCCGCGGCCCCCGGGCCGCCCGCCACGTCGTCCAGCCGCCCGGTTCGCGGGCGGCGACGCGCGTCGCAGGAGTTCACGCACATCACCGGGCCACAACGCCGCAGGCAGCACCTCTCACATGCGCCCCGCGGCCCAGCGGCCACCCCGAGTATCCCACACCGGGTGACCGCTCCGGTGTACTCGGTACCTCCCGCAGGCATCCGGGCGCGCCGCGGCGCCCCCCACCCGCCCACGCCCGGGGGAACTTCGCCGCAGCGCTTGTCCACCGGGCACCGGGTGGCTACGGTGCGGCTCGGGGTGACCGGGATCTCGCGCGCCGGCACCCGCGGTTCCTGCATCCGGTGGGAGGTCCGGTGTCCCTGCTGGCGCGGCCGCTGCGAGCGGCCGTGTGCACCGTCGTGGTGCTTTCGGGATGCGTCACCGCCGGTCCGGCGGTGGCCGGGGAGGACGGCTGCGCCCACGGCCGGACCCTGCGCTACGTCGTCACCTTCGACCGCGGCACCACCGAGGCCGCGGCCCGTTCGGAGATCGACGGCGCCTGCGGGGCCACCACCGTCTTCTACCCCCAGATCGCCGTCGCGGTCGCCACCTCGGGCGACCCGGGATTCGGCGAGCGGATCGGGCTCGACCGCGCGTTCAGCGCGCAGGCCGAGCGGCTGGCCGCCCAGCGCGTCACCGAGGCCAAGCCGCAGCCCGCGCGGGCCGCGCTGCCCGCGACCGATCCCGCGAAGGTGCCGGCCGCGGACCTGAGCGACCAGCAGTGGGACATGCGGATGATCGGCGCGGACCGGTCGCACGGCGGGCCGGCCGGCTCCCGGGAGGTCGTCGTCGGCGTGCTCGACTCCGGGATCGACCCGGACCACCCGGAGCTGAGCGACGCCGTCGACCGCGACGACTCCGCCGGCTGCCTGACCGGGGCGCCCGACCAGGCGCCGTCGGCGTGGTCGCCGACGACGTCGGTGCACGGCACGCACGTGGCGGGCATCATCGCCGCGGCCGACGACGGGCACGGCGTGACGGGTGTGGCGCCCGGGGTGCGGGTGGCGTCGGTGAAGGTGATCGACGACCGCGGGTACGCCGACCCGGAAGCCGCGGTGTGCGGCCTGATGTGGGCCGCCTCACGGCACATGCGGGTGACGAACAGCAGCTTCTTCGTCAACCCGTGGTCGCTGTCGTGCATCCGCGGCCACGACCGCGGCGTGGTGCACGAGGTGCTGGCCCGGGCGGTCGAGTACAGCACGTCGGCGGGGACGCTGAACGTGGCGGCGGCGACCAACGAGGCGGTCGACCTGACGCCGTCGGCGCGTTCGGGGGCGCGCGGGGCGAGCACCGGGTGCGAGGCCCTGCCGGCCGGGCTGCGGGACGTCGTCGCGGTGTCGGCCGTCGGCGCGGACCGGGTGAAGGCGGGGTACAGCTCGTACGGCCTGGGCGTGATCGACGTCACGGCGCCGGGCGGGGAGCAGGGCGGCTGCGTGGTGTCGGCGGTGCCGGGCGGGTACGCGCCGCTGTGCGGGACGTCGATGGCCGCCCCGCACGTCACCGGGGTGCTCGCGCTGCTGGCGTCCGCCGCGCCGGAGGCCCGGCCGCGGCAGCTGCGCCGGACACTGGAGGCGGCGGCGCTGCCGATGCCGTGCCCGGCCGACTACGACCTGACCGGGGACGGGCTCCAGGACGCCTACTGCGCCGGGTACGAGGGCTACAACGGGTTCTACGGGCACGGGATGGTGCACGTTCCGGCGCCGGCCGCGGAGCCGGACGGCCGGCCCGACCAGGCCCGCTGACCCCGGGGCGTCACGTCAGCAGGAGCTTCGCGATCCGGCGCGTCGAGGCCCAGAGGCCCAAAGCGCCCAGGACCAGCAGGTACGCCAGGTTGATCAGCATGCCGCCCGACAGCAGGCCGGTCGCCAGGCCGCGCATCAGCTCGATCGCGTGGTAGAGCGGGAGGCAGCGGACCACCCACTGCAGCGGCTCCGAGTACACCGACAGCGGGTAGAACGTCGTCGCGAAGAGGAACATCGGGGTCAGGACCAGCTGGATGTAGTCGAACTGGGCCGTCGACCGCAGGAACGTCACCAGGGCCATCCCGATCGCCGAGAACGTCAGGCCCACCAGCAGCGCCGCCGGGACCATCAGCAGCGCCCACCACGACGTCAGCAGGCCCATCGCCGCCGCGATCGCGAGGAACGCCACCGCGTAGATGCCGCCGCGGGTCATCGCCCAGCCGATCTCGCCCAGTGCCACGTCCAGCGGGCCGATCGGGGTCGCCAGCATCGCGTCGTACAGCTTCGCGTAGCGCAGCTTGAAGAACAGGTTGTACGTCGATTCGAACACGGCGCCGTTCATCGCCGACGTCGCCAGCAGGGCCGGCGCCACGAACGCGACGTAGCTCATCGGGTGCCCGTCCGGGCCCGTCACCTCGGTGACCAGCTTGCCGAAGCCCAGCTGGAACGCCAGCAGGTAGAGGAACGGCTCGATCGCGCCGGACACGAACAGCAGCCAGCTCGCACGGGACACCATGACCGAGCGCTCGACGAGCATGCGGGCCCGGCCGGCGTACAGCCCGGGCGGGAGGATGCGCAGCAGCAGCCCGGCGCGGGCCTCGACCGTCGTCACTTCAGACCACCAGCCTCCGGTAGAAGGCCCGGTGCGCGAGCACCCACCCGGCCGCGAACAACGCCGCCAGCACGGCGAGGTGACCGAGCATCGCCCAGCCGCCGACGCCGCCGATGCTCAGGCCGCGGGCCAGCTGCGTGCCGTGCCACAGCGGGGAGAGCCAGGCCAGCCAGCGGATCGCGGCCGGCAGCTGGGCGATCGGGAAGAACGTGCCGGAGAACAACGTCATCGGTATCACGACGAACCGGAAGATCAGCCCGAACCGCTGGCCCTCGTCGAAGGTCCGCGCGGCCAGCGCGGCCATCGGCGCGGTGCAGGCGAGCCCGGTGGCGGTGCCGGCCAGGATCACCAGCAGCACGCCCGGCCCGGTCCAGGCGCCGAAGAACAGCGCGACGAACGCGTAGATCGCGCCCGCCAGCGTCAGGCGCAGGGCCGACCAGATCAGGTGCCCGCCGAACACCTGGCCCGGCGACACCGGGGTGGCCGTGACCGCCAGGTACTCCTTCTGCCACTTGAACCCGGAGAGCACGGGATAGCTGGACTCGCCGAACGCCTGCTGCGCCGCCCCGGCGGCCAGCAGCGCGGGGGCGATGTACTGCAGGTAGGACAGGCCGCCGGTGACCGTGCCGGGCCGCACCTGCGAGCCGAAGCCGAGCCCCATCGCGGCGAGGAACAGCACCGGTTGCAGCCCGGTCGAGTACAAAGTGGACAGCCAGTGGCGGCGGTACCAGGTCCAGCGGCCCTCGACCTGCAGCCAGGCGCCCTGCCACTTGCCGACCACGCGGCCGGTCGATGCGACGGTGGTCATGCCCGCCTCCCCGCGCACGGCTGAAGCCGCGGAAGACAGCCGGGGGTCCGGGGGCTCGCCCCCGGGTGGGGCGCGGGGGCTGCGCCCCCGCAGAACACATCGACGAGGGTCATGGGCGAGCGATTTCCGCGAGCATGGTTCTCCCTCATCCCGAGTCAGTCCACCAAGGTCCGGCCCGTGAGCCGGAGGAAGACGTCCTCCAGCGAACTGCGGCGCACCAGGCTCGACAGCGGCCGCAGCCCGCGGGAATGCGCGTGCTCCAGCGCGTCCTCGCCGTCGTCGCTGTAGAGCAGGACCCGGTCCGGCAGGATCTCCACCCGCTCCGCCAGCCCGTCGACCTGCCGGGCCGCCGCGACCTGCTCCCCCGGCGCGAACCGGAGCTCGACGACCTCGCGCGTGGAATACCGCCGGATCAGCTCGGCCGGCGAGCCCTCCGCCGCGACGCGGCCGTGGTCCATCACCACCAGCCTGTCGCACAGCTGCTCGGCTTCGTCCATGTAGTGCGTCGTGACGATCAGCGTCGTGCCCTGGGCCTTGAGGCGGAACAGCCGATCCCACAGCAGGTGCCTCGCCTGCGGGTCGAGGCCCGTCGTCGGCTCGTCGAGCAGCAGCAGCTCCGGGTCGTTGACCAGCGAGCGGGCGATCGTCAGCCGCCGCTTCATGCCGCCCGACAGCGGGTCGACCTTGTCGCCGGCGCGGTCACCGAGCTGGGCGAACTCCAGCAGCTCGTCGGCCTTGCTCCGCGCCGCCGCCCGCGAAAGGCCGAAGTAGCGGCCGTAGATCAGCAGGTTCTCCCGGACCGTCAGTTCGACGTCCAGGTTGTCCTGCTGCGGCACCACGCCGAGGCGCGCGCGGATCCGCGGCCCGGCGACCTCCGGGTCCAGCCCCAGCACGCGGAGGTCGCCGTCGGTGCGGGGCGACACGCACGCGATCATCCGCATGGTCGACGACTTGCCGGCGCCGTTCGGGCCGAGGAAGCCGAACGCCTCCCCGCGCCGCACCTCGACGTCGATCCCGCGCACCGCTTCGAACTCGCCGAAGCGCTTCACCAGTGCCTTGGCCTGCACCAGTGCCGGTTCCCGGTCCTCCGATTCGTCCACACCCCGCACCATAGGACGCGCCACCGACAAAAACCGAGCGGATTAGCCGCGGACCGTCACGACCAGCGTGGCCGTCACCCCGTTGACCGTCACCGACAGCCGCGCGACCCCCGGCCGCAACGCGGTCAGCACCCCGGACGCGGGATCGAACGCGACGACACCCCGCGAGACCGCCCAGCCGGCGCTCACCGGGTACGACACCGGCACGTCCCGCGTGCCCTGCCGGAGGGAAGCACGGACAACCGCGCGTTCGCCGCGGGCCAGCGAAGACGGCCCCGGCAGCGAAAGCGAGTCCACGTTCGGCCGCGTCTCGAACCGCACCGGCTGCGCCCGGTCGGCCGGGTCCACGCGCAGCAGCGTCCAGCCGACGAACCCGCCGTCGCCGGGCGCGGCCGCGGGCGCCTTGCCCGAGTTGCCGTTGACCAGGTACGGCACGCCGTCGACCCGCGACAGGGAGAACACGCCGGCGTGCGACGCCACGGCGGCGGCCGGTTTGCCGGACGCCTGCTCGAACCCGGTCAGCCACTGGGTCAGCAGGGTCGCTTCCTTCCGGTCGCCGAGCTGGGAGTTCCCGGTCGGGCTCGGGTCCTTGACCGGGTGGTGCATGGCGACGACGACCCCGCGCACGGACCGGTCGGCCGCCGCCGAATCGAGCGCGTCCCGCAGCAGCCGGACCTGGTCGAACCCGCCCGCGCGCAGCGAGCCGCGGGAGGAGTCCAGCAGCACCAGCCGGATGCCGCGGACGTCGACGACCCGGTGCGTGACCCCGAAGGCGGCCTGGAAGTTCGCGAGGCCGTTGCCCGCCTCCGCCTCGTGGTTGCCCGGCACGTAGTACCAGGGCACCTTGCCGTCGAGCTCGTCGGTGATCACCTGCCGAGCCAGCGCGAAGTCGGGCGCGGTGCCGCGGTCGACGAAGTCGCCGTTGATCAGCACTAGCTCCGGTTTCGCCGCGACGGCTTCGCGCAGCGCCCGCCGGGCCTGGGCGACCAGCGGCCCCGCCGGGTCGTCCGCGGTGAATTGGGCGTCGCTGACCACCGCGACGCGCAGACCGCCGGTCAGGACGCCGTCGGTGACCAGCGCCGGGTCGTGCGGGGCCGGATCGGCGGGCACGGCGGTCGTCGGCGCCACCTCGAACGTCAGGTCGTCGAACCCCAGCCGGCCCTCGTACTGCTGGTCGGGCACGTTCTCGACGGCGTAGAAGCGCGCCAGGCGCTGTCCCGCGGGCAGCCCGGCCGGGATCGCGGCCGTGACGTACCGCCAGCCCGTCCAGTCCACGCTCAGCGAAAGGTCCACTATGGACGCCACATTCGCGGCGTCGCGCAGTTCCGCCCGCAGCCACGCGCCCTTGGCGTCGCCGTTCACCCACAGGCCGAGCTTCTGCGTGCCGTCGGGAACCGGGAGCGGCGTGGACGGCGTCACGTAGGCCGCGCGCGTCGCGGTCGTGCCGGTCAGCCGGTAGTCCAGCGCCAGCCCGGCGCCGCCGTCGTGGCCGGGTGCCGCGGAGAGCGCCGCACCGACGACCGCCGGGAACACGGTGGCCGTCCAGCCCGCCGGACCGTCCAACGGCGACGCCACCCGCGCCACGGTGCCGACCGACGCGGCCAGGTGCGTGGTCAGGCCGGCCGCCGAAGCGGTGATCGCCGAAGCGCCGGACGAGGTCAGCGCGGTCACCGCGTAGCCGTCACCGGACGGCTCGACCCGCACGACCGAGTGGTCGTAGTCGAGCTTGACGTCGTCGGGCTCGAGCCAGGTGCCGTAGCCGTCGGCGTCGTAGCCGTAGACCTTGAAGGTGCTTCGCGCGCCCGCGGCCGAAAGCGCGACCTGCTCGGTGCTCGTGCCGAGCCGGACCGGCTTGCCCAGCACCGAAAGCGCCACCTTCCCGGCCGCCCGGCCGGAGCGCGCGACGACGTCGACGGCACCCGCGCCGTGCCCGGTGACGACCCCGCGCGTCACGGTGGCCCGCCGGAGGTCCGACGTGCTCCAGCGCGGGTCGGCGGCCACCGCGGCGCCGGTTTCGTCATGGCCGTCGGCGACCAGGTGCCGGGTCAGGCCGGACAGCACGCGATTCGCGTCGGTCGTCGCGACGGCCGGCGCCGGAGCGAAGCCGGCGAGCTTGCCGCTGCCGGGCACGGTGGAGAAGCCGATCCCGTTGGGCACCAGGCGTTCCCCGCCGTCGGACGGCGCGTTCCGGACGCTCGGCGCGGCTTCGCCCTCGTTGCGCGCGAGCAGCGTCGACGACCCGCCGCCGTCGAGGTTGAGGGCGTCGTCGGCGCCGAGGCTCTTCATGTGCCGCGCCAGTTCGAGCTCGGTCATCCCGCGGCTGTCGGCCTGCCGCCCGTCCACGGTGGCCAGCCACAGCTTCCGGCCGTCGGCGGAGAAGCCGACCGCCGTCCGCGGGTGCATGGCGACGTCGTCGACCGGCTGCACGACGCCGTCGCGGAGCAGGACTTCGTTGCCGCCCACCGCGACCGCGATCTTCCCGGCGTCCGAGCGCGGCGCGTAGGTGACGCCGACCGCGTCACCCGGCCGCAGCGCGGCGAGCGCGTCCGCCCCGGCTTCGCGGGCCAGCAGCACGGTCGTCCCCGCCGCGATCGGGCCGTCGGCGGGCGCGGTGCGCACCTGCGTGACGACGCCGTCGCGCACCTCGACCTCCCGCACCCGCGCGGCGCCCGCGACCGACGTCCGACGGCCCGAAGCGCCCCACAACGGCGTGTAGACGCCGATCGTGTCCGCCCCGAGGACCGGGCTGTTGAAGTTGGTCGCCGGCACCGTGCCCCCGGGCAGTGTCACGGTGGCTTCGAGGAAGATCGACGCGAGCTGCGCCTTGCCCGCGTCGGTGATCGACGCGGTCAGGTTGTGCCCGGCGGCGGGGGCGGTCTGCAGCTGCCCGCGGTCGATGCCGACGCCGATCGGCGCGCCGGTGGCGTTGATGTCGAAGAAGTCGCCGTTGACGCCGGCCACCGCGCCCGCCCGCGCGACCTGCTGCGACAGCGGTGTGCGCGCGGAAACCGTCCCCGGGCTCAGGTACGTCGGCTTGAGCACCTTGCTGCCCAGGTCGACGGTCAGGGTGTCGCCGCGGATCCAGCCGGCCGGGTCGAACCGGTCGAACTGGGTGAGGTTCAGGCCGGGCGCGACCTCGGTGGTCGCGCTGCCGGTGACGAGCCCGTCGTCGGGGTTCGCGGCGGCGAAGGCGGCCGGGCCCTGGTGGTCCGACGACGCGGCCGGCGCGGCCTCGACCGGTGGCGTGCCGAGCGGTGCGGCGAGGGGGTCGGCGTGGGCCGGAACGACGAACGCCGTCGCGAACAGGGCGACGAGCGGCAGCGCTGCGCGTGACTTCTTCACCAGGTACCCCAGTATCGAGTGAGAGTGAGCCGGACCAGCACAGCGCAGCGGCACGGCCGGGGGAAGACTTCCCGGTGAACGCCGCCTGAATGGTCTAGAACACCCTTACGGGGTCAGCGGTGCGGCGAGGAGCGCTTCCGCGGCCTCGCCGGTGGCACGCGGGTCCGGCCCGGAGCGCTTCCACAACCGCAGCAGGAGATCCCTTGCAGGCCCCTCCACGCTCGCGCCGCCGGAAGCGGCGGGGCCCAGGGCGGGTGGCTCGCCGGGGTGCACGGTCCAGACGTCGCCGGTGTCGGTGGCGCGCAGGGTGACGGGCCCGGGCAGCTGGGGAACGGCGTGCCAGCGCGTCACGCGCGGCAGCATCGCGGCGAGGACCTCGTCGACGCCGTCCGCGGCCACGGCGGGGTCGAGCGCGTGGTCGCTCCCCGCGTCGGCGAGGTGGACGGCGGTTTCGTGGACCTGGCGGCGAAACCAGAACGCCTTGGTCTTCTCGGTACCGCCGAAGTGCCAGCACCGGTCTTCAGGGGTGGCCGCGGCCAGCGCGTCCAGGAGGATTCCGGCGCTCTCGGCGTACCAGGACACCAGCTCGGCGCCCGGCGCCTGTTCGAAGTCCTGGGGGTGGGATTGCCCGGTGGTGACGACGGTGGCGGCCCATCGGTGCACGTTCCCGAGGTGGGTGCCGAGGTCGGCCAGCGTCCAGCCCACGCAGTCCGGCACCTTCGCCGCCAGGTCGCCGGTGCGCAGCCGCTCGGCGAAGGCGCTGGTCAGCTCGCGCAGCACGGGCAGGTACGCGCGGGCGGGGAACGGCATCGTCGTCATGGGGTCTCCCGGGAAACCGGGGCCGCGCGGTGCGCGGCCCCGGTGCCGATCACAGGTCGGGGAACCAGAGCTTCAGCTCACGCTCGGCCGACTCCGGCGAGTCCGAGCCGTGGACCAGGTTGTACTGGGTCTCCAGCGCGAAGTCGCCGCGGATGGTGCCCGGGGTGGCCTTCTCGACCGGGTCGGTGCCGCCGGCCAGCTGGCGGAACGCGGCGATGGCCCGCGGGCCCTCGACGGCGAGCGCGACCAGCGGGCCCGAGGTGATGAACTCGAGCAGGTCGCCGAAGAACGAACGCTCCTTGTGCTCGGCGTAGTGCTCCTCGGCCAGCGCCTGCGGGACGGTCCGCAGCTCGACCGCGGCGAGCTTGAGGCCCTTGCGCTCGATCCGCGAGATCACTTCGCCGACGAGGCCGCGCGCGACGCCATCGGGCTTGACCAGGACCAGCGTGCGTTCAGTCACGACGGTATTTCTCCTTAATGCTTTTCGGGGGTCCGGGTGGCGAAGCCCCTGGCTCGGGGCGAAGCCCCGGATGTCATTGGTACGGGTGCGTATCGGTGCGCGTGAGCGTAGCCGACCCTGCTCAGCGCCCGGCCGGGTGCAGTGTCTTCGACCACAGCGATGCCCCGGTGGCGTCGCGGAGATCGACCGTGAGGTCGCCGCTCGCGCCGTCGACGTTCAGCTCGCCGAAGTGCTGGAAGCCGTCGATCGGGGCCGTGTTCGCCGCCGGCGGGGCGTGCACGAACACCGCTTCGGGGCCGAACGTCGGGTCGAGCTTGTTGGGCCCGAACGCGCCCGCGTTCAGCGGCCCGGACACGAACTCCCAGAACGGGTCGAAGTCCTGGAAGGCGGCCCGGTCGGGTGAGTAGTGGTGCGCCGCGGTGTAGTGGACGTCGGCGGTCAGCCAGACGACGTTGCGGACGCGGCGGCGCTGGATCTCCCGCAGCACCCACGCCAGTTCCGTCTCCCGCCCGCCCGGCGCGCCCGGCAGGTTGTTCGCCACGGCTTCGATGTCGGTGCCGTCCGGGACGACCAGGCCCAGCGGCATGTCGGCCTGGACGATCTTCCAGGTGGCCGTGCTGCGCCCGAGCGCGTCGGCCAGCCAGCGGGCCTGCGCGTCACCGAGGATGTACCCCGGCTTGGTCTGGGCCGCCGTGTTGGCGTTGCGGTAGGTCCGCATGTCCAGCACGAAGATTTCGACGCGGGAGCCGTAGCTGAAGCTGCGGTAGACGCGGCCGTCGACGGCCCGGCGCGAGTCGATCGGGTGCCACTCGTGGAACGCCTGGTACGCCCGCGGCGCGAGGACGTCGACGCGCTTCTCGGTGTAGGCCGGGTTGTCGAGGATCTTGCCCGGGTACCAGTTGTTCAAGACCTCGTGGTCATCCCACTGGACGTAGGCGGGCACCTGCGCGGCGAAGCGCTTGAAGTTGTCGTCGAGCCGGTTGTACGCGTGCTGGCCGCGGAATTCGTCGAGGGTCTCGGCGACCTTCGCCTTCTCGGGCGTGACGACGTTGCGCCAGGTCCGGCCGCCGGGGAGGGGGACGGTCTCGGTGAGCGGGCCGTCGGAATACACCGTGTCGCCGCTGTGCAGGAACAGGTCCGGGCAGCGGGCGGCCATCGCGGAGAAGATCGTCATCCCGCCCAGGCCCGGGTTGATCCCCCAGTTCTGGCCGACGACGTCACCCGACCACAGGATCCGCGCGTCGCGGCGGCCCACCGGCGCGGTGGCGAACCGGCCGGTCAGCGGCTCGCTCGTGGCGCGCCCGTCCGGGGCTTCGGCGGTGACGCGGTAGTGGTACTCGGTGCCGGGGGCCAGCGCCGCGACGCGCACGCGGCCGGTGCCGCCGCTGTCCGGGCCCACCAGCGGGCCGGGCACGCGCCGGGCGTGCCGGAACGACGGGTCCCGCGCGATTTCGACGACCAGGCGGGCCGGCCGGTCCGCGCGCGACCAGACGATCGCCGAGCCCGGCGTGACGTCGCCGGACTGGACGCCGTGGGTGAGCAGCGGCCGGCCGGCGCGGACGAGCGGGGCCGCGGCGAAGGCCGTGGACGGCACGACGAGGCCGGCGGCGACCGCGGAGGCGCCGGTCAGCCCGGCTTTGAGGAGCGTGCGGCGGGAGTGGTGGGTCGGTTCGGTCATGCGCGGTTTCTATCCCGCCGCGGCCAACACCGGCTTGCGTGCGGATGAACGAACATTGGGGTTTTCCCCCATACCCGGCGGCGATCGCCGTCGGTAGCTTGGTGATCACGACAAGGGGGTACGAATGACGCACATCCGGAAGGCGCTGGCCGTTTTCGCGGCCGCGCTCTCTGTCTCCACGCTGGGCGCGGGGGTCGCCAACGCCGGCGAGGACAGCGCGAAAGCCGTCCTGCGCTACACCGAACACGGCATCCCGCACATCGTCGCCAAGGACTTCGCCGGCCTCGGCTACGGGTACGGCTACGCGGCGGCGACCGACAACGTCTGCGAGCTCGCGAAGATCTACGTCACGGTGAGCGCGCAGCGGTCGCGCTACTTCGGCCCGGACGGCGAGGGCTACCGGTCGCTGTCGGAGGCGAAGAACAACCTGCACAGCGACCTGTTCTTCCAGCAGCTCAACGACTCCGGCGTGGTCGACCGGCTGGTCGCGCAACCCGCGCCGCAGGGGCCGCGGCCCGAGGTCCGGCAGATCGTTTCGGGCTACGTCAAGGGGTTCAACGCCTTCCTGGCCCGCACCGGCCGGTCCGGGATCACCGATCCGGCCTGCCGCGGCGCCGACTGGGTCCGGCCGATCAGCGAGCAGGACTTCTACCGGCACTTCTACTCCATCGCCGTCACCGGCGGCCTGGGCTTCGTCACCGAAGGGCTGTTCGCGACGCCGCCGTCCGGCACGGCGACCGCGAGCCCCGGGACGGCCGCGCAGTTGTCAGCGAGCCTGCGCGACGGGCTCGGCAAGGGCGGGCTCGGCAGCAACGGCATCGCCATCGGCAGCGACGGGACCGCGGCGGGCCGGGGCAGCGTGCTGCTCGGCAACCCGCACTACCCGTGGCACGACGGGCGGCGGTTCTGGCAGAGCCAGCTGACCATCCCCGGCCGGGTGGACGTGGCCGGGGCGAGCCTGCTCGGCATGCCGTTCGTGATGATCGGGCACACCGCGGACGCGGCCTGGACGCACACGGTGTCGACGCCGGTCACGTTCGGCCTGTTCGAGGTGCCGCTGGCCACCGGTGACCCGACGACGTACGTGGTCGACGGCAAGCCCGAGAAGATGACCTCCCGCGAGGTCACGGTCCAGGTCCGCCAGGCCGATGGTTCGCTTAAGCCGGTCCACCAGACCTTCTGGGCGACGCGGTACGGGCCGGTGCTGAACGACGTCGGCGGGTTCCCGGTGCCGTGGACGGCGAAGTCGGCGTACGCGTTGCGTGACGCCAATGCGACCAACCTGCGCGGGTTGAACACGTGGTTCGAACTCGACCAGGCCCGCAGCACGGCCGACGTCGTCCGCGCGCTCAGCAGCACGCAGGGCGTGCCGTGGGTCAACACGATCGCCACCGACCGGACGGGCAACGCGCTCTACGCCGACATCCAGGTCGTCCCGCACGTCACCGACGCACTGGCCGAGTCGTGCAGCACCCCCTTGGGGCACCAGACGTTCCCCGGCGATCAACTGGCCATTTTGGACGGTGGGAAATCCTCCTGCCAGTGGGGTTCCGACCCCGGAGCGCTGGAACCGGGAATCTTCGCGCCGTCGCGGCTACCGCAGCAGCAGCGCCGTGACTACGAACTCAACACGAACGACAGCGCCTGGCTGGCGAACGCGAAGGCGCCGATCACGGGGTACCCGCACATCGTCGGAGACCAGGCGACCGAGCGCAACCCACGCACCCGGGAAGCGTTGCTCACGGCCGAAAAGGGCGGGTTCAGCACGGAGTCGATGAAGAAGATGCTCTTCACCGACCACAGCCTGCTCGCCGACCTGGCGGCGTCGGACCTGGCGAAGCTGTGCGCGTCGTTCCCGGACGGGCAGGCGCCGTCGTCGTCCGGCCCGGTGCCGGTCGGCCCGGCGTGCACCGCGCTGGCGAACTGGGACCACACGTATTCGCTCGACAGCCGGGGTTCGCTGCTGTTCCAGCGGTTCGCCGCGCGGCTCGGCGGGCTCCCCCGGTTCACCGTGCCGTTCGATCCGCAGGCGCCGCTGACCACCCCGAACACGCTCAACGTCGGGGACCCGGGCATCCAGCGGGCGTTCGGGGACGCGCTCGTGGAGCTGCGCGCGGCGGGGCTCGCGCCGGACGCGCGGTTGCGGGACGGCCAGTCCGTCACCCGCAACGGCGAGCGCATCCCGATCCACGGCGCGCAGGGCCAGCTCGGCGTGCTCAACGTGATGACCCCGGTGTGGGAGCCGGCGCGCGGCAACACCGAGGTCGCGCACGGGTCCAGCTTCATCCAGGTGGTGGGGTTCAGCGAGCGCGGGTGCCCGGACTCCTCGACGTTGCTGACGTATTCGCAGTCGGCCAATCCGGCGTCGCCGTACTTCAGCGACCAGACGAAGCTCTACAGCCGGGGCGAGTGGGTGAAGGGCCGGTTCTGTGAAGCCGACATCCTGCGCTCCCCCGCGCTGCGGGTCGTGGTGCTGCGCTGACGGCCTCGGCGGAGGCGGGCGCTAGCCGCTCGTCTCCGCCGACAGCGCGCGCAGATCGGCGAAGGCCTCGTCGAGGTGCTCGTTCAAGCTGCGTGCGGATTCCCGGATCCAGGCCCCGGCGGCGTGGTGGAAGGTGACCCAGCCGACGTGGGCGGCCAGCGCGGCGAGCCGGTCGCCGACCCCCCGCTCACGCAGCGCCGCCGCCAGAGCGTCGGCCATCGCCGCCGCCTTGGCCAGATCGCGCTCCCGCAGCGCCGGGGTGGCCGCGATGACCGCCAGCCGCGGTTCGGCGAACGGCCGGTTCTCCGCCAGGATCCGCCCGGCCTTCCGGAAGGCGCGGAGCAGGACTTCGAACGGTGGCAAGCCTTCGGGCGCGTCAGCCACCGAGCGGGTCAGCTCCGCGCGCAGGGCGGCTTCGCCGTCGAACAGCACTTCGCGCTTGTCCGGGAAATGCCGGAAGAACGTGCGCTCGGTGACGCCGGCCCTGGCGGCGATCTCGGCGGTGGTGGTCCCGTCGAAACCCCGCTCTCCGTACAGCTCCAAGGCCGCCTGCTGGAGGCGGCGGCGCGCTTCTTCTCCGCTGCGTGGCACGCCCTCAGCATACCGGTAGCGCCAGTGACTGACACTACGAGGTACAGTCGGTAGCGTCAGTCACTGTCGCTACCGGGAGAGTCCCCATGCACGTTTTCGTCACCGGCGGTTCCGGCCTGACCGGCCCCGCCGTCGTCGCCGAGCTGATCGCGGCCGGCCACACCGTCACCGGCCTCGCACGTTCGGACGCCGCCGCCGCGCGGCTCGAGTCGCTGGGCGCCACCCCGCACCCCGGCTCGCTCGACGATCTCGACAGCCTGCGTGCGGGTGCCGAAGCCGCCGACGGTGTCCTGCACATGGCCTTCGGCGGCGACTTCAGCGATCCCGGCGACATGATGCGCCGCGACCGGACGGCGATCGAGACACTGGGCCGGGTCCTCGTGAACTCCGGCAAGCCGTTCGTGAGCACGTCCGGCACGCTGGTCATGCCCGCCGGCCGGGAAAGCACCGAGCGGGACGAGCCCGACCCGGCCGGGCTCGCCGCGTTCCGGATCGCCGGCGAGCGGGCCTGCCTGGACTTCGCCGGGCGCGGCGTGCGGGCGAGCGTCGTCCGGCTCGCGCCCACCGTCCACGGCCCCGGGGACTACGGCTTCCTCGGGATGCTCGCCGACACCGCCCGCAAGACCGGGAAGTCCGCTTACGTCGGCGACGGCGCCAACCGGTGGCCCGCGGTGCACCGGCTCGACGCGGCGGTCCTGTTCCGCCTGGCCCTGGAAGCGGCTCCGGCCGGCAGCGTGCTGCACGGGGCGGCGGAAAACGTCCCGTTCCGGAGCATTGCCGAGACGATCGGGCGCGGCCTGGACCTGCCCGTGGTTTCCCTGACTCCGGACGAGGCCGCCGGCCACTACGCGAGCCCGTTCATGGCCACGGTCTACGGCTTCGACGCGCCCGTCTCCAGCACCTTCACGCGGGAGCTGCTCGGCTGGTCGCCCACCGGGCCGGACCTGCTCGACGACATAGAGCACGGCGACTACCTCTAGCATTACATCCGGATATGCGGATATAGTGCGGACGTGCATGTTCTGGTGGTGGGACAGGGCCCGGTGGCCCGGGTGTTGGCGACGTCGGTGGCCGAGGGGCACCGGGTCGGGTTCGCGGTGCGCGAGCGGACGGCGGAAGCCCGGCTCGTCGGGACGCGCCGGCTGCGCAGCGCCCGGCCGGTCGAGCGGCGGAGCGTCGACCTGGTGCCGGCCGGCGAGCCGGCACCGGGCTGGGATGTGGTGATCAGCACGGCCTCGCCCGCTTCGCCCGGCGTCGCCGAGCTGCTCGGGCAGGCGGCGATCGTCGCGGCGGTCACGCAGGTGCCGTCGGAAGTGGAGCTGCTTCGCGAACTGGCGGGCGACCGGCCGTGGGGCCTGGTCGTACCCGAGTTCTTCGCCGCCGGGACCGATCCGACGTGGTGGTGGCCGCCGGCTCGGGCCCGGTTCACGATCGCCGGTCCCGCGTCGGCGTCACTGCGGTCGGTGTTCGCCCGCCCGCGGTGGTCGCGGACGGCCCCGCTCGCGGCTCCGCTGGTGTCCGCGGCGACGATGATGCCGGTCGTGGCCGGGTTGCACGCCGTGGGCTTCGACCTCGCGGCCGCCCGCCGGTCGTCCCGGCAGCTCGCCGCGGCCGCGACCCAGGCACGGCACGCGGTCGCGGCCGGCTTCGGGGGGCCGAGCCCCCGCCCGGTCCGCCCGCAGGCCGTGGGTGCGGCACTGGCGGTGCTGCCCCGGCTGGCGCCGTTCGACGTGCCGCACTACCTCCGCGACCACTTCGGCGGCCACGGCCCGCAGACGGCCAGGATGCTGCGGGACTGGGTGGACCTCGGCCGGCGCCACGGCCTCCCGACCGGCGAGCTCGAAGAGCTTCTGGCGGGGGTGAGCGCATGATCCAGGACGCACTCACCACGGCGCTGCCCGTGCTGCGGGCGCTCGGCGAAGCGACCCGGGTCCAGATCGTCGGAGTCTTCATCGACCGGGGCGGATCCGCCACGGTCGGCGAGGTCCAGGCGGCGCTCGGGCTGCCGCAGTCCACGGTGTCCCGGCACCTGCGCATCCTGCTCGACGCCCGCCTGCTGGCGGTGAGCCGGGCGGGCCCGCACCGGATCTACCGCCTCGACGTACCCACCGATGCCCTCGACGCGCTCGACGCGCTCACCGCCGAAGTGCGGGCCTGCCAGGCGGCGCCGCACGCGTGAGCGTCACGGGTGCCCCGCGCACTGCCGGATCCTGGCGGCCGTCAGCGGGCCGCCCAGCGCCGAGAGGAACACTTGGCGCACGGGCAGCGAGGTGGCCACGTCGTGCAGGGTCGCGGGAAAGTGGTCGGCCACCAGGATGGGCTCCAGCACCCCGGCCGCGGCGTCGGGGGAGGCCTCCAGGTAGTCGAACAAGCTCGGCCAGCGCATCCGCACGATGCTCCACAACGCCAGTGTGTCCCGGCTCGGCGTGTTCCCTTCGAGCGTGCGGACGCAGCGGAAGATGCTGTAGGTGTTGAAGAAGTGCTTCATGCCACGGGGGTTCTCGCCGAGCAAGGGGCGGAACTTCCGGATTTCGTGTTCGGTTCGCCGGACGACCTCCGGTTGGAGGAGCGCCATGGCCGCGTCGCCGGCGACAGCGGCCTTCGCCGCCGGCGATGCTTCCGCCACGAGGTCGAGGATCTCGCTTTCCCGGCCTTGTCCCTCGTTCAGCCGCCGACGCAGGTCTTCCGTTTCGACGGTCACAGCCGTCTCGTCCTGGTCGCCGATCCGCAGGAGCCGGTCGACGTAGTGCTGCTGCTTCGCTTCGGTGAGCAAGGGCATGCGGACCGTCAGCTGGAAGATCTTGTCCAGGAACAGGTAACCCAGCGGTTTCCCCGGCAGGGCAACGCAGTCACCGAAGGTTTCGTACGTCAGCTCGTAGCTCTTGCGCAGCCAGGCACCATCGGCCGCGACGACGAAGAACGGCGCCGGCACATCCTTGGCCCCCGTTCGGCGGGGTGCGTCGCGGAAGAGCGTCTGCACGGTGTCCAGCAGGTCCACGACCTGCGCGTGCGGGCAGCGGTCGAGGTCGTCGACGAAGAAGACCACCGGCTTGCGCGTCTGCCCGAGCAGCCAGGAGAAGTGCGCCGAGACCTCGTGCAGCGGATTGGTCCCGGACTGCTCGAACAGCTTCGCCCCACGGGCGGAGTTCCACAGCAGGAACCGGCTCGCCACGAGCGCCCCGGCCCACAACGGGATCAGCGCCCCGGCGACGGCGCTGACGACCTTCGCCGCCGAGCCCCATTGGTCCGACGTGCCCTGCCGTGGCCAGAGCCACATGGCGATGGCTCCGGCCAGCACGAGCAGGACGGCGACAGCGGCGACGTACGGTGCCCCGGTCCGCCGCACCCGGTCGAAGATCTCCTTGATCCGCAACTTCTTCCGGCGCCACCACCCGAGGTCCCCGGCGATCGCCTCCCGGGCGGCGGTGAGCAGGAACCACCAGGGATGGGCGAGCCGGGCTTGGCGCCAGGCGTCGAACTCGACGACGAGGAAGTCCGGTTCGAGGCGTTCGCGCAGGAACTTCAGCAGGGTGCTCTTCCCGGTCCCCCACCGGCCGTCGAGGTGGACGAGGAACGACGACTCCGGCCGTTCGCCGGCGATCCGGGCGAGGCGGTCGCGGACCACGGTGGCGAGGGCCTTGCGGTCGAGCAGGTCGTGGTCGGCCGGTGTGTCACTGAGCCAGTCGACATCCGAATCCGGCGGGTCGTCCTGAGTCACCTCGTCGACGGCGACTGCTTCGGCCGCGGGCTGCCGGCTCGGAGACGACCCCGGGCGCCAGGCAACCACGAGGTGATCGACCACGTCTCCCCGGGAAACCTGCGGCTCCTGCGCGGCCGTCCGGGCGTGATCGGCCAAATACCCAGCGAACTCGTCCCCGCTCACGATCCCGTCCCCGTCGAGGTCCGCAGCACCGGTCCGCAACCCCTCGATCACGACACCGGTCAGCATCCCCTCGGACCAGCCCGGCGCTACCCTGAGCTCCCGGTGGACCTCGGTGGCCGTGACGACCAGCGTCCGCTGCCAGTACTCCATGGGCAGCTCCAAGGCCGCCATGAACGAGCCCGAGTAGCAGAAGTCGAGAACGATCACCCGGTTGAGGCACTGGCTGTCCCTGAGACAGCCCCGGACGAAACCACAGTTCAGTCCGGTCGTCATCGGCCTGGTGAGGTCGGTGTCCGCAGCGGCGAGGAAGTAGCCGGCGGGACCGAGCTCGGATTCGAACCCGTGCCCGGTGAGGTAGAGGAACAGTTCGTCATCCGGCTGGGCCGAGGAGAAGAACCGCCTCAGGTGCGCCTGAATGTCCCGAAGCGGCGCTTCGATGAGGTACTCGACTTCGCCATACCGGCCGATGTCCGGATCACGGAGGATTTCGCTCAGCCGCAGCACATCCGGTTCGTATGGCGAAGAGCTGATGAGAAAGGCTTTCCTGGCCAAGACTCGCTCCCATCGTGCGATTCCCTCAGGGAGTCGCACGGCGGGAGCGAAACGTCACGGCTGGGGCTGCTGACTCGCCAACGTCCCGGCCGCCATGCGGCGTGCCACGTCCCGGCGCAGCCACAGCAGCCACAGCCACACCGCCAGGAAGATCACACCCAGCACCGTGATCGCCGGCAGCCAGAACACCAGCGCGATCAGCACCACCTGCAGCGCCAGGATCAGCGGCACCGCCCACGGGCGCTTGACGAACCCGCACGTCACGATCAGCGCCACGGCCACCGCGATGACCGTCCAGCCGGTGCCCGTCGAGATGCCGCCGCCGAGTTTGTTCACCACCGGGAGCGCCAGGGCGACCGTGATCGCCTCCATGATCAGCGTTCCGGACATCACGCCGCGGAAGCCCTTCATCGGGTCCTTCGGCTTGGGAGTTTCCGAGCTCACGCCGGCTCCTTCCCGAACAGCGTGCGCGCCTCGCCCGCCGTGACCACCGAACCGGTGACCAGCACGCCGCCGCCCGCCAGGGGCTCCTCGGGGTCGTCGTTGGTCTCCACCAGCGCGATCGCCGTCTCGACCGCCGTCTCCAGGTCCGTCTCGGCGACGACGCGGTCTTCGCCGAACACCGAGATCGCCAGCTCGTTCAGCTCCTCCAGCGGCATCGAGCGGGGCGAGGAGTTGCGCGTCACGACGATGTCCGACACCACCGGCTCCAGCGCGTCGAGGATGCCGTGGGCGTCCTTTTCGGCCATCACGCCGACCACCGCGACCAGGCGGCGGAAGGCGAACTCCTCGGACACCGTCTTCGCCAGCGCCCGGGCGCCGTGCGGGTTGTGGGCCGCGTCGAGCAGGACCGTCGGGGCCGACCGGACGCGCTCGAGCCGTCCCGGGGTTTCGACCTCGGCGAACGCTTCGCGCACCGCCTCGACGACCAGCTGCCTGTCCTTGCCCGCGCCGAAGAACGCCTCGACCGCGGCCAGCGCCAGAGCGGCGTTCGCGGCCTGGTGGGCGCCGTGCAGCGGGAGGAAGATCTCGTCGTACACGCCGCCGAGGCCCTGCAGCTTCAGCAGCTGCCCGCCGACGGCGATCTCCTTCTCCAGCACGCCGAACTCGCTGCCCGCGCGGGCGACCGCGGCGTCGACCTCGACCGCGCGCTCCAGCAGCACCTTCAGCACCTCGGGGTCCTGCTCGCCGATCACCGCGACCGAGCCGGGTTTGATGATGCCCGCCTTTTCGCGCGCCGCGCCGAGGATGTCCGGGCCGAGGTACTCGACGTGGTCGAGGCCGATCGGGGTGATGACGGCGACGTCGGCGTCCGCGACGTTCGTGGCGTCCCAGGCGCCGCCCAGGCCCGCTTCGAGCACCGCGGCCTCCACCGGAGCGTCCGCGAACGCGGCGAACGCCATCCCGGTGAGGATCTCGAACTTGCTCATCGCGACGCCGTCCGCGGCGGCACCGTCCACCATGGACACGTAGGGCGCGATGTCGTTCCACAGCTCGGCGTAGCGGGCGGCGGAGATCGGCCGGCCGTCGAGCGCGATCCGCTCGGTGACCAGCTGCAGGTGCGGGCTGGTGTAGCGGCCGACGCGCAGGCCCATCCGGGTCAGCAGGGCGTCGATCATCCGGGCCGTGGAGCCCTTGCCGTTCGTGCCGGCCACGTGCAGCACCGGGTAGCCGCGGTGGGGCTCGCCCAGCAGCTGCGTCAGCGCCGAGATCCGGGTGAGCGACGGCTCGATCTTCGTCTCCGGCCAGCGCTGGTTCAGCTCGGCCTCGACGGCCATCAGCTCGCGCCGCGCCTCGGGGCCGTCCGGGTTGCCGTACACCTCGGGTTCGCCCTGGTCGTCGAGCTCGTGCAGCTCGGCGTCCTCGGGCACGCTGAGGTCGGGCACCGGGCCGGTGGCGAGGTTGTCGCCCAGCTGCCCGACGCCGCCGATGCCGCCGCGCGAGCCGCCGCCGACGTCGAACGCGGTGTCGCGCGCGTCCAGCTCCGGGTCGTGGTCGTCGGAGTCTTCGTACCCTTCGGCACCCAGCTCGTCGACGCCCGCGAAGCTGTCCAGATCCGACAGGTCCGGCCTGCGACCTGTCTCATCCTGCGGCACTGAATCTCCTCCGGCCTGGGGTTTTCGCACTGGCGATCCGAGTCTACGTGCGTGCTTGATGGCACTCTCGACGCATGCCGTTCAACCACAACCACCACTACCACCCGCTGCTGCTGGATCTGCTGCCGCCCGGTCCGGGGATCGCGCTGGACGTCGGGTGCGGCACCGGCCGGTTCGCCCGGCGGCTGGCCGCGACGGGCATGGCGGTGGAGGCGGTCGACGTCTCGGCGGCGATGGTCGAAGCGGCGGCGGGGCTGGGGTCGCCGGGGCCCGGCGAGATCGTCTACCGGCGGGCCGACGTCACCACCGACGCCCTGCCCGAGGCCCACTACGACTACATCTCGTGCCTGGCGTCGCTGCACCACATGCCGTTCGAGACGGTGACCAAGCTGCGCCGCGCGCTGGTGCCGGGCGGCGTCCTCGTGGTGCTCGGCCTGGCGAAACCGAGCACGCCGGCGGACTGGGCGCGCGCCGCCGCGGCGGTTCCGCTCAACGCGCTCGCGCGGCTGGTCGTCCACGCCGGGGACCGGCTGAACGGCGGCGCCGAGGAAGGCCCGACGGCCCCGGTGGCCGACGACTACCCGTCGCTGGCCGAGCTGCGCCGCGAGGCGGCCCGGCTGCTGCCCGGGAGCACGGTCCGGCCGTTGCTCTTCTGGCGCACCTTGATCACTTACCGTGAGCACGGTGAGGGTGACCCGATCGGCGGGTGAAACCGCGCCCCGAACCGGCCGGCACTCGCTAGAGGTGGAAGGAGCGTTTCCGGAACAGAACGGGGTCTCCATGCGCACCACCCGGCTGCTCGTCGCCGTCGCCTCCGCAGCCATCCTGCTCACCGCTACCGCGGCCGCCGCCTCGGCCGAGGGCATCCAGCACTACGTCGCCCTCGGCGACTCCTACACCTCCGGGCCGTTCATCCCGCTCCAGCGCTCCGACCCGCTGGGTTGCGGCCGGTCGACGGCGAACTACCCGTCGGTCGTGGCGGCCGCGCTGCACCCCGCCGTGTTCACCGACGTGAGCTGCTCCGGCGCCGACACGGGCTCGATGACCGCACCGCAGCAGGTGGCGTTCAACGCCACGAACCCCCCGCAGCTGGATGCCCTGCGCCTCGACACCGACCTGGTCACCCTCGGTATCGGCGGCAACGACTTCGACCTGATCGGCCGGCTGATCGCGACGTGCCCGGGCTGCGCGCGAGCGCCCCGGCCGGCAACCCCTGCGAGCAGCACTTCACGGTCAACGGCGTCGAAACCGTGCAGCTGGCCATCACCGCCGTCCAGCCGCGGATCCAGGCCGTCCTGGCCACGATCCACCAGCGCTCGCCCGGGGCGCGGGTGGTCGTCGTGGGTTACCCGCGGATCGCGCCGGAGAGCGGCTCCTGCCCGGACACCCTCCCGTTCGCGGACGGCGACTACGCCTGGCTGAACCGCGTCGAGAGCGACCTCAACGCCGCCCTTTCGGACGCGGCTCTGAACAGCGCCGCCGAGTACGTCGACACCTTCGGCCCGTCGAGCGGCCACGACGCCTGCGCGCGCGGCGGCTCGGCGTGGATCAACGGCAAGGACCAGAACTTCTTCGCCGCGGCCGCCTACCACCCGCTGCGGGCCGGGATGGCCGGAGTGGCCGCGGTGGTGCTCAAGGCGTTGCGCTGACGAACTCCAGCACGAGCCGGGCGAACTCGTCCGGCAGCTCGGCCGGGGCGCCGTGGCCCGCGTCGATCTCGGCCGCCCGGCCGGGTGGGCCGCCCCTCGGATAATTCTCCCTACGGCCGGCAGGTCGGGCCACGGCCCACGCCGAGGTCGCCCTCCGAGCCTGGCGCACGAACCGAGGCGGCCGCCTACCACCCACTGCGGGCCGGGATGGCCGGGGTGGTGCTCAAGGCGTTGCGCTGACGAAGTCCAGCACGAGCCGCGCGAACTCGTCCGGCAGCTCGGCCGGGGCGCCGTGACCCGCGTCGATCTCGGCGGCGCGTGCGTCCGGGATCGCGGCCACCAGCTCCCGCTGCTGGTCCGCCGTGATGATCCGGTCGTGCGCGCTGCCGAGCACCAGCACCGGCGCGGTGATCCGGCCGAGGACCGGGCGCAGGTCGACCGCGCGATCGGTCTCGATCTGGCGGCCAGCGCCGGGCTCGATCACCGATTCCAGGGTCTTGACGAGCTGTTCGTTGCTCTCGGCGGTGGCCTGCTCCCAGTAGCGCGGGCCGAACGCCATCAGCGGGAGCATGCGCGCGAAGGTCCCCGTTTCGAGCAGGTCCAGCCAGTAGCGGAACTCGGCGTCCTGCCGGACGTCGGTGGCCGGCCAGGCGGCGTGCAGCACCGCCGAGCGCACCCGGTCCGGGCGGGTGCCGGCCAGGTGGGCCGCCACGACCCCGCCGAGCGAGTGCCCGGCGACGTGGGCGGTGCCGATTCCCGCGTGGTCCAGGACGGCCACGGCTTGGGCGGCGAGGGCTTCGACGGTGATCGGGCCGCCGTCGTCGGTGGTCAGGCCGGAACCGGGGAAGTCGGGGGCCAGGACGGTGAAGCCGGCCGCCTGCGCGGTCAGCGGCGCCCACTGTTCGCGGGAGGCGGCGGTGCCGTGCAGCAGGAGCAGCGCGGGGCCGTCGCCGGTCCGGTCGTAGTGGACGACGGTGTCTCCGAGCGTCACTTTGGGCATGGTTGTCTCCTTCAGGCGGCGATGGTCCGGAGCGCGGCGGTGAACGCGCGCGGGTTTTCCTGGTGCGGCACGTGCCCGCAGCCGGCGAGCACGTGCACGCGCGCGCCGGGGGTCGCCGCGGCGCAGCTGCGCGGCACTTCGAGCGGGATCTCGGCGTCCAGCTCGCCGTGCAGGTAGGTGATCGGGACGGCGAGGTCCTTGAGCCGGCGCCGCGGCTCGTAGGTGGTGCATTCGGTGAACAGCTCGTCGATGTAGACGCCGGAGTCGAGCAGCTGGCGGATCGTCCAGTCGACGAGCCCGCGCCCGGTGCCCGGGGCGAACCAGTTCGGCACCCAGTCCTCGAGCGTGCCCGCCCGGTCGTCGACGAGCCGTTTCCGCAGGTCGTGGACCTTTTCGAGCATGCCGGTGCTCGGCCAGTACCCGGGGCTGTCGACCGCGACGACGCGTTCGACCAGGTCCGGCCGGGCGAGGGCGAGCTCGGTGGCGAAGAGGCCGCCGATGCTCGACCCGACGACGGTGGGCTTGATCCGCAGCGCCTCGATCGTCTGCACGAGGTCGGCCGTGACACCGGCGATGGTGTTGCCGTCGGCGGGGTGGTCCGAGCGGCCGCACCCGCGCCAGTCGAGGGTGACGACGCGGTGGTCGCGCACCAGATCGGGCAGGCACGACTGCCAGACGCGGCCGCTGGTCCCCCAGCCGTGCAGGAACAGCAGGGTGGGCCCGGTGCCGGCGTCTTCGTAGTGGAGGCGGGTTTCGTTGACTTCCAGGAACGGCATGAGGGTCATGGAAGTCGCTGCGGTCCGGGTTTTCGATGGGCAGTCCGCTCCTACACTGATCACGAAACCTGATGAATGGGGCCGGTCGTGGAGCTGCGTCAGCTGAGGTATTTCGTCACGGTGGCGGAGGAGCTCCACTTCGGCCGGGCGGCCGAGCGGCTGCACATCGTCCAGCCGGCGGTGAGCCAGCAGGTCCGGCGGCTGGAGCGGGAACTGGGGGTGACACTGCTGGCGCGCACGACACGTTCGGTGGCGCTCACAGAGGCGGGACAGCGGTTCCTGCCGCAGGCGCGATCGGTCCTGGCGGCCGCGGACCGCGCGGTGGACTCGGTTGCGGAGTTCCGGCCTTCCGGGGCCTTGGTCCGGCTGGGGACGAGCGAGGGTCTGGGTGACCGGCTGGAGGTTTTACTGGGGGCGTTCGCCCGCTTGGCACCCTCGGCTTCGTTGGAGTTGCTTCACGCGCCGACTCTTCAGCGGCTTCAGCGGGTCCGGGACGGGTCCCTGGACGCGACCATCGTGCGAGGGTCATGGCCTTCCCCGGGACTCGACTTCACTCCTTTGTGGATGGACGAGGTCTGGGTGGCGCTTCCCGCTTCGCATCCACTGGCTTCTTCGCCGGTCGTCGAGTTCGCCTCGCTGGCTTCGCTTCCGGCGCGATTGAGTCCGCCTTCGCGGAATCAGCCGTTGTACGACTTGGTGATGTCTTCCTGCCGGGAGGCGGGGTTCGAGCCGGTGCTCGGGAAGGAATTCACGACAGCGCAGGACACCCTGGGAACGCTGGGCTTCGGCCGTCCACACTGGACGGTGTTCTACCGGGCGCACGCGAACCTGCTGCCGGTGCCGGGCGTGGTGTTCCGGCCGCCTCGGGATCCTTCGCCGCGGATGCCGACGTACCTGGCGACGTCCTCGGAGCGGCGGTTGACGCCGGAACTGGTGGCGTTGATCGAAGCGGCGCGGGCCACCGAAGCACCGGCTACCAGCCGTCCGTTCCCCAGAGGATCTTGAAGTCCGGATCAGCGATCACCACGGCTACTTCCCCGGCGCCAGGAGGGGTCTCGAACTCGAAGACCACTCGCTCCACGGACGAGCCCGGTCGAACCGAGAACACCTGAACGACGTCCGCGGGATGCCTGCCCCCCTGACCACCGAAGGTCTCGACATCGTTCATCGATCCGGGGCCGCCGGCGATCCGCGCGGTGACCGCCGTCTCGCTCACCGACCTGTCAGGCAGGCCCACCCTGACCTTGATCATCCCCAGGACGGGACGGGGAGACACGGAGTTCACCTCGTGGTTGACAGCACAAGCAACTTTCTGAACGCCCCCGCCGCTTCGCAGGGTGAAGCGATATCCGACCTCGTAGTGCAGCCCGTCCAGGTAACCGGGCGGCACTCGAACCGGCCTGGCGGCATTCCCACCCGCCCCGACGGACTCGCAGGGGACTCCCAGCTCCAATCGGGTGGCCGGCGGCAGCGAAGTCTCCCCCGACGCCATGAGAACGGCGGCGGCGACAGCGGCGACCACCGTTCCCGCGGTCGCGATAAGCCGACGCCGGCAGCCCTTCCTCTGGTTCACCGGCAGTGGAGCATCGCCGCCTGGCGGTATCTCCGATTCTCCGCAATCCCCGTGCAGTTCCGCGAAGTATCGCCGCCACTGGCGTTTCCAATACTTGATCGCGCCCGTACAGTCCACACCCTCGCAGGCAATCACGTAGGCAAGGACGTGCTCCCACCGAGGCAGCTTCTTACCGTTCGCCGCCGTGGACAGGACGGACGCGGAGAAGTGCACTCCGGGACGCGCCGCCAGTTCCCGGTAAGTCGGGCTGCCCCTGTTTTCCCTCAATTGACGCAGGGCGGCGCCGAACCGGGCCTCGGGACCGGACCCGAGATCCAGATTCGACTCCGGGCGCCCCGGCTTCGCCATCATCCGGTTCCCCTCAAGCCGGCGGCCGGGGGCGACCGGCATGCTTCGAGCACGGAACCATCGAGACTCCGCCACACCGGGTCTTGAGCAGGCTGTTCACCAGGGCCACCACGACGGCAGCTTCCCCGTTCGCCACCGTCAAAGCCGCCAGGAACGCGACCCCGTCGTGCTGAATGATCCACGTCAGCAGGGCAATACTGGTGAACACGGTCAAGTACAGCCACCGCATGGCTCGTGCGGTGGTCCCGTGTGGACGCGATGCCACGACCGGCACCACGGAATTGCTGGACATCCTCGGCTCTCCTGCTCGGTGTAACTGACAGTTCAGGCGACCGTGAGACCGGTATTCAGTGCGCCCGCAGCAAGTATGTCCGAACGGAAAGACCGGCTTCCACTTGTCGGCGCAGTCTCAAATCAATTCCGCGGGCTTCGAGCTCGCCCGGTTCAGGGGCATCGGTATACGCACCAGAACGAACTGAGCAGCCCCCGTTTTCCACGCTACCCGAGGGGTACGACAAAGCCCGGCACTCCCATCAGGAAGTGCCGGGCTTGTCAACAACCTCAGGAAGCCGGCAGAGCCGCCAAGCGAGCCGTGATGCGGTCGATGTCCGCCGCCGCCGTGTCCTTGCGGGTCTTGATCTTGGCCACCACCTGCTCCGGGGCCTTCGCGATGAATGCCTCGTTGCCCAGCTTGGCCTCGGTCTGCGACAGCTCCTTCTCCGCCGCCGCGAGGTCCTTCTGGAGACGCTTGCGTTCCGCCGCCACGTCGACCGTGCCCGACAGGTCCAGCTCCACCGTCACCACGCCGTCCGGCAGGGCCACCTCCAGCGACGCGCTCGCCGCGAAGTCGTCCGCCGGCTCGGTCAGGCGGACCAGCGAACGGATCGCCGGCTCGTGGCCGCCCGCGTAACCCGCCAAGCGGGACGCCACCTTCTGGCCCGGCTTCAGGCCCTGGTCCGCGCGGAACCTGCGGATCTCCGTCACCAGCTTCTGGACGTCCGCGATGTGCGCGTCGGCCGAAGCATCCGCGTAGCCCTCGAACGGAACCGGCCAGGAAGCGACCACCAGCGACTCGCCGCCGGTCAGCGCCGTCCAGAGCTTCTCCGTGATGAACGGGATGAACGGGTGCAGCAACCTCAGCACCGTGTCCAGCGCGTGGCCCAGCACCGCACGGGTCGCGGCCACCCGCGCGTCATCGCCTTGGTACAGCTGGACCTTCGCCAGCTCCAGGTACCAGTCGCACAGCTCGTTCCAGGTGAACTGGTAGAGCGCGCCCGCCACCTTCGCGAACTGGAAGTCCTCGAGCAGGCCGTCCACTTCGGACACCAGCGCGCCGAGCCGGCCCAGGATCCAGCGGTCCGCTTCGGTCAGCGAAGCGGCGGGAGGCAACTCAGAAGCGACCGAAGCCCCGTTCATCATCGCGAACTTCGTCGCGTTCCACAGCTTCGTGCAGAAGTTGCGGGAACCGGCCGCCCACTCGTCGGCCAGCGCCATGTCCGCGCCCGGGTTGGCGCCGCGGGCCAGCGTGAACCGGGTGGCGTCCGCGCCGTACGCGTCCATCCACTCCAGCGGGTCGATCACGTTGCCGCGCGACTTCGACATCTTCTTGCCCTGGGCGTCGCGGATCAGGCCGTGCAGGTACACGTGGTCGAACGGCTGCTTGCCGTCCATCTGGTGCACGCCGAACATCATCATCCGGACGACCCAGAAGAACAGGATGTCGTAGCCGGTCGACAGGACGCTGGTCGGGTAGAACTTGGCCAGGTCCTCCGAAGACGAAGGCCAGCCGAGCGTCGACATCGGCCACAGGCCCGACGAGAACCACGTGTCCAGCACGTCCGGGTCCTGCGTCCAGCCCTCACCGGACGGCGGCTGCTCGTCCGGGCCGACGCACACCACTTCACCGTCCGGGCCGTAGTACACCGGGATGCGGTGACCCCACCACAGCTGGCGCGAAATCGTCCAGTCGTGCATGTTGTCGACCCAGTCGAAGTACCGCTTGCCCAGCTCCGGCGGGTGGATCTTGGTGCGGCCGTCGCGGACCGCGTCGCCGGCCAGCTTGGCCAGCTCCTCGACCTTGACCCACCACTGCAGCGACAGCCGCGGCTCGACGACCGTGTCGCACCGCGAGCAGTGCCCGACTGCGTGCACGTACGGGCGCTTCTCGGCCACGATCCGGCCGGCCTCGCGCAGCGCCGCGACGACCGCCGGCCGCGCCTCGAACCGGTCGAGGCCCTCGAACGGGCCCGGCGCGGTGATCTCGGCGCGCTCGTTCATGATCGTCAGCATCGGCAGGTCGTGGCGGCGGCCGATCTCGAAGTCGTTCGGGTCGTGCGCCGGGGTGACCTTCACCGCACCGGTGCCGAACTCCGGGTCGACGTGCTTGTCGGCCACGATCGGGATGCGGCGGCCGGTCAGCGGCAGCTCGACCTCGGTGCCGACCAGGTGCGCGTACCGCTCGTCGTCCGGGTGGACGGCGACCGCGGTGTCGCCCAGCATCGTCTCGGCGCGGGTGGTGGCCACCACGATGGCGTTGTCGCCGTCGCCGTAGCGGATCGACACGAGCTCGCCGTCGTCGTCGTTGTGGTCGACCTCGATGTCGGACAGCGCCGTCTGGCAGCGCGGGCACCAGTTGATGATCCGCTCGGCCCGGTAGATCAGGCCCTCGTCGAAGAAGTTCTTGAACACCGTCTGGACGGCCTTCGACAGGTTCTCGTCCATCGTGAAGCGCTCACGCGACCAGTCGACACCGTCGCCGAGGCGCTTCATCTGGCCGAGGATCTTGCCGCCGTACTCGGCCTTCCACTCCCAGACGCGCTCGACGAACTTCTCGCGGCCCAGGTCGTGGCGCGAAAGGCCCTCGCCGGCCAGCTGCCGCTCGACGACGTTCTGCGTCGCGATGCCCGCGTGGTCCATGCCCGGCAGCCACAGCACCTCGTAGCCCTGCATGCGACGGCGACGGCTCATCGCGTCCATCAGCGTGTGGTTCAGGGCGTGGCCCATGTGCAGGCTGCCGGTGACGTTCGGGGGCGGCAGTACGATCGAGAACGGCGGCTTCCCCGACGAAGCATCGGCCGTGAAGTACCCGGCCGCTACCCAGCGGTCGTACATCGGGGCTTCCTCGGCGGCCGGGTCCCAGGCACCCGGAAGGTCGGTGGTCTGCTGCGGAGCGTTCTCGGTCACAATGGACAAGTCTACGAACCCGTCACGGCGGGTCACCCAGGGGGAAGGCACTCGGGATGGCAGAGCCTCAGCAGCCGCAGGATCCGGACGACCGGCGCCTCGAGACGCACCCGGACCTGATGAACCCGGACTGGCAGAAGCACGCCCAGCGGGACGCCTGGCTGGGCGCGAAGAAGGACCTGAAGAAGCGCCGCAAGCGCGAGCGCCGGTCGGGCGGTTTCCAGCAGCCCGGGCACAGCCGCTGGCCGGGCGTGCTGGCCCTGCTCATCGTGGTCGGACTGGTCGCCGCGGCGATCATCGTGCACCAGCTGCAGGGTTTCGGCGTCAACGAACTCGCGTACTTCGGCTGACGCCCGCCCTCCGCCGTCGATGATCGATCGTCGACCCAGGGGGATGCACATGGACCAGAGGCACGCCTGGGCTGGACCTGAAGCAGCGCGCGAGCAGCGGAACGGGCCCACGCCGGCACTGGTGGCTCGTCGCCCCGTTCCTGCTGGTCCTCGCCGTGGCACAACGGCGATCGACCTCACCGCCCGGCCGTGCGCACCCCAGCCGACGTCTGACTGAAAGGCCTCGACGGCCTCATCCCCGGCCGCCGTCGCAATCAGCGCCTTCAAGCCCGATGTGGTCACGGAGGCCCAAGTCGCTGACCAGCCCGAACGACATCGTCAGCTTCCCGCGCGCGGACGAGACGTACATGAACGCCACCGGCTCCGGAGTCGCGTAGACCAGCCGAGGCCCGTAGGACGACGGCGGGCATAGCACGCTCTCGCGGTGGGCTGCGCCGCCTTCAAGGAGGGCTACCTGGCCCCGGCTACGCGAACCCGCCCACCAGCCTCCCGGCCACCGGTGATCAGGACGCCTCCGGCTACTACGCCCCGAAGTACCCGATCCGCCCCTCGACGGCCACCCTCACTCGCAACCTCGAAGATACACAGCCTGGACTGAACAGTTAGACTGTGTGTATGGGCGAAGTACCTCCGCACGTCGCCGAGAGCGCCGGCTGGATCCGCGGGGTCGTCGGGCAGCTGCACCGGCGGCTGCGCCAAGTCGACAACGCCGGGATCCTGACGCCGTCGCAGTCCGCCGTGCTCCATCGGCTCCACCGGGAAGGTCCGGCCACGCAGGGCGAGCTCGCCGCCGCCGAGCACGTGCGGCAGCAGTCGATGGCCGCCACCCTCGGGGTCCTCGACGAGCTCGGCTACCTCGGCCGCACGCCCGATCCGGCCGACCGGCGGCGGGTGGTGATCAGCCTGTCCGACGCCGGGCGCGACACCGTGCGCGGCATCCAGCAGCACCGCGACGAGTGGCTGGCCCAGGCGCTGCTGGACGAGCTGTCCCCCGCCGAGCTCGACGCCGTCACGCGCGCGCTGCCGCTGCTGCAGCGCGTGGCCCAGCACTAGAGGAGTTCTCACGAGCACCGTCACCGCTCCCGCCAAGTTCGGCGCCCGCCTGGTCACCCCGCTGGTGGCCGGCGCGGTGCTCAACCCGATCAACTCCACGCTCATCGCCGTCGCGCTCGTGCCGATCGGGCAGAGCTTCGGCGCCGGCCCCGGGCAGACCGCCTGGCTGATCTCGGCCCTCTACCTGGCCACCGCGGTCGGGCAGCCGGTGGTCGGCCTGCTGGTCGACCGCCACGGCGCCCGCCGCGTCCTGCTCGGCGGCGCGAGCCTGGTGATCGTCGCCGGGATCGCGGGCATGATCCCCGTCTCGGTCGGCTGGCTGACCGGTGTGCGCGTCGTCCTGGGCCTGGGCACGTGTGCCGGGTTCCCGGCCGCGATGGCCGTCCTGCGCCACCACGCCGAAGCGCACGGCCAGGGCGTGCCCGCGCGGGTGCTGTCGCTGCTGTCGATGTCCGCCCAGACGGTGATGGTGATCGGCCCCACGCTGGGCGGGCTGCTGATCGGCCTCTTCGGCTGGCCGGCGATCTTCGCGGTGAACATCCCGCTCGCCGGGCTGTCGCTGGTCCTGGCCCTGCTGTGGGTGCCGAAGGACGACCGCGGCGAGCGCACCGCCACCCGGATCGACGTGCTCGGCATCGCCCTGTTCTCCGCGACCCTGCTCGCGCTCCTGTTCTTCCTGATGGACCCCGGCGCCGAGGTCTGGCTGCTCGCCGTCGTCGCCGCCTTCGGGACCGCGTTCACGCTGGTCGAGCTCCGGCGCGACACCCCATTCCTCGACCTGCGGATGCTCGCGGCCAACGGCGCGATCCTGCGGACCTACCTGCGGCAGGCGCTCAGCTTCATGGCCATCTACGCGATCATGTTCGGGTACGTCCAGTGGCTGGAGACCACCCGGCGGCTGTCCGAGGAGGCCGCCGGGCTGATGCTGCTGCCGATGTCGGGCACCGCCGTCTGCGCCGCGGCCTTCTCCGGACGCGGGTCCGGGATCAAGGCGCGGCTGGTCACCGTGGCCGTCGCGCTGGCCGGCGGCTCGGCGCTGCTGCTGCTCGTCCACGACGGCACGTGGGTCGGCGCGCTGCTCGCGCTGGCCGCATTGTTCGGCCTCGCCCAGGGCCTGACCAGCGTCGCGAACCAGACGACGCTCTACCGCGAGGCACCCGCCGAGCAGATGGGCACCGCGAGCGGCCTGTTCCGCACGGCCCAGTACCTCGGCGCGATCGTGGCCTCGACGCTGATCGCGCTCTGCTACGGCCCGCACGCCGACTCCGCCGGCCTGCACCGGCTGGCCGTCGCGCTGGTCGTCATCAGCGGGCTGCTGCTCGTGGTCACCGTCCCCGACCGCGGGCTGCGGGCCGAAAAGGCCTGACCCTCGTGGCGCCGGGCGATCATCGAGGCGCACGATGAACACATGACCCGTGAAGCGCCGGCGCAGGACGTGGACGAAACCCGCCTCGAGGTGGGCAAGCCGAAGGGCTGGGCGGCCGGGATACCGGGTGTCGCCGTGTCGCTCGCGCGCAGCGTCGAGCAGATGGGCACCGGCCGGACGATCAAGGCGCTGCGGCTGCTGAACCAGCGCGAAGGCTTCGACTGCCCCGGCTGCGCGTGGCCGGAACCCCGCGAAGTCGACGGCGAGAAGCGCAAGCTGGCCGAGTTCTGCGAAAACGGCGCCAAAGCCGTCGCCGAGGAGGCCACGAAACGGCGGGTGGGCCGGGACTTCTTCGCCGCCCACCCGATCGCGGACCTCGAAACCAAGACCGACTACTGGCTGGGCCAGCAGGGCCGGATCACCGAGCCGTTCGTGCTGCGCGAAGGCGCGACGCACTACGAACCGATCTCCTGGGACGACGCGTTCGAGCTGGTCGCGGGCGAGCTCAAGGCGCTGACCGAGCCGGACGAAGCGATCTTCTACACCTCCGGCCGCACCAGCAACGAGGCCGCGTTCCTCTACCAGCTGCTGGTGCGCTCCTTCGGCACCAACAACCTGCCGGACTGCTCCAACATGTGCCACGAGTCCTCCGGCGCGGCCCTGGCGGCGACCACCGGCATCGGCAAGGGCTCGGTCAGCCTCGCCGACATCCACCGGGCCGACCTCATCGTCGTCGTCGGGCAGAACCCGGGCACCAACCACCCGCGGATGCTCTCGGCGCTCGAAGAGGCCAAGAGCCGTGGCGCGAAGATCATCGCCGTCAACCCGCTGCCCGAGGCCGGGCTGATGCGGTTCAAGAACCCGCAGAACGTGCGCGGCGTCGTCGGCAAGGGCACCCCGCTGGCCGACGAGTTCGCCCAGGTCCGCCTCGGCGGCGACCTGGCGCTGTTCCAGGCCGTCGGGCACCTGCTGCTGGCCTGGGACGCCGAGGCGCCCGGCGCGATCGTCGACCGCGAGTTCGTCGACCGCGTCACCGAGGGCTTCGACGCCTACGCGAAGCACCTCCAGGAGGTCGACTGGCCGGAGGTCGAGCGCGCGACCGGCCTCCCGCGCGCGCAGATCGAGCGCGTCGCGCGGATGATCGCCTCCTCCGAGCGCACCATCTACTGCTGGGCGATGGGCCTCACGCAGCACAAGCACGCCGTGCCGACGATCTCCGAGATCGCGAACCTCGCCCTGATGCGCGGGATGATCGGCAAGCCGGGCGCGGGCCTGTGCCCGGTGCGCGGGCACTCGAACGTCCAGGGCGACCGGACGATGGGCATCTGGGAAAAGATGCCGCAGTCCTTCCTGGACGCCCTGGCGGGCGAATTCGGCATCGAGGTCCCGCGCAAGCACGGCTTCGACACCGTCGACGCGATCCGCGCGATGCGCGACGGCCGCGGCAAGGTGTTCTTCGCCGTCGGCGGCAACTTCGCGTCGGCGACGCCGGACTCGGAGCTGACCGAGAAGGCACTGCGCTCCTGCTCGCTGACCGTGCACGTGTCGACGAAGCTCAACCGCTCGCACGTCGTGCACGGCCGCACCGCACTGGTCCTGCCGACGCTCGGCCGCACCGAGCGCGACGTCCAGGCCGGCGGCGAGCAGTTCGTCACCGTCGAGGATTCGATGTCGCAGGTGCACACCTCGCGCGGGCGCCTGAAGCCGGCGAGCGAGCACCTGCTCTCGGAGATCGCCATCGTCTGCCGGCTGGCGGAGAAGCTCTTCGGGCCGGGTCACGCCGTGCCGTGGCGCAGCTTCGAGACCGACTACGACCTGATCCGCGACCGGATCTCCCGGGTCGTGCCGGGCTGCCACGACTACAACGCCCGCGTCCGCGAGCCGGACGGCTTCGTGCTGCCGCACGCTCCGCGCGACTCCCGCGAGTTCACCGGGACCGCGAACGGCAAGGGCAACTTCACGGTGTCGGAACTGGAGTACCCGCAGGTCCCCGAGGGCCGGCTGCTGCTGCAGACGATGCGCAGCCACGACCAGTACAACACCACGATCTACGGGCTCTCGGACCGCTACCGCGGGATCGAGAACGCCCGCCGCGTCGTGCTGGTGAACCCGGACGACCTCGCGGCGCTCGGCCTGGCCGACGGGGCGATGGTCGACCTGGTCTCCGAGTGGCGCGACGACCCGGATCGTCGCGCGCCGGCGTTCCGGGTGGTCGCGTACCCGACCGCCCGCGGCTGCGCGGCGGCCTACTTCCCGGAGGCGAACGCGCTGGTGCCGCTGGACTCGGTGGCCGACAAGTCGAACACGCCGGTGTCGAAGGCGATCGTCGTGCGGCTCGAACCGGTCCGGGCCGAACCTCAGCCCTGATAGTTCCGCTGCAGCGTGCCGGTCATGTCCGTGACCACGGCCTGCACGTTGTCCAGCGTCGCGGGCGGGATCAGCGCGGCCTCGGTCCCGCCGTCGGCGATGGCCAGGCCCAGCACGACGTTCCCGGTCCGGACGGCGGCCCACTGCTCGGAGAAGCCGGACTCGTCGCCGACGCCGGTGGCGAGCCGGACACCCGAGTGGTCGCCGAGCGCGTCGGTCATCAGCTGGCTCGCCTTGGTGGCGGCCTCGTCCGGATCGGACTGCGTGAACCGCACCACCGCGATCGTCACGAGCCGGTAGTCCTGCAGGTTGGGCTTGCCGCCGCCGAGGTCGCGCGCGAACAGCCGGCGGCAGGTGGTGACCTCGTTGCCCTCGCTGGCGTGGTCGGCGGGGATGACCTTGGACTCGGCGAGCTTCACCGAGTCGACCGGGATCTCGACGGTTCCGGGCGCGAGCTGCTGCTCCGCGTTCGGCCCGGGCAGCCGGCAGGCGTCTATCGCACCCGGGTAGTGCACCGAAGCGGACGCCGACTGGCACCCGGCACAAAGAACGGCTGAAGCGAGGACGGGCAAGATCCACCCACCCCGGGCGACACTGCTGCGCATAAATCCCGGACTTTCCGTATTCCCTGAAATCGATTTTCCAAGATCGCCCACCGATCGGGTGAACTTTCGACCGCCCACGCGGTCCTGCCCGCGCCGACGGTCAACGCACCCTGCCTCACCAGGGCGGCAGCGTCAAGACCACTGACCCGGGTGGTCCACCGTGGTCCGGTCGGGACGATCCTCGCGGGAATTCCCCGCGCATTTCCGGGATTCGACGGAAAATCCGGAACTCCGCCGTCGATCAATTCACCCGCCGGTCAGAAGACGCAAACGACGCCGTTCGACGTGATCGGCTCGTCCGCGGCGCCCGCGGGAGCGCCGCCGCCGGCGGACACGCCGGGCCCGGAGTAGACCGACCCGAGCACCACCTCGATGTGCCCGGCCGGCACCGACGCGGACTGCTGCGTCGTCAGCCCGCCCAGCAGCTTCGCCACCTCCGCGCCGCGCTCGGCCAGGGCGGGACCGAAGCGGACCAGCGACGTCCGCCGGGACTCCGAGTTGCCGGCCGCGCGCGAGGTGAACCCCTTGTCGTGCAGGACCCCCGCCACGCGGGTCGCGAGCCCCGCCTTCGGGCCGGCGTTGGAGACGTCGACGGTGACCGAGGCGGCCGGGGCAGCCGGCGTGGAAGGCGGGCCGGACGCCGCCGGGGCCGCGCCGCCGATCAGGTTCGCCGCGAAGGCCTTCACCGCCGCGGGGTCGACCTGCACCGCCGTCGCCTTGGGATTCGCCGGGTCGTAGCGGTAGTCGACGTTGCCGACCGGGATCGTCGCGAACTGGATCCCGCCGCCGCTGACCCCGCGCATCTGCCCGACGAAGTCGAGGAGGTTCCACGAGTCGTCCAGCACCACCGAGCGCTTCACCGCGTCGATCAGGTCCGACAGCTTCCCCGGATCGGCCAGCGTGCCCGCCGAGAGCACCTGCCTGGCCAGCCCGGCGAGGAACACCTGCTGGCGCCGGACGCGGGCGAGGTCGGTGCCCGGGAGGCCGTCGCGCTGCCGGACGAAGGCGAGCGCGTCCGCGCCCGCGACGCGCTGCGGCCCGGCCTGGAAGTCCGCGCCCGAGTTCTTGTCCTTGGTGGCTTCCTTCAGACAGACCTCGACACCGCCGATGGCCTTGCTGATCTCGTAGAAGCTGAGCAGATTGACCTCGGCGAAGTGGTCGATCTTCACCCCGGTGAGGTCCTCGACCGCCTGGCGCGTCGCCCGCCGCCCGGCGGTGAGCGCGCCCTGGTTGATCTTCGCCTTGTCGGTCTCGCCCGCCCGGCGGAGCCGCCCCGCTTCGGCCGCTTTGGCCCGCCCGAACGCGGCGTTGATCTTGCCCTTGCCGCCCGCCATCGAGACGTAGCTGTCCCGGGGGATGGAAAACGCTTTCACCTCTTTGGTGCCGTTCGGGATCCGCAGCACGATCAGGGTGTCGGTGAGGTCGTCGCCGTTGGCGCCGGCCCGCAGCTCGCGCAGCACCTCCGGCGCCAGCGGCTTGCCCTGGTTGTCCTCGCGCGCGTCCCGGCCGACCAGGAGGATGTCGAGCGAGCCGTCGGCGGGCTGTTCCCCCGGCTTCGTCTCGCCGTCCGCGTCGATCACGCTGTCGCGCGTCACCTCGTCGAGGGCGCGGAGGTTCGTGTAGCCGTACGCGGTACCGCCCAGCACGACGAGGGCCAGCCCGGCGACGACGATCTTCCCCAGTGGATGCACGCCCCCTGGACGCCTGGGCACCGGGAACCGCTGCACGAGTGAGACCCGGGTCACATCCGCAGGTGCGAGGCTCCGTTGAGGTCGAGGATCGCGCCGGACGCCCAAGTTGCTTCGGCCGAGGCCAGGTAGACGACGGCCGCGGCGACCTCCTCGGGCGTGCCGACCCGCCCGAACGGGCTCTGCGCGCGCAGGGCGTCGTCGATCCGATCGGCGACGCGCTCGGTGGCGGTGAAGCCGGGCGCCACCGACGTCACGGAGATGCCGTGGGGTGCGAGGGAGACGGCGAGCGACTGGCCGAACGCGTGCAGCGCGGCCTTGCTGGCGCCGTACGCGGGGTGGTCCGGCTCGCCCTTGAAAGCTCCACGCGACCCGATGTTGACGATCCGGCCGGGCGCGCCGCGCCCGATGAGGTGCCGGGCGACGCAGTAGCTGAGGTTCGCGGCGCCGACGAGGTTGACGTCGACGGTGCGCCGCCAGATCCGCTGCCAGTCCGCATAGGACACTCCGGCGACCGGGTGCGCGGTCTCGGCCGACGTCGCGACGGCGGCGTTGTTGACCAGCACGTCGACCCCGCCGAGCCCGGCTTCGGCGGCGTCGGCGATGCGCCGCGCGGCCTCCGGGTCGGCGAGGTCGCCGCCGACCAGCACGTGCCCTTCACCGGGGAGCGCTTTCAAGGTCTCTTCGGCGTCCGCGACTCGATGTCCATAGTGGACGGCGAGCCGGTCGCCGCGGGCCGCGAACGCCCTGGCCACGGCGCGCCCGATGCCGCGGGACGCGCCGGTGACCAGTACTCCCCTGCTCATCCGAACAGCTGGACCAGCTTCAGGAACAGCTGGTACACCCCGTACCCGAAGGGGATCACCACCCACGCCCAGGCCAGCACGATCAGCGGCACCCGGTTGGGCTTCGTCGTCGGTTCGGTCATCACGCGTCACTCCTCACGGCCTCGCGGACCGGCTCGTGGTACTTCTCCTTGACCGGGCGCACCAGCTCGTTGGCCACGAAGCCGACCACGAGCAGGCCGATCATGATGTAGAACGACGTCGTGTACAGGTCCGGGCCGGACTTGTGCGCCGCCTTCTCGCCGTCGGCGATGCGGTTGACGATCAGCGGGCCGAGCACACCGGCCACCGACCACGCGGTGAGCAGGCGGCCGTGGATCGCGCCCACCTGGTAGGTGCCGAAGAGGTCCTTCAGGTACGCCGGAACGGTCGCGAACCCGCCGCCGTAGAACGACAGGATCACCATGGCGCACAGGATGAACACGAGCTTCGACGAGTTCTGCGTCAGCGCGATCACCAGGTACAGCACCGCACCGAAGCCAAGGTAGGTGCGGTAGATGTTCTTGCGGCCGACCAGGTCCGAAGTGGACGACCAGACGAACCGGCCGAGCATGTTGCACAGCGACAGCAGCGCGACGAACCCGGCCGCCGCGGCCACGCCCACCGGCGTCGAGGTGCCCTTGAAGAAGTCCTGGATCATCGGCGACGCCTTCTCCAGGATGCCGATTCCCGCCGTGACGTTGAAGCACAGGACGACCCACAGGCACCAGAACTGCGGCGTCTTGATCGCGTTGGCGGCCGAGACGTTCGCCGTGCTGATCATCGCCTTGCCGTGGTCGGTCTTCGGCTCCCAGCCCGCCGGCTTCCAGTCGTCGGCCGGCACCCGCACGAGCAGCCAGCCCATCGACATGAACGCCGCGTAGACGAGGCCGTGGATCAGGAACGCCGTCGCGATGGTGCTCGTCGTCGGCGCGGTGCCCAGCATCGACGACGACCACGGCGAGGCGATCAGCGCACCGCCGCCGAAGCCCATGATCGCGATGCCGGTGGCCATGCCCGGCCGGTCCGGGAACCACTTGATCAGCGTCGACACCGGGGAGATGTAGCCGATGCCGAGCCCGATGCCGCCGACACCGCCGTAGCCGAGGACGACCAGCCAGAACTGCCCGGTCGCCACGCCGAGCGCGGAAATGAGGAATCCGCTGGCGAAGCAGCACATCGACACGAACATCGCCCAGCGCGGGCCGTTCTTTTCGACGAGCGTGCCGCCGAACGCGGCGGAGAGCCCCAGCATGACGATGCCGAGCTGGAACGGCAGCGAGCTCTGCGTGCCGTTGAGGTGCAGCGTCTTCTCGAGCGGGGTCTTGAACACGCTCCACGCGTAGGCCTGCCCGATCGACAGGTGTACCGACAGGGCCGCCGGCGGCACCAGCCAGCGCGTCCAGCTGGGGGGTGCCACGATCCGGGATCGGTCCAGGAAGCCGAGAGCCATCGGTTCCCTCCGTATTCTGGGGATGATGGTGGGAATGTATTACTAAATACCCGGTGTTGCACCATACGAGTGTCGAACTTTCGGGCAGCGAAGGGTGTGCTGATGGGCAGGGTGACCGTGCGCAGGCCGGTGCGGCGGATCTCCGCGACCGGGGACCGGCGCCGCCTCGACGCGCTGGCGGCCGAAGAGCCTCTGGAGCTGCGGGTCGGCGGGCGGGCGCTGGCGGTCACCATGCGCACCCCCGGCCACGACGTCGAGCTGGCCCACGGCTTCCTGCTGTCCGAGGGGGTGATCGGCGGCCGCGAGGACATCGCGGTCGCCCGCTACTGCGACGGCGTCGACGACCAGGGCCGCAACACCTACAACGTGCTGGACATCGCGCTGGCCGACGGTGTCCCGCCACCCGACACCGGCGTCGAGCGCAACTTCTACACCACCTCGTCGTGCGGCGTCTGCGGCAAGGCCGCGCTCGACGCGGTCAAGCTCCGCACCCGCTTCGCCCCCGCCGAGGCGGCGTTCGCGGTGAAGAGCGAGACGTTGTCCGGCCTGCCGGACGCGCTGCGCGCCCGCCAGAAGGTGTTCGCCAGCACCGGCGGCCTGCACGCGGCGGCCCTGTTCACCCCGGACGGCGAACTCGCCGTCGTCCGCGAGGACGTCGGCCGGCACAACGCGGTGGACAAGGTGCTGGGCTGGGCGGTCCTCGACGGCCGGATCCCGGCGCCCGGCCTCGGCCTGCTGGTGTCCGGGCGCGCGTCGTTCGAGCTGGTCCAGAAGGCCGCGATGGCGGGCATCGGCCTGCTGGCCGCGGTCTCGGCACCGTCGTCACTGGCGGTGGAGCTGGCCGAGGAGAACGGCATCACCCTGATCGGCTTCCTCCGCGGCGACTCGATGAACCTCTACACCGGCGACCACCGGATCCTGACCTAGACCGAGGCGACCCAGTTGCCGTGGAAGCCGTTGGGCACGCGGTCCGGCAGGTGGATCGCGGCCACCGTCTCCAGCGTGCCGGCGTCCAGGATCGTCAGGTCGCTGCGCTGCGTCGCCGGGTCGAACACGAAGCCCATCAGGACGCCGTCGTCCTCCGCCGCGTCGTCGTGGCGGGGCACGAACACGAACTCGCCCGGCTGGCGGCCGGCACCGAACGCGCGCTCGGCCCGCGCGCCGGTGTGGAAGTCGTGCTTGTACAGCGAGCCGGCGGGGTCCGCGCCGCCGTCGGCCGCCATCGCGTAGCCGTAGCGGTGGCGGCGGCCGATCAGGCGCTCGTCCACGCGCGGGAACTCCTGGCCGCGGTCGTCCAGGCGCTCCTCCAGCACCTTGCCCGTGGTCAGGTCCACGGTCCAGCGGTCCAGCGTCGGGCCGCCCTCGTCGGGGCCGTTCAGCCCGCGGTCGAACATCTTGGGGTGGCGGACGACGTCGAGCACGATGCTGTCGCCGTCGTCGTAGGCGTTGAGCGGGTGGAAGACGTAGCACGGCTCGACGTCGAACCAGCGGACGTCCCCGTTGCCGCCTTCGCGCGGCATCACGCCGATCCGCGCCGGGTACTTCGGGTTCCAGCGGTAGGGAAGGCCGCCGTTCGCGCCGAGCTTGCCGGCCATCATCGCGGTGACCGGGTCCGGCACGCGGACCTTGCCGACCATGGCCGAGACCACCAGCTTCGCCGGCGTGCGCAGCGCGGCCGGCACACTGGCGGCGACCGCCATCTCGGCGTTGAACGTCACCGGCAGGTCGTAGAAGACGACGTGCTTCTCGGTCAGCGAGAAGTCGTGCATCATCGGCGACCCGGTGACCTCGACGTCGACCGTGCGGCGGGCGCGGCCGGCCGCGTCGATCACCGAGTACTGGACCTTGTTCCCCATGCCGAAGAAGTACGAGACGGCGTGCAGCTCGCCGGTGCACGGGTCGCGCTTGGGGTGGGCGGTGTAGCCGCCGGGGAGCGTGCCGTCGAAGTCGCAGCGGCCGGCGGTGTCGAGCTCGTCGGTCAGCTCGTAGATCGGCGCGCCCGCCTCGACCAGGGCGAGGGTCTTGCCCGCGTGGCCGATGACGTTGGTGTTCGCGCCGAGCGCGCCCAGCCCGCAGAACCGGCTCGTGTCTTCGCCGTTCAGCGCCGCCGTGACGGCGGGGTTGCGGACCCACCGGTTGCGGTACCACTCGGCCTTCCCGTCGCGCAGGCGCACGCCGTGGACCATGCCGTCGCCCATGAACCAGTGGTAGGCCGCCGGATCGACCTCGGAGAGCGGGTTCGGGCCGTTGCGCAGGTACCGGCCGTCGAGGAACTCCGGGATCCGCCCGGTGACGTCGAGCCCGGTGATCGTGTGCTCCTGGCTGACCGGAGCGAAGTTGCCTTCGAGGAACTTGTTGCCCATGGGACCCTCACGCCTTCCATAACTCGGTTATAGAACCAGGTATAACAGGGTTATGAGATACTGGCAAGCATGAGCCCCAAACCGCGCGCGACCGAAATCAAAACTCGGCTCGTCGAGGCCGCCATCCGGTTGCTCGACGAGAACGGCCCCGACGCCCTCCAGGCCCGCAAGCTGGCGGCGGAGGTCGGCGTCTCGACGATGGCGGTCTACACGCACTTCGGTGGCATGGCCGCGCTGGTCGACGCGGTCGCGCAGGCCGGCTACCTGCGCCTTTCGGGGTGGCTGGCCGGGGTCGGGGAGACCGGCGACCCGGTGGCGGACATCTTCAGCCTGGCCCGCACCTACCGCCAGGCGGTCGCCGAGCAGCCCCAGCTGTTCGCGGTGACGTTCGGCCAGACCTCACCCGGCGGCAAGCGGGCGACGCTGTCCGACCTCACCACCGCCGCCGGCCGCGAAGCCGCTCAGGAGGGACTGGAGGCCTTCGCGCACATCGTCCGGGCGACCGAGCGGGCCATCGCGGCCGGCCGGTTCCGGCCGGCGGACGAGTACCAGGCCGCCGCCCAGCTCTGGAGTGCGCTGCACGGATTCGTCACACTGGAGGCGTCGGGGCACTTCGGCCCCGGTGAACAGGGCATAGACCACATTTTGATCCCCCTCGGGATCACCATGGCGGTGGGTCTCGGGGACACTGTGGAGGAGGCCGGGCGCTCGGCCGAGGCCGCGCGGGCGGCTTGGCGGGCGAGGACCGGAAACGCCGGGCAGGGTGAGAACGAATAACCCGGTGAACGGGGACGCCGGGGAACGCGGAGCGGGTGCGCGGCGTCCTTGATGAGGGGGCAGGGGGATGGAGACAGGGTGAACGAGCAAAACGGGGACGCGGAACCGGGCGGGGCGGTCGTCGAGGCGGTCCAGGGGGCCCGGCGGTGGCTCAGCCGCCGGTCGGTGCTGATCGCGGGCGCGTCCGGGCTGGCCGTGACCGGGCTGGCCGTCGGCACCGCGACCGGCAAGCTGCCGTTCAGCCAGGCCCTGCAGCGGACGGTCGGCGTGACGTCGTCGAACCCGACGACCCAGCTGGGCAGCACGCGCGTCGAGCGCGTCTACTCCGCCGCGCGCGGCCGGATGGTCGACCTGGTGTTCATCCTGCCGTCGAAGACCCCGCCGAAGGGGCTGCCGATGTCGCTCGCGCTGCACGGCCTGCACGGCAACGCCCGCAGCGCGGTACCCACCGGCACGCTCAAGCAGCTCGCCAGCGACGTCGCCCGCAAGGCGGTCCCGGCGTTCGGCTTCGTGGCCGTCGACGGCGGCGACAACTACTGGCACCAGGTCCACCCCGGCGACGACCCGATGGCCATGCTGCTGGAGGAGGTCCCGCAGTGGCTGCGGGCCCGCGGCTTCGCCGGCCCGGCCGGGCAGCCGTTCGCCTGCACGGGCATGTCGATGGGCGGGTTCGGCGCGCTGGTGTACACGCGCCGCCGGATCGAGCGGCGCCAGCCGCCCGCCGCCGTCGCGACGCTGGCCCCGGCGCTGATCACGTCGTGGCCGGAGATGGCGAAACGGCACATCTTCACCGGCATCCAGGACTGGACGGCCCTCGACCCGCTGCGGCACATCGACGAGACCAAGAGCGTGGCCAACGGCATCTGGTGCGGCACGGAGGACTCGTTCATCACCGGCGTCCGCCGCTACATCGACGCGGCCCACCCGGCGGTCGCGCACACCGCCCACGGCAAGCACGGCGACCCGTTCAACCGCACGGTGGTGCCCAGCCTGATCAGCTTCCTCGGCAAGCACGTCCCCCGCGCCGACTGACCCGTACCCGGAGGGTCGGGTCGCGTACCCAGCCGGTCGGTTCGCGTACCCGGAGGGTCGGTTCGCCGGCCGACCCTCCAGGGACGCAGGCCGACCTTCCAGATACGCAGGCCGACCCTCCGGGTACGGGGTCAGCGGGTGAAGTGGATGCGGGTGGTCGTGCGGCCCGGGACCCAGTACGTGCGGACCAGGTCGGCCAGGCGGTTGACCAGCAGCAGGCCGCGGCCGCCCAGGGTGGTCGCCGCGGGTGGGATGCGGCCGGCCAGTGGCTCGGCGATCGTGCCGTCGTCGCTGACCTCGCCGACCACCTGCGACGCCTCCGCCCACAGCCGCAGCACGCCGGTGCCGCCGCCGTAGAGCACGCTGTTCGTCGTCAGCTCGGCGATCGCCAGCGCGAAGTCGTCGCGGCGGGGGCGGCGCAGGCCGTGCCGGGCCGCCCAGATCTCCGAGAAGCCGCGTAGCGACGCCAGCTGCCCGATGTCGAACCGGCGCTCGACCGCACCCCGTGGTGGCTCGAGCGGCCGTGTGAAGTCCGCGCGGACGCCGTCGGGGTCGAAGCGCGGGCTGGTGAACGGCCCGGCCAGGCCCCACAGCTCCGGGTGGGTCCGCTCGGCGTCGGCCAGGACCGCCGGCGGCAGCTCCCCGACGTCGTACGGGCAGAGCACCGCCAGGTCACGCCCGGCGAAGGCGTTGTTGATGAGGGCTTCGTGCACCACGCACGCCGGGTACTCCGAGTCCGTGCGGGCGGCCCAGATCGGCTCGCCCACGATGCGCACCGGGCCGGCGTGCTCGCCGGCGAACGCGTGCAGCACCGACGGCAGGATGGCACCGGGGTTGCGGCCCGCCCGCTGCATGTCGATCAGGCGGACGTCGCCGGCCCGGTCTTCCAGGGCCTTCTCGATCAGCAGCAGATTGCGGCCGGGGACGGCGACGGCCGCGGGCTCACCCCGGTCGAGACCTTCGAGGAGGAACGGGATGACACCGTCCAGATACTCGGTGTCGCCGCGATAGAAGAGTGCGGGATGCCGGAACGGTCTGAGGGCATCTACCACAGCAGTTTCATACCCGACCGGCGAGCTCTTCAAACCCTACGGACGTCGGGAATTCACTCCACCCAGCGGCCGACGACGGCGATCAGCCAGAAGCCGACGATGGTCGCCAGTGCGAACAGCAGGACCCAGTTGAACAGCCGACGCCGCTCGGTCACCCCGCGGGCCTGCCGCAGCCCGTACGCCGCTACGACGAACAACGGCACCGGGATCAGCGGCAACGGCGAGAGCCGGGACACGACGGCGACGACGCACGTACCGGTGAACACGGCCAGCATGCCCATCAGCACCCGGTGCAGCCACGGGCACCGCTCGGCGACGGACGCGATCACGCGCTCGCTCAGCTCACGAAACCCCAGGACCGGACCGGCCGGGGTGGTCCTGGCGGGTTCCGGGGCCGGCGGCGCCGGCGCTTGCACGCCGCCGGCGGGAGCGGCCCCGGAACCCGGGAAGGAGTCAGCAGTCATTCAGCTTTCCTGTCGGGTCTCCGGGCCGGGCGGCCCGGAGACGCCCGGCGTCAGGCCGACTTCTCGCCGCGCTCGCTGCGCGCGCGCCGCGTCGGCTGCCGGGCGACGATCGTCGGGTTCACGTTCTCCCGGACGGTCTGCTCGGTGATGACGACCTTCGCCACGTCGTCGCGGCTCGGGATGTCGTACATCACCGGCTGGAGCACTTCTTCCATGATCGCCCGCAGCCCGCGAGCACCGGTCCCGCGCAGGACCGCCTGGTCGGCGATGGCCTCGAGCGCGGTCTTGGTGAACTCGAGCTCGACGTTGTCCATCTCGAAGAGCTTCTTGTACTGCTTCACCAGGGCGTTGCGGGGCTGGGTGAGGATGTTGACCAGCGAGTCCTTGTCCAGGTGGTTCACCGTCGCCACGACCGGGAGCCGGCCGATGAACTCCGGGATCAGCCCGAACTTGATCAGGTCCTCGGGCATGGTGTCCGAGAAGACGTCGCTCTCCTCGATCTCGGACTTGGTGCGGATCTCCGCACCGAAGCCGAGGCCACGCTTGCCGACCCGCTCGTTGATGATCTTCTCCAGTCCGGCGAACGCGCCGGCCACGATGAACAGCACGTTCGTCGTGTCGATCTGGATGAACTCCTGGTGCGGGTGCTTGCGGCCGCCCTGCGGCGGGACCGAAGCGGTGGTGCCCTCGAGGATCTTCAGCAGCGCCTGCTGGACACCCTCGCCGGAGACGTCCCGGGTGATCGACGGGTTCTCGCTCTTGCGGGCGATCTTGTCGACCTCGTCGATGTAGATGATCCCGGTCTCGGCCCGCTTGACGTCGTAGTCCGCCGCCTGGATGAGCTTGAGCAGGATGTTTTCGACGTCCTCGCCGACGTAGCCCGCTTCGGTCAGCGCCGTGGCGTCCGCGATGGCGAACGGCACGTTGAGCAGCTTCGCGAGCGTCTGCGCCAGGTAGGTCTTGCCGCACCCGGTGGGACCGAGCATCAGGATGTTCGACTTGGCGAGCTCGACCGACTCCTCCTTGGAGTCCTTCGGGCCGGCCTTGTCGTCCGCCTGGATCCGCTTGTAGTGGTTGTAGACCGCCACCGCCAGCGTCCGCTTGGCGTCTTCCTGACCGATGATGTACTGCTCGAGGAACTCGTGGATGTCGGCGGGCTTGGGCAGCTCGTCGAGCTTGACGTCGCCGGCCTCGGCCAGCTCCTCCTCGATGATCTCATTGCAGAGGTCGATGCACTCATCGCAGATGTAGACCCCGGGGCCGGCAATGAGCTTCTTCACCTGCTTCTGGCTCTTCCCGCAGAAAGAACACTTCAGCAGGTCTCCGCCGTCACCGATCCGTGCCATGGCCGTTGACCTCGTCCCCTCCGGCGCGGGTTTCCGCGCCTGACGTGTGTTGCGACGGTGCGACCCCCGGTCAGGGGTGACCGAGCGGAGCCTCACGCATTGCCACTGACGGTACCCGTCCGATGCCGCGGGCGGGAACACCCATGAACCCGGGGAGCACGTCAGAGGACGACCCTAAACCAGGATGCCGGTGTATGTCGTCTTCTCGACACACACCGGCCTGGCGGATCCGGCTACAGAGCCGAGGCCTTGCGGTACGGCAGCACCTCGTCGATGATGCCGTACGTCTTGGCCTCCTCGGCCGTCAGGATCTTGTCGCGCTCGATGTCGGTCCGGATCTGGTCCGGGTCCTTGTTCGTGTGCTTGGCCAGGATGACCTCCATCTGGCGCCGCACCCGCTGGATCTCGTTGGCCTGGATCTCCAGGTCGGAGACCTGGCCGTAGGTGCCCTCGGTGGCCGGCTGGTGGATCAGCACGCGCGAGTTCGGCAGCGCGTAGCGCTTGCCCGGCGTGCCGGCCGCCAGCAGCACCGCGGCGGCCGAAGCGGCCTGGCCGAGGCAGTACGTCTGGATGTCCGGGCGGACGAACTGCATGGTGTCGTAGATCGCCATCAGCGAGGTGAACGAGCCACCCGGCGAGTTGATGTAGACCAGGATGTCGCGGTCCGGGTCCTCGTGCTCGAGGTGCAGCAGCTGGGCCATCACGTCGTTGGCCGACGCGTCGTCCACCTGCACGCCGAGGAAGATGACCCGCTCTTCGTACAGCTTGTTGTACGGGTTCGACTCCTTGACGCCGTAGCTGGTGCGCTCGACGTAGGACGGCAGGATGTACCGCGACTGGGGGATGTTCGGAGCCCGGAAGTCATCACCCGGGAGCCTGAAGTTGCTCATCGAAAGTCTCCTTGGTGCTGCGGGCTCAGCGGGAGCCCGGACGGGCGATGTCGGCGGTGAGGACGTGGTCCACGAAGCCGTAGTCCTTCGCCTCCTGCGCGGTGAACCAGCGGTCGCGGTCGCCGTCCTTGATGATCTGCTCGACCGTCTGGCCGGTCTGGTCCGCGGTGATCTGCGCCAGTTCGCGCTTCCACTTGTTGAACAGATCCGCCTGGATGGCGATGTCCGACGCCGTGCCGCCGACGCCGGCCGAGGGCTGGTGCATCAGGATGCGGGCGTGCGGGAGCGCGTAGCGCTTGCCCGGCGTGCCCGAGGAGAGCAGGAACTGCCCCATCGAGGCCGCCATGCCCATCGCGTAGGTCGCCACGTCCGGGCGGATCAGCTGCATGGTGTCGTAGATGGCGAACCCGGCGGTGACCGAGCCACCCGGCGAGTTGATGTAGAAGCGGATGTCGGACTCGGCGTCGTCCGCGTCGAGCAGCAACAGCTGCGCGGTGATCCGGTTGGCGATCTCGTCGTTGACCTCGGAACCGAGGACGACGATGCGCTCCTGGAGCAACCGCTCGAACACCGAGTCGGTGAGGGTGAGCCCTGCGGTACCGGTCCGCGCCTCGGGCGTGTGCTGCGTCACGTCTGCCTGCCTTTTCGCCGGCGGCGACCCGGTGCTGACGGCCGCCGCTGTCGTTTCAGATGCTTGAGATCTTGTATCCGACCCTAACGAACTTGGGCGGTGCAGAATGCCTGACACCGCCCAAGTTCGCTCACAGCTTCACTCCGCCGGAGTCTTGGCCGTTTCGTCGGTGACCGGCGTCTCCTCGGTGGCCACGTCGGCGGGCGGCTCGTCGCTGCCGAACAGCTCCGAGAGGTCCACCTCGGCGCCGGAGCCGTCGGTCACGGTCGTCTTCCGGACGACCGAGGCGAGGGCCTTGCCGCGGCGGACGTCGGCGTAGATCGCGGTCAGCTGGCCCGACTGCTGGGCGCGCTGGACGTACTCGTCCGGGCTGATCCCGAAGCGCTGGGCCTGGTAGATGATCCGCTCGGTGAGCTCGCCGTCGTTGACCGACACCTCTTCCTTGTCGGCGATGGTGTCGAGCAGCAGCTGCGTGCGGACGGCCTTCTCCGACTCGGTGCGGGTCTCCGCGTCGAACTCCTCGAGCGTGCGGCCCTCGGCCTCGAGGGCCTGCGCGAACTGGGCCTCGTCGTGGTCGAACGGGTGGATCGCGTCGTGCTTGCGGTTCTCGATCTCGGCGTCGAGCACCTTCTCCGGGATCGGCACCTCGGTGCGCTCCAGGAGCTCGTCGAGCACCTTGTCGCGGGCCTGGACGCCCTGCTGCATCTTCTTGACGCGGCCGAGCCGCTCGCGCAGGTCGTTCTTGAGCTCGTCGATCGTGTCGAACTCGCTCGCCATCTGGGCGAATTCGTCGTCGGCCTCGGGCAGCTCGCGCTGCTTGACCGACTGGACCGTCACGGTCACCTCGGCGTCCTTGCCGGCGTGCTCACCGGCGACGAGCTGGGTGGTGAACGTCTTGGTCTCGCCGGCGTTCGCGCCCACGATGGCCTCGTCGATGCCGTCGACGAGCTGGCCGGAGCCGATCTCGTAGGACAGCCCGCTGGTGCTCGCCTCCTCGACGGCCTCGCCGTCGACGGTGGCGGCCAGGTCGATCGAGACGAAGTCGCCGGTCTCGGCCGGGCGCTCGACGCCGGTCAGCGTGCCGAAGCGGGCGCGCAGCTCGTCGAGCTGCTCGTCGACCTCCGCGTCGGTCAGCTCGACGTCGTCGACGGTGATCGCGAAGCCGTCCATGTCGGGCAGCTCGATCTCCGGGCGCACGTCGACCTCGGCGGTGAACTCGAGCACGTCGCGGTCCTCGAGCTTGGTCACGTCGAACTCGGGGTTGCCGAGCGTGCGGACCTCGTTGGCGCGGACGGCCTCGATGTACTTGGCCGGGATGGCCTCGTTGACGACCTCGTCGAGCACCGGGCCACGCCCGATCCGGCTTTCCAGGACGCGAGCGGGCGCCTTGCCGGGCCGGAAGCCCGGGATGCGCACCTGCTGGGCGATCTTGCGGTAGGCGCGGTCGAAGTTCGGCTTCAACTCGTCGAACGGCACCTCGACATTGATCTTGACTCGCGTCGGGCTCAGCTGCTCGACGGTGCTCTTCAAGGTCTTCTCCTCGAGCGGTAACGATTGTGGTGGACAATCCTGCGGAAATGGCCCCGCCTCACCTGTCAGGCCGGGACGTCCGAGTCTAGGCCAGTGGCCTCCGCCACCGGGCCGGGGGCCACCTGCGGCGTCAGGCGCCCAGCATCCGGCCGATCACCCAGCGCATCTGGCCGGTCGCGTGCGCCACCGACCCGCTCGGCTGCACGAGGTGGGAGAGCAGCAGCCGGACGATGGCCTCGACCGCGACCGTCCACTCCGACAGGGTCAGCCCGGCCTCCGGGTAGCACCGGGCGAACAGGACCGCCACGGTGTCGACCGAGCGCTCGAGCACGCCCTCGGGGCGGGTGGTCAGCAGCGGGAGGAAGTCGTCCCGGCCGCCCTTCGGGCAGCCCAGCGCGATCAGCAGCAGCGGGTTGACCCGGGCGGCTTCGAGGGTCTGGCGGAACGCGGCGGTGACGCCGTCGACGGGACGGCCCGGGTGGGCGGCGACGACCTCGCCCACCCGCTCGGCGAAGCGCTCGGTTTCGCGCAGCAGCAACGCTTCGGCCAGTTCGGCCTTCGAGCCGAGTTCGTTGTAGACGGTCTGCCTGCTGACGCCGACGTCCGCGGCCAGCTTGCCCATCGTCACCGCGGCCCAGCCCTCGCCGGCGATGAGGGCGGCCGCCGCGTCCAGCAGCCGGTCCCGGGTGCGCGCCGGGGCGGGATGGGTGACAGCCTTCACATGCTCAGCTTACCCACCGCTTGCGTTCGGCTGGCCGGGACCTTTTTTCGAAGCGTGGCGCAACGTTTACAAACCCCGGCGGGTTGTCTACGGTGACTCCCGCCTCGCCAGGAGCTTCTCGACCGAGGAGACCGCTCGATGCCCGTCGTCGATACCCCGCCGCGCGGCTCCCGGACGTCCGGATCCTCCCCGTCGGGGCCGGTGGACGCCGCGCCGGCCCCGCGCTCGGTGCCCTCGCCCCGCATCCCGCTGCCCCGACTGTCGGTGCCGACGCTCTTGTTGTTCGCCGGCGGTGCCGCGCTGTGGGTCACCTCGACCTGGCTGCTGCTGGCCGGAATCGCGCCGCCGGTGTACACCGTGCCCCTGCACGCGATCGTCACCTTCACGATGTTCACCGTGGTGCACGAATCCGCCCACCACGCCGCAGGGAAGCTGACATGGGTCAACGAGGTGCTCGGCCGGCTGGCGATGCCGTTCGTCGCGGCGTACGCCTCGTTCCCGCTGCTCCGGTTCATCCACAGTGAACACCACCGCAACACGAACGCGGACTCGCATACGGATCCCGACGCGTGGACGTCGCAGGGAGCCTGGTGGTCGCTGCCGTTCCGCTGGCTCACCATCGACCTCTGGTACGCGCGCTTCTACACCGCCCGCGTGCGCACCCGCCCGGCGCCGGAGCGGGCGGAGACGGTCGTGCTGCTGTCGCTGGCGTTCGTCGCGGCCGCGGTGCTGATCGCCTGCGGGCACGGCCGGGAACTGCTGCTGGGGTACCTGCTGCCGCAGCGGATCGGGCTGGCCCTGCTGGCGTGGTGGTTCGACTGGCTGCCCCACCACGGCCTCCCCGAGGCGAAGCCGCGCGACAAGTTCGGCACCACGCGGGTGCGGGTGGGGCTGGAGTGGCTGGTGACGCCGATGATGCTGTTCCAGAACTACCACCTGGTGCACCACCTCCACCCCGCCGTGCCGTTCTACCGCTACCTGCGGGCGTGGCGGGACAACCGGGACGCGTACCTGGCCCGCGACGTCCCGATCATCACGGCGTGGGGCCGGGAGCTGACACCGGCGGAGTACCGCGCGTGGCGGCGGCTGGCCGACGACTTCGGCGACCACGAGCCGTGCCCCGAGCCGCCCCCGCGCGGCCCCAGCCGGTTCCACCGGCTGCGGGTCCGGGAGGTCCGGCCGCTGACCGCGGACGCCGTCGCGATCACCTTCGACGTCCCGCCGCAGCTGGCGCCGGAGTTCCGGTTCGCGCCGGGTCAGCACGTGGCGGTCCGCGCGGTGGTCGACGGCCAGGCCGTGCGGCGGACGTACTCGATCTGCGCGCCGGCGGACTCGGGCGAGCTGCGCATCGCGGTGAAGCGGCGGGCCGGCGGGGCGTTCTCCGGCTTCGCGACCACGAGGCTGGCCGCGGGCGACTTCCTCGACGTCCTGCCACCCTCCGGCGCGTTCACGCTCACCCCCGATCCGGCGCGGACCGCGCACTACGTCGCGCTGGCCGCGGGCAGCGGCATCACGCCGGTGCTGTCCATCCTGGTCAGCACCCTCACCGCGGAGCCGCACAGCCGGGCGACGCTGCTGTACGTCAACACCTCGGGCGCGACGACGTTGTTCGCGGCGGAGCTGAGCGCGCTCGCCGAAGGGTTCGGCGGCCGGCTGCACGTCGTCCACTACCGAACCGACGAGCGCGACCCGGACCTGCACGTGCACCGGCCGCGGCACTTCGACGCCGTCGGCGAGGCGCTCGCCATCTCCCACGAGCGCTACCAGCGCGGGCGGCTCGACGGGACGCGGCTGCGCGCGCTGCTGCAGAACCGGCTGCACCCGGCGAAGGTCGACGAGTGGTTCCTGTGCGGGCCGCGCGGCCTGACGGAACTGGCCCGCCGCACCCTGGCCGACGCGGACGTCCCGGAGGAGAACGTCCACTTCGAACTCTTCCGCGGCGCGGCGCCCCTGCGCGACCCGGCGGGCACGCCGGCGAAGGTGGCGCTGACGCTGGGCGGCACGACGACGTGCGTCACGGCCGAAGCCGGGGAGACGGTCCTGGACGCGGCGTTGCGGGCCGGGTACGAGGTGCCGTACTCGTGCACCGGCGGCGCGTGCGGCACCTGCCGGGCGACGCTGCTGCACGGCCAGGTGGACATGGACGTCCGGTACGCGCTGACCGAGGACGACGTCGCGGCGAGCCGGATCCTGACGTGCCGCTCCCGCGCGACCACCCCGGAGGTCGCGGTCGACTACGACCGCCGCTGACCTCCGGAGCCGCCGGCGGGGTCAGCCGGTCCGGGTCGGGGCGCCGGAGGGCGGTGTCCCCTGGCCGCCGCCCGGCGCCTGGCCTTGGCCGCCCGCCTCGCCGTCCGTCACCGAGGTCGCCGTCGCCGTGCTGCCGGACTCCGTGGCCACCACCGTGACCGTGTCGCCCGTCGCCAGGCCGGTCGCCTGGGCCGACGTGATCGTGTACGTCTTCGAAAAGCCGTCGTCGCTCTTCGCGGTCAGGGACGTCGCGCTCAGCTCCGTCACCTCGCCCGTCTGCATGATCTTCGTGACGTAGCCGCCGTTGCCGTCGGACGACACGTACTCACCGTGCAGCGCCGCGCCCAGACCGCCGCCGCCCGGCATGCCGCCGGGGCCGCCCGTCATACCGCCCGGTCCGGCCTGGGTGTCGGTGGCCGCCGACGACGAAGCGGCCCAGACCGCCGCTCCCCCGCCGGCCACGATCACCACCGCGACGGCGCCCGCCGCGATCTTCTTGCCCGGCGACCAGCCCGGCTGGGGGGCCTGGTCCGGTGCCGGCGTCGCGCCCCACGTCTGGTCCGGAGTGGACGGTGCCTGTGGTGTGGTCATGGTGGTGCTCCTTCACGTGGTCCTTCGGTGCGATCCACGGTGGAGCCCCTCGCTGTGTGCGCACTGTGCCTGTCGTCAGCCGTTCCTGTGACCGGAGGAACCGGACATCGGCGACGGGCCGGTCACCCCACAGCCGCCTCACAGGCAGCACACAACCCGCACACACGGCACGGACGGACGCTGGTTCCATGGCCGCGCGAACCATCCCGTCCCGCCCCCGCCGGGGGCGCCTTTCGCTGCGCGCGAAGCTGACCGGCTCGGTGGTCGTGCTGCTCACCGTGGTGTGCCTGATCATCGGGGTGGTCAGCGAGTTCGCGCTCGACGTGTTCCTCACCCGCCAGATCGACCAGCAGCTCTCGGCCGCGGCGAACCGCTCGCTGGTCTTCGCGAGCAACGTCCGGCCGCCGGACGGCGGTCCGCCGCCGGAGAGCCTGGGCCAGCACCCGCTCGGGCAGAACGTCGGCACGGTGAGCGCCACCTTCTCGGGCCGGCGGCTCGTCCACGACGACAGCATCTCCGAGCACGGCGGCCGGCTCGAACTGAGCGCGGACCAGCAGACCCTCATGCTCTCGGTGCCCACCGACGGCGAGCCGCACACGCTGTCCTTCGACGACCTCGGCGAGTACCGCCTGATGGCGCTGCGGGTTCCCGGGACGTCCGATGTCGTGGTGACCGGCCTGCCGATGAAGCCGGTCAACGACACCCTGCTCACCGTCGGGCTGATCCTGTTCGGCGTGGCCGCCGCGGGCGTGCTCGGGGCGGCCGTCCTCGGTGCGTTCGCGGTCCGCCGCACGCTGCGCCCGCTCGACCGCGTCGCGGCGACCGCGGGCCGCGTCAGCGAGCTGCCGCTCGACCGCGGCCAGGTGGCGCTGTCCATCCGCGTCCCGGAGGGCGACACCGACCCGCGGACCGAGGTCGGCCAGGTCGGCTCGGCGCTGAACCTGATGCTCGGCCACGTCGCCCAGGCCCTCGAAGCGCGGCACGGCAGCGAACTCCGGGCCCGGCAGTTCGTCGCGGACGCCAGCCACGAGCTGCGCACGCCGCTGGCCGCGATCCGCGGGTACGCCGAGCTGGCCGCCCGCGGCAGCGCGCTGGTGCCGCCGGACGTCGCGCACTCGATGGACCGGATCCAGTCCGAGTCCGTCCGGATGACGGCGCTGGTCGAGGACCTGCTGCTGCTCGCCCGGCTCGACGCGGGCCGTCCCCTGGACGCGCGCGACGTCGACCTCACCAGGCTGGTCGCCGACGCGGTCGGGGACGCCCGGGTCGCCGGGCCCGGGCACCGGTGGCTGCTCGAGCTGCCGCCGGACCCGGTGCTCGTGTTCGGCGACGTCCAGCGCCTGCACCAGGTGCTGGCGAACCTGCTGGCCAACGCCCGCACGCACACCCCGCCGGGCACCACGGTGGTGACGGCGCTGGCCCGCTCGGCTGACGGCAGCGCGGTGCTCACGGTGACCGACGACGGCCCCGGCATCGCGCCGGACCTGCTGCCGGACGTCTTCGAGCGGTTCGCCCGCGGTGACTCGTCGCGCTCCCGCCACGCCGGCAGCACCGGGCTCGGGATGGCGATCGCCTCCGCCGTCGTCGTCGCCCACCACGGCTCGATCGAGGCGCACAGCCGGCCCGGGCGGACGGAGTTCGCGGTGCGGCTCCCCGTGGCCGTGCCCGCACAGCGCGTGCACAGGCTCGGCACAACCCGGCCCCAGCTGGACACCGCAAGCTGAGCTCATGACCGCTCTCGCGTCACGCGAAACCGTCGTGACCTCTTCAGCTCCCGGTCGCCGTTCGTGGCACCGGCCCACTTTGGCCGCCCTCCTGCTCGGCACCGCGGTGCTCTACCTGTGGGGCCTGAGCGCCTCCGGCTGGGCCAACGCCTTCTACTCCGCGGCCGCGCAGGCGGGCTCGCAGAGCTGGAAGGCACTGTTCTTCGGCTCCAGCGACGCGGCGAACGCGATCACCGTCGACAAGACCCCGGCCGCGCTCTGGGTGATGAGCCTGTCGGCGCGGCTGTTCGGCGTGAACGCGTGGAGCATCCTGGTGCCGCAGGCCCTGATGGGCGTGGGCTCGGTCTGGCTGCTGTACGCGACCGTCCGCCGCTCGTCCGGCCCGGCGGCCGGGCTCGTCGCGGGCCTGGTGCTGGCCCTGACCCCGGTCGCGGCGCTGATGTTCCGGTTCAACAACCCGGACGCGCTGCTGGTGCTGCTCCTGGTGGCGGGCGCGTACTGCGTGGTGCGCGCGTGCGAGAAGGCGAGCCCGCGCTGGCTCGCGCTGGCCGGTGCCGCGGTCGGCTTCGGGTTCCTGGCGAAGATGCTGCAGGCGTTCCTGGTGCTGCCCGCGTTCGGTATCGCTTACCTGGTCGCCGCCCCGGTGTCCCTGGGCAAGCGGCTGCTGCACCTGCTCGGCGCGCTGGTCTCGGTGCTGGTGGCGGCGGCCTGGTACCTGGCGGTGGTCGCGTTGTGGCCGGCGGCTTCGCGGCCGTACATCGGCGGCTCGCAGACGAATTCGCTGTGGGAATTGATCTTCGGCTACAACGGTTTCGGCCGCATCACGGGCAACGAGGTGGGCAGCGTCGGCGGCGGCGCCGGCCGCGGCTGGGGTTCGACGGGCCTGACGAGGCTGTTCGGCAGCGAGATGGCGGGCGGCATCGCCTGGCTGCTGCCGGCGGCGCTGCTGGCGCTGGGAGCGGGGCTGTGGTTCACCCGCCGCGCCCCACGCACCGACCCGTCCCGGGCAGCGCTGTTGCTGTGGGGCGGCTGGCTGCTGGTGACGGCGCTGGTGTTCAGCTACATGGGCGGCATCATCCACCCGTACTACACGGTCGCTTTGGCCCCGGCGGTGGCGGCGCTGGTCGGAACGGCGGCGGTCCAGCTGTGGCGCCTGCGCTCGCGCCCCGCGGCGTCCGGGCTGCTGAGTGGCGGGGTGGCGTTGACGGCCCTGACGACGTACCTGCTGCTTTCGGGGTCGTCGTGGCAGCCGTGGCTGGCCCCGACGATCCTGGTGGGCGGCCTGCTGGCGGCGGTGGCGCTGTTCTTCGCCACCCACCTGACCCGCTGGGCGGCTTCGTTCGTGGCGATCTTTTCGATGGTGGTGGTGCTGTCCGGCACGGGGGCGTACACGCTGGCGACGGCGGCGGTGACGCATAGTGGTGCCATTCCGTCGGCGGGACCGTCATCCGGCTTCGGTGGCGGCCGTGGCTTCGGTGGCCCCGGCGGCTTCGGCGGCGGTCGTGGCGGCGGCCCCGGTTCGCTGCTTTCGACGACGATGCCTGGCGCTTCGCTCACGGCGTTGCTCCGGCAGGACGCCTCGAAGTACACCTGGACGGCCGCCACGGTGCTGTCGAACGCCGCAGCGGGCTACCAGCTGGCCAGTGGTGCGCCGGTGATGGCGGTGGGCGGGTTCAACGGGACGGATCCGTATCCGACGCTGGCGCAGTTCCAGGAGTACGTGGCGAGTGGGCAGATCCACTACTTCCTCGGTGAGGGTATGTCGATGCAGGGCAACAGCGGTTCCGACGCGGCCCAGCAGATCGCCGAGTGGGTTGCTTCGCGGTATCAGGCGTCTACTGTGGACGGTGTGGCGGCGTACGATCTCACCGCGACCGTGTGAGTAGCGACGAAAGTTCCCTGGTCAAAGAGCTGTCGCGTCCGGCAAAATGGTGGTGCCCCGGCGAACAGGAGTGCCTGCCGTGACCGAGCCCTACTTCAGGCCGGCCCGTGCAGATGATGTGTTTCCGTTCGCGAGCGCCTTGGGCGACCACGGATTCTTCATCGACCGGCTGCACCGGCAGCGAAACGGCCTGGGCGCACTGTTCGTCGCCTGGCTGGGCGACCGCCCGGCCGGAGACGTCTACCTGTGGCTGGAGCGGGCGGAAGAGGAGCCGATCCGCAGGCACCTGTTCGGCGTACCGTTGTTGACCCATCTCGAGGTACACAGCGAGCTGCGCAACCGCGGCATCGGGAGCGCACTGGTCGCCACAGTCGAGCATTACTTGTCGGAAGAAGGGTACGAGCGCGTCGCGCTGGCGGTCCGGACCGACAACATCCGAGCGGCGCGACTGTACCGTCGGCTGGGATATACGGACTGGGGCCACGGCGAGGTCGTCTGCTATGCGCGGACGACTTCGCCGGATGGCCGGGTCCAAGAGGACGCCGAGCTGTGTCACGTCTTTGTCAAGGACCTCGCGCCGGCCATGCCGGAGCAAAGAATCCGTTCGATCGGCGCTACACGCCGATGCTGACCCGGGGCTTGACACCCCGATGGATGCGGTCGCGGTCGATGCCGAGGCTTGCAAGCGCACCTTCTAATCCCACGACATCTTGGCGGGACTCGCGGATGTGGCTGCACCAGTTGACGTTGTCCGTCTGCCAGGCGCGCAGGTAATCGACACAGAGCTCCGGCTCGATGAGGTGGCTGCGCCCGATTGCCGCTTTCAACGCGGTGATCATGCGCCCCTTCTGCGCCGGTTCGATCGTCGACGATTCCACGCGTTCAAGGGTGTGGCGAATGATCCGCCTCCGGTCAGGCAGGAAAGCGCGCCAGTACTTCTCGTCAGCATCCCCAAGACCGAGACCACTGTCCAGCAAGCCGTACACGCCTTCAGCGAGAGTGTCCCCTAATTCTTCGCCACGGGCGCGATCGGCGTCGCGGTAGGGATCATAGGGCTTTTGCGTCGCCAGGCCGGTAACAGCCGATGGTCGCAACCCCATGCCGTCCAGCAGGAAGAACCAGTCCTCGTTGTAGATGTTGGGAAAGAACGAATCGTACGCGTCCTCACCGACGGCGAGCGCGCCACCGCCGATGAAGGTGGCCTGGTCGACACCGATGTCTCGGAGTGCGTGACAGACGACGGAGTTGTCCGGCATACCATCGTTCTCAAGCCCGACGACCGCGTGTTCGGCGAGCGCCCCCGCCGCCACACTGAGATCTTCCAGGTCGGGCAAATCGATGTCGTCATCGAGGAAGAGGATCCGCCTCCACCCGGCGAGAGCCGCGATGGACAGCCCCAGGTTCCGCTTCAGGCTGGTGTCGACCTTCCGTTTGTACCGGGAGTGGCGAAGCAACCGATCAGTCTGGAACGCGGGTATACCCCACGCGGGCAATCGCCGGACGTCAATCGCTGTGACCCGAGCGCCGGCACGGCTTGCCAGGAGGGCAGCGTTGGGGGCGTCGGCTCGCAAGCTGCACAATAACAACAGGTGCGCACCTAGGAGCGTCGCCGCGTCAATGGCTTGCCTTAGATAAGCTGGTGGACGGCCATTCGGCACAATGATCGCATCCAGCTTCGCCGGCGGGGTGCTCCGGGCGTCTACCCGAGTCAGCAGATGGCGGTGCGTAACGTGCTGCCGCGGCATTATGCGCCCGCCTCGGGCCACTCGTGCAACCTGTTCTCCTCAACAGTCCAGTCTGGGGTGAGCCCTTGCCCGCCGACGACGGGCACACGGCTGATGACACTGAAGGTTTCGGCGTCGCCGAAGCGATCCTGTAGGTATGCCCAGTTTTCATCACGGAACCGGGCGTCAGTGAGGGCCCGCACTGCGCCAAGCGTGCCGCGACCGTACATGCCGTTGCACACGGTAACGGTGCGCCGCGGGTTGAACGGACTCACCCCTCGGTAGAAGTGCGCTACGTCTTCCAGCAGATGCCCACCTTTGTCAAGCCGTGGCGCGAACAGCCGGGCCTGGCCGTTATGTTCTACACGGAAACCGTTGTTCTCCGGTTCCGCGTTGCGGCTGACCTGCTCCACCGGTAGGTCGACGCGCTCGATCACATCCTTCGTCACGGTGTTCCAGTCCACGCCGCCGAGCAGGACCAGATGGGCCGTGTAGTCGTCGGCCTTCAGCTCTCCCGCAGTCAGAAACTTGACACCGCTATCAGGATTTCGTGACCGGATGTGACCGAACAGCTCGATCAATGCGTCTGGGTCGGCGTACGTGTACAGCAAGACATAGTCGGCGTTCTCGGGGTCCGCGTAGGTGAGATGCTGCCGGTATCTCTCCGGGAGCTGGGCGCAGACGATGGTGATGTTCTCGTCCGTCCCGAACTGCCAGAAGTCCGTCCGAGCCGTAGCGGACTCGACGGTCTCTCGTCCGTCACGCAGCCAGAGCAACTCGGCCAGCAGGTTCTTGCGGCGTACTTGCTCTTCGTCCGTCAACTGCTCGACGGGGAGGACGGTGTCGCCGTCCATGTTCAAGGGGCTGGCGAACAGTGTTGCGTATGCGTTCAACCGCGGGAGCGGCGGGGTGACCGGTCTTTGGGTGTTCTCCCAGGACGAGATGAGCCCGGTACTGAGCGGCTTCGCCCGGCCGAGGGCTTGGGCGAGCTGAGCCTGGGTGAGGCCCGCATCTTCCCTCAGCGCGCGCAGACGGCGCGCAAGCGCAGGCCGCGGCTCCGCTGGGGACATGATTGGCCACCCTTCAGGGGAGTTCAGTGTAGTTCAGTAGAGGTAGGTAAGAGCAAGAAGTTTACTCTTGCCTACCCGTGCCGCCACAAGCCGACCCGCCGCGGTAGGCGCTGAACCTTACACGAAAGCGGAATACCCAAAGCACCGAACGGGTAACGACCAGCATGTCTCCGGTTGTCCACGGGCATTACAGAGCCCTACAGTCAAGTTGACTGAACTTCAGTTTTGATCTGAAGGCAGGGAGCGGGCCATGGACAACTCAGCTGACATACCCCGGCACCGGGCCATCATGGCGGTCGACATCGAAGGGTCGACCCAGACGACGAACTCGGTGCGCACTCAGCTTCGGACGGCCCTCTACGAGCTGCTTGACGAAGCCCTCGCGGCCGGAAGGATCGGCCAGAAGCACCGAGACAAGTTCGTCGACCGCGGAGACGGGGCTCTCTGCCTGATCCGGCCGCACGATCAGCTGCCCAAGACGCTCCTGCTCACCGCCGTGGTTCCGAGGCTCGCGGAGCTCCTCGTCAAGCACGCCGAATCCCGGCCCGAGCTCGCCTTCCGGTTGCGCGTCGCCCTGCACGCCGGTGAGGTGCACCGCGATGCCCGCACCTCCTACGGCGAGGACGTCGACATCGCCTGCCGGCTCGTCGACTCTCCCGAGCTCAAGCGCCGCCTGTGCGAGACCACCGAGCCGCTCGCATTGGCGGTCTCCCAGGAGATCCACCGGTCGGTCGTGCGACACGGCTACCCCGGAATCGATCGCAGCGCCTTTACGCGTGCCGTCCATTTCAAGCTCGGCGAAGAACGGCTGCGCGGCTGGCTCTACACGCCCGAGGCAAGAGCACCAGGACAAAGCCTGACCGCATAGCCGAGCCACGAGGGGAGGTGGCACGCCATGGAAAACCACGGGTTCCGCGCCCTGCTGGGCAAAGACGGCCGCGAGACGCTGGATGCGGCGGCCACCCGGCGGTTCTTCCGCCCCGCCGACCGGCTCTGCCTCGAAGGCGATCCGACCAGAAGCGTGCTGATGCTGCTGTCCGGACATGTGCGGGTCACGAGTGTGACCCCTGATGGGCGCGAAGTCTTCGTAGGTGTGCGCCGGGCCGGTGACATCGTCGGCGAGCTGGCCGCGATCGATGACCAGACGCGGTCGGCGACCGTGGAGGCGCTGGTGGCCGTCGAAGCCCTGGAGGTTCCCGGCAGCCGGTTCGTGGCGCTGTGCCAACGGGATGCGCGGATTTCCTGGGCGCTCGTCCTCGTGTTGAGCGCGCGTCTGCGAGGCGCCGGCCGTCAGTGGCTGGAGGTGACCGGCGGATCTCCGATCCGCCGCGTCGCGGCGCAGCTCGTGCTGCTCGCCGTGCAGCTGGGTGTGCACCGCAACGGATCGGTCGAGATCACCGTGCCCGCGACCCAAGCGGAACTGGCGATGACCGTGGCGCTGTCTCGTGAATCTTGGGCGCGTGCGACCCGGGAACTCCGGCGTCGCGGCGTCATCACCACCAGCCGGAGGCGGGTGACGATCCACCGCCCGGCTGAACTTCGGCGGCTGGCGCGGTGAATCTCGTGCTTTGTGCCGGATGACACAGACTCCCGCGCGAACCGGAGGTTTGCTGGATCCCTGAGGAGGAGGGCATTCATGGATCTTCACACCACCGCACCGGGCCGCAGCCGCTGGCGCCGGGGCGTCTACGCGGCCGGGCTCGTGATCCCGTTCACCGCGTCCCAGTTGTGGGCCCTGCTGGTGCTGTTGCGGCTCGCGCCGCTCGATGGACTGGTCGGACAGGCCTTTGTCCTGATCCTGCTGGGATCCGTCGTCGCGATCTGGGCCGGGTGGCGCTGGACCTGGCAGCTCGGCCGCGACCGGGACCTCCCGCCCGAGCCCGCCCCGAAAACCCGGATCCCGACATGACACCCGGCCTGGCGATCGTCACGACCCTCGTACTGGGCGTCGGCGCCGGACGTCTCTTGCGCCACCTCGGCGGCATCCTCCGCCGCCGGATCACCGGAAGGAGCACGGAAATGACCCGCAGGCAGGCATCGTTCGCCGTTCGGCTCTACCACTGGCGCTGGGAAATCCTGGCGGTGACACTGCTTCCCTACGCCTTGGTGACGTTCGCACTGTGGTCAGGTCCACTGTGGACATCGGCGGTGCTCGCCACCGCGCTCGGGCTGGCCGTGGTGCGGCGCGACCGGGTGCGGGACCGGATCCAGGCCGTCCGGCTCCAGCACCGGCTGCGCGCGGTGTTCCCCCTGCTCCGGCTGCCCGGTGGCCGGCGTCCGGCGATCCTGTGGTCGCGGCCGCGCGGCGGTGACATCGTCGTTTCCCTGTTCGGGCGCGAGGCGTTCGAGCCGTTGCACCGCCGGCGCACCGCCTTGGCCGCGGCGTGTTCCGTCCCGGCCGTCTACGTCGACCGCCACCCGAAGTACGCGAGCCTCGTGACGCTGACCATCAGCCCGACCGGCGGCCCGCGGGAACCGAGCCGGGCACAGGTCCCGAGCAACGTGGTTCCGCTGCGCGCGCACAGCTAAGCGGGCACGCCCAGCACGTCGGTGATCAATGTGGACAGTTCGCCGCCGTGCCAGGAACTGGCCGAGAACCGCTCTTGGGCGATCCCCTGCCAGGGAGTCGTTCCCCTCGTGAGCTCACCGCCGGACGTGAGTGTCCCGATCTCCTGCGTCGCGACGCCTTCTTCGCGCAGGGTCTTGGTGGCCACCTCGACGTCCTCGGCCCGGACCGCGACGACGAGGCCCCAGTCGCCCCAGGTCTGGGCGAGGGCGAACGGCGTCAACCCGCACTGCCGGGCCACCGAAGCCGGCCGTTCGTCGAGGGTGCACTCTTCGGCGACGGACGCACCGAGGCCATTCGCTTCACAGAGGGTGCGGACCGTCGCGAACAGGCCGTCGGAAACGTCCATCGCCGCCCGCGCGAGTCCGGAGGCAGCCAGCAGCCGCCCGGCCTTCAGCTGGGCCATCGGCCGGCAGGCGCGCTCCCAGACGTCCGAGCGGCCCGGCTCCGGGAGAGTCGCCTGGCCCGTCTCCAGCAGGGCCGCGGCCCAGAGGTAGCCGGGGGATCCGACCAGCAGCAGGCGGTCCCCGGCGACAGCGCCGGATCGCCGGAGCCTGCTGCCCGGAACGCACCGGCCGATCGCGGTGGCCGTCAGCTGCGTCACGGCACCGTCCCGGATGTCGCCTCCGACGACCTTGGTGTCGTGCGCGGCGCAGCAGTCGTCGACGCCGTCGAGCAGCCGCTCGAAGGCCCCGACCGTGGTCGATTTCGGCAGCGTGTAGTTGACGACGAGCCCCAGCGGCTCGGCCCCGGCCGCGGCGAGGTCCGACAGGTTGATCGTGGCCAGCAGCCAGCCCGCGTGGTACAGGTCGGGCTCGCGCAGGAGATTGACCAACGGCGTCGGGCAACTGTCGGTCGTCGCCACGAGTTCGCTCGGTGCGTTCACCGCCCCGAGAAGGGCGCTGTCGTCGCCGAAGCCTTCCGTGCCGCCGTAACGCGGCCGCAGGACGTGTTCCTGGATGCCGCGCTCGCCCAGGTCGCCGAGGCACTTCTCAGTGGTATCGGACATGATCCGCCAATCGGGATGCGACGACCGCGTGGTCACTCGAATAATTGTGCGGCATGGTGCCGTAGGACAGCTCGCTCCCGGTGGAGGCGAACAGCATCAAGTTGCAGATGCGCACTCCGGGATACAACAGCACCGGGTGCCGGAGGTGGTTGACGATCTCCAGGGTGAGCACTGCGCCGGTCTCGTGGCCGAAGCCGGGACTGACTTGCCCGCACAGCACCACGCTGATCCCGAGCCTCGCGTAGTCGCTGGTGCCGTCGACGAGGCCGGCCAAGTTCCCGGACAGGCCGATCTTTTCCAGCGTCGGGGCGAGCACCACCTCCCCCGGCTCGACGGTCAGCCGCCCGCGTCCGTCCGGCTCCTTCGGGACGAGCTCGGGGTGGGTCGAACGGTCCGCGACGTCCACCGGGCCGGTGGTCACCAGGCTGAACGCCTCGTGGCCCAGCCGCAGGCTGAGCGCGGCCGGCCGCACCAACGCGGGATCGAACGGATCCACCCTCAGCTCGCCGGCACCGAGGGCGCGCCGGATCGCCCGGTCGGTCAGAATGCCCGGCCGGCTCCGTTTCCGGGCCTGGTCCGCCCTCTCCCCGAACCTCATGACGCGACCTCGCCGGCCAGGCTCGCCCGCACAGCGGTCACGAGCTCGTGGAAGTCGGCTTCGGTGAGATCGAAGTTGGGCTGGTCGTCGCTTTCCCCGGGCTCGCAGTAGACGACCGTGGTGGGTGTCCGCCGGGGTCCCTGGATCACGACCGTGGCGGTGAGCCCGGCGTCGATCGGCCGCACCGTGTGCACGATCTCCGTGTCGCAGGTGTAGACGTCACCACCCTGGACGTGCGGAACCGCCCGGCGCTTGAGCCGCGCCTCACCGTCGGCGGTCAGGGCGGATGGATTCGCGGGGTCCGTGCCGTAGCGGTACCGCCGGAAGGGCTTGCCGCCCTCGGCCGTCTCCGCGAACTCGACCATGTGCATCCCGGTCCCCACCAGCACGTGCGAGGCGAACTCCCAGCGGTGGCTGTGCGGGTTGGATTCCCCGCGGGACGGTGTTTCGCTGCGCGGCCAGACGTGCAGGCGGACGCGGAACTCCGGCTCTATACCGGCGTGGAGGACGATCTTCGCGAAGCCGTTGGGATGCCAGTACGAGCGTTTCGCGATCTCGGCGACCGCCGCGTCGGCGGCGGCCAGGTCGCGCAGCCACGCGGCGAACGCACCACGGTCGGCGCGCACGTGCTCGGCTGCCGCCGCCAGCTCGGTCAGCCCGGGCTGGGACTCGCAGCCACGCAAGGCTTTCGCGAGCTGTCGTGGGAAGACGTGGTCGTCGGCGACGACCCTCGGTGTCGTGCTCATCGGGAGAGGGTCTCTATTCTGCGGCCGCAGGAGGAAGGAACGGAGGTGCCGCGAAGACCAGCGCAGCCGAGCGCAGCGCCGTCACGGCGTCGAGGGTCATCCAGATGGGGAGGTCACCACTGCCCCAGGCCCACAGGCCGACACCGGCTTCGTAGCGTTCCCACAGGGAGCTGAGCGCGCGGCTCAGCCGGACCGCCGGCACCTGCGGTGCCTCGGCCAGGGCCTGGACGACCCACGCGGAAGTGAAGTGCTTGATGTTCACCCGGACGGCGTCCCGGCCACCGGGCTGGGGCAGCGCCAGGTCTTCCATGATTCCGTCGTCCGGGTGGTTCCGGTCGAGGAGCCACTTGGTGCCGATCTCGACGGCGTCCCGGACGTCGGCGCGGTCGTCGCCGGTGCGCAGGAGAGCCCGCAGCGCCACGACGGCCCGGGCCGTGTGCGCTGTCGACGGTTCGGGCGCCACCAGCCGGGGCTCCTTCTTCTCGCCCCAGAGCGGGACGCCGTCGAAGTCGAGCCGGGCCGCGAGGAGGTCGTCCGTCAGGCCGCGGGTCAACGGGGCGTCCGGCGCGAGCCGGACCGAAGTGCGTAGAGCGGCGGAGAGCAGGAAGGGCCGCGTCCGGCTGTAGTCGTCCAGCGAGCTCTCGAGGCTTTCGAGCCCTTCCTCCGCCGACAGGACGGTGCTGGTCTGGGACAGCGCGTCCACGACCGCCGCCGTGACCTCGGGGCGGCGGCCCTCGGACCGGCCTTGCCAGCCGTATTCGGTCCGCTTGGCGTAGAGGTCTTGGACCACCGCATGTAGGTCGATGTAGGGCTCGCCCAGCACGACCATCGCACTGATCCCGTAGGCGGTGGCGAGCGTCGTCTGCTTGCCTCGCTTCTGGAGGTTGTGCCGCCAGCCGACCGCACGGCCGTTCTCGTCGCGGATCAGCTCCTGGGCGAGGGCGGCCCCGGCCCGCCGGAAGACGTCGAGCAAGGATCCCCCCGTGGTGAGGACCCCAGCCGAGGCTTGTCCCGGCGAGCGCGCCGCTTCGGCCAGCTCCACCAGCGCATTCGCCGCCCGGAAGTGATCGTCGAGCAGCCTGGCGTTCTCCACCGACGGGAGGTAGCGGCCGGTCTCCCACTGGGTCAGGTTGGCCCGGCTCACGCCGACGATGCGGGCCACGTCCGCCTGGGTCTGGCCGGCCGCTTTGCGCAGCCGCCGCAGCTCGGCACCCACCTGCTCGGCCGTCACCGTTACCACATCAGTACCTATCGGCCGCGGGGCGGTCGACATAGAATGTAGGTAAGCACTCGGCACCAGCCTTACCTACTCAGGTAGGCAGAGGTAGGGAGGTGACAATATGTGGACACAGAGCGCACCTTATCTCATCGCTGACTGTTCGTTGGTGCGGACATCGCCTGACTCGCCCGAACGGGTTGCATCCCCAGCTAGAGGGCCACCCTTCCGCCGTATCGGTCGCGACCGCGCGCAGCTGGGGCACCACGCAAAGTGCCCGGCGGCCTCCCCGAGCCGCCCGTGGGCGACCCTACCGGGTCGGCCTTCCGAGTCCGTGCGTTCACTCCGGGGGTGCCACGATGCAAGACCACAACCTACCTACGTCCGGCCAACGCAGTTGGTTCGACCGGCTGCTCTACCGCCTCGGCACTTGGCTGTTCGCCACCGAGGAAGACGCCCGCGCCGAAGCGCGTGGCTGGGAGGTTCGCCGCGGGGCCAGAGGCACCCGCACCTACCGCGATCCTCGCTGGGACACCGTGCACGCCTGTATTTCCTGCGGCGGCCACGGGCTCAGCTCGACCGACGGCGCGGCTTGCCCGGCCTGCACCGGCACCGGAGTCGTCCGCCGGGCGCCCACGACCGCCGTCCCGGTCGCCGACGGCTGCGAAGGAGCACGGTCATGACCCACGACAACCACGTCCCCGAACTGGCTCGGCACCTGGCCCCCGTGAAGCGGTCCAACCCGGTGCTGTGGCTTTACCACTGGCGCTACGAGTTGCTCGCCGTGACACTCCTGCCCTACGCCCTGGTCAACCTGGTCCGCTGGCTCGGGCCCGTCTGGTCCGTCGTCGCGTTGGTGGCGGCGTTCAACTGGGTCTTCTACTGGCGCGCCGCCCGCCGTCACGTGCGTGGCCGGCTGCGCGCGATCGTGGTGCAGCACCGGCTCCGCTCGGCCTTCGCGGGCGCCCGGATCTGCACGGTGGACGGCCGCCGGCCGGCGATCCTGTGGACCCGCCCGGTGGACGGCGACATCGTGGTCTCGCTGTTCTGCCCGGCGGGCATCGGGTTCGAGCAGATCCACTCCCGGCGGGACGTCCTGGCGAACGCCTGCTTCGCCGCCGAGGTCTACGTCGACCGGCATCCGAAGTACGGGGCGTTCGTGACGCTGACGATCTGCACCACGGCGTTCCGGCGCGAGCCCGGCCGGGCCGGCGAAGTGGTGCCGCTGCGGGCGCACAGCTGAGTCCGGTGCGGTGCCCGGCCCGCGAACCTGGCACCACACAGGAACCGCACAGAGAGAACACACGATCACCAAAGCGGCGGCCGCGATCGTAGGGGCATGACAGCCACCGCCCCCGCATCGCGGCCCGGGAGCGTCCCGGTCGATCTGGCCGGCCCGCAGCCCGTTCTCGACGTCGTCATCCCGGTCTACAACGAAGAGGCCGACCTCGAACCGTGCATCCGCCGGCTGCACGCGCACCTGGCCGAGCACGTCTCCTACCCGTACCGGATCACCGTCGCCGACAACGCGAGCACCGATGCGACGCTGCAGGTGGCCGAACGGCTCGCCCGGGAGTTCCCCGAGGTCGCCGTCCACCACCTCGACGAGAAGGGCCGCGGCCGCGCGCTCAACGCCGTGTGGCGAGCCTCCGACGCCGCCGTGCTCGCCTACATGGACGTCGATCTCTCCACCGATCTCGCCGCGCTCGGGCCGCTCGTCGCACCATTGCTGTCCGGGCACTCCGATCTCGCCATCGGCAGCAGGCTCGCCCGGGGGGCGCGGGTGGTGCGGGGGCCGAAGCGCGAGTTCATTTCCCGGTGCTACAACCTGATTCTCCGCTCGACGCTCGCCGCGAAGTTCAGCGACGCGCAGTGCGGCTTCAAGGCCATCCGCGCCGACGTCGCCCGTGAACTGCTGCCGCACGTCGTGGACACCGGCTGGTTCTTCGACACCGAGCTGCTGGTCCTGGCCCAGCGCGCCGGGCTGCGCATCCACGAGGTGCCGGTCGACTGGGTCGACGACCCCGATTCGTCGGTCAACCTCCTCAAAACCGCCACCGAGGACCTCAAGGGCATCGCCCGGGTCACCCGGGCCACCTTCACCGGGGACATCCCGGTCAGCAGGCTGCGCGAGCAGCTCGGCCGGCAGCCGATCGGCGTCGACGCTCCGGGCGTGCCGCCGCGGCTGGTGACGCAGCTGGTGCGGTTCGCCGCGATCGGCGTCAGCAGCACGCTCGCCTACCTCGTGCTGTTCCTGCTGCTGCGCACGGTCGCCGGGGCGCAGCCGGCGAACTTCGCCGCGCTGCTGGTGACGGCGGTCGGGAACACCGCGCTGAACCGGCGGCTGACGTTCGGCATCCGCGGCCGCGCCGGCGCCGGACGCCACCAGTTCGAAGGGCTGCTCGTCTTCGGCCTCGGGCTCGCGCTCACCAGCGGGGCACTGGCCCTGCTCAACGGATCCACCACCCCCGGCCTCGTCCTGGAGCTCATTGTGCTGGTGCTGGCGAACCTCGCCGCCACGGTGCTCCGGTTCCTGCTGCTGCGCGGCTGGGTGTTCAACCCGCGCCGCCAGGCCACCTCTCAGAAGGAGTACTGATGACCACCGTCCTGCCCGCCCGGGTCGCCGAGCACCGCAAGGAGCCCGCCGCGCACGCACCACCGCGCTGGGTCCGCCCGGCCGCGTTCGGGCTGCTGGCCGCCACCACGGTGCTGTACTTCTGGAACCTGACCGCGTCCGGCTACGGCAACTCCTTCTACGCCGCCGCCGTCCAGTCCGGGACGCAGAGCTGGAAGGCGTGGCTGTTCGGCTCGCTGGACTCGGGGAACGTGCTGACCGTCGACAAGCCGCCCGCGGCCCTGTGGGTCGGCACGGCCTTCGCCCGGATCTTCGGCTTCTCCAGTTTCACCGTGCTGGCCCCGCAAGCGCTCATGGGTGTCGCCTCCGTCGGGATCCTTTACCTGACGGTGAAGCGGACGTCGGGCCCGGTCGCCGGGCTGCTGGCGGGAGCGATGCTGGCGGTCACGCCGGTCGCGGCGCTGATGTTCCGTTTCAACAACCCGGACGCGCTGCTGGTTCTGCTGATGGTGGCGGGTGCCTACTTCGTCGTGCGGGCCACGGAAACGGCGAACCCGCGGTGGCTCGCGCTGGCCGGAGCCGCGATCGGGTTCGGCTTCCTGGCCAAGATGATGCAGGCGTTCCTGGTGCTGCCGGCGTTCGGCCTGGTGTACCTGCTCGCGGCGCCGGCGTCGCTGGGCAAGCGGCTGCTGCACCTCGGTGGTGCGGTCGTGGCGCTGGTCGTTTCGGCGGGCTGGTTCATCGCGCTGGTGGACCTGTGGCCGGCGTCGTCGCGGCCGTACATCGGCGGGTCCGAAGGGGACAGTCTGCTCGAACTCGCGCTGGGCTACAACGGGTTGGGCCGCATCTTCGGCGGCGAGGGCAACGGCGGCATCGGCGGCGGCATGGGCGGCAACACCGGGTTCGGCGGCGCGTCGGGCCTGTTCCGGATGTTCGGCGCCAGCTTCGGCACGGAGGTTTCGTGGCTGCTGCCGGCCGCGCTGATCGGGCTGGTCGCCGGGTTGTGGTTCACGCGCCGCGCGCCGCGGACGGACGCGACCCGGGCGGCGCTGGTGCTGTGGGGCGGCTGGCTGGTCGTGACGGCGCTGGTGTTCAGCTTCATGAGCGGCACCGTGCACCCGTACTACGCGGTCGCACTGGCGCCGGCGATCGCGGCGCTGGTCGCGATTTCGGGCCGCGCGCTGTGGCAGGGCCGCGCGCACCTGGCGCCGCGGGCCACGCTGGCCGGGATGGTCGTGGCGACGGCGGTGTGGTCGTTCATCCTGCTGGACCGGACGCCGGAGTGGTTCCCGGCGCTGCGCTGGATCGTCGCGGCGCTCGGGGTGCTGGTGGGCACGGTGCTGGTGATGGGCGTGCCGGCCTCGCGCCGGGTGGTCGCCGTCGTGGCGACGGCGGTGGTCCTGACGATCGGTGTGTCGTCCGCGGCTTACGGCGTCGAGACGGCGTCGGTGGCGCACTCGGGGTCGATCCCCACGTCGGGTCCGACTTCGAGCGCGATGGGCGGCTTCGGTGGCGGTCCTGATTCATCGTCGAGCGCGGTCGGCTCCTTGCTGGCCCAGACCACGACGAAGTGGGCCGCGGCAACGACGGGGTCGCAGAGTGCGGCGTCGCTGGAGCTGGCCAGCGGCAAGGCCGTGATCGGCATCGGTGGCTGGAGCGGTTCGGACCCGGCGCCGACACTGGCGGAGTTCAAGGCTTACGTGGCCGCGGGCGAGGTCAAGTACTACATCGAAGGTGGCCGGGGAGGTGGGCCGGGCGGCGGGTCGTCGGAGATCACGGAGTGGGTGACGGCGAACTTCACGGCCACCACGGTTGACGGCCAGACGGTGTACGACCTGCAGAGCTGACACCGGGTGCCCGGGCTTCTTCGGAAGCCCGGGCCACTTCACCGATCGCCGCGGCGACAGAGCGTTCGTCACGGAACAGGCTACGACCGCAGGTGGTGGCTGACGTCACCGACGAGGTCCACCGTCGCCCGGCGTTCCGTGAACCGCCAGCCGCCGTCGGCCAACGTGAAACTGTCCTCGTACCGGCCCACCGCGATCGTCTGCAACGGCAACCCGGGAACCGCCTGCAGCACCGTGAAGCAAGCGCGACCCGACGCCGTCGCGCCCGATACCTCGAGGGCCACGTTCGTCGTCACGTGCTTGGTGCGCGGTGTGCCGTCTTCGTAAACGATCACCGTCTCGCGCAGCATCCGCTCGACCGCCGCCGCGCCTCGCAGCGCGCCGCCGCTGCCCGCGAACGCTCCCTCCGCGAACAACTCGCCCACCCCGGCGAAGTCCCCCGCGTCGACCAGCGACGCGTACGAAAAGACCAAGTTCTCCAGCGCGCGGTAGTCGTCCACAAAACGATCTTACAGAGAAAGTATAGAAATCTTCCGTACCTTGGCAGCGAACGGCGGCAGGGGGCCGCCAGACCAGGGGGTACACCATGGATCGCCGTAGCCTGCTCAAAATCGGGGCCGCCACCGTTGCCGGGGTGGCGCTGGCCGGGAGCACCGTCGGGACCGCCGCCGCGGACACCGGGCTGCCGCCCGTGCCCGGGATGCTCGGGGACCGCCGGGCCAACGAACTCTGGTACCAGCTCGACGAAATCTCGCTGTACCACCCGTCCCAGGAAGTCCAGGACGCCTACGCGGTGCTCTTCCCCTTCATCCAGCAGAACGCTCCGGAAGGCCTGTACGAGAAGTGGCGGGAGCTGAGCCGGGAACCGGCGTACCCGAAGAACTACGCCGAGTTCGCCAAGCCGGTCGAAGGGCCGCTGAAAACTCTCTCGACGCTGCAGCTCGACAACTTCGACCACTTCTACCGCCGTGACGAAGCCGGCCTGGTCAAGGCCTTCGCCGCCTTCGGGCAGGGCATCCTCTTCGACCCGCGGCGCGCGCCGGAAGAGTCGGAGGTGCACACCATGAACGGGAACCCGCCGGGCGGCTACCACTTCTGGCACTCCGTCCTGCGCGCGCAGATGGTCCTCGGCATCGACCGGCACCGGTGGGCGCGGATCCACCCGATGATCGGCTTCGGCTGGGCGCTGCAGTCCATCGCCAAACCCGACCACCGGCACGTCAACCCCGCCCTGCCGCGCGAACAGGTCCGCGCGCTCGCCCGGTACTGGCTGCCGCGCTCGCCCGCCGAACTCGATCGTGACTTCCAGTCGTCGCCCTACCCGGGCTGAACGTCCAGCACCTGCTGGTACGCCGCCCGCAGCGTCGGCCCCGGCGCGATCCCGAGCCGCTCGTCGAGGAGGTGGCGGCCGCGGTGGTACACCGCCACCGCGTCCGCCGGCCGGCCGCTCGCGCAGAGCGCGGCCATGAGCAGGGCCCGCGCCCGCTCCCGCATCGGGTGCTCGAGGACGAACGCCGTCGCGTCGGGCACCGCGCGCCGGTGCTCGCCCGCCGCGATTTCGGCCTCGAGACGGCCCTCCAGTGCCGTCAGGCGCAGCTCGTCGAACCGCGCCGCCTCACCCGCTCGGAGCGGTTCGGCGACGCCGGCGAGCACCGGACCGCGCCACAGCTCCAGTGCGGCGCGGAACAGCCCCGCCGCGCGGGCCGGGCGGTTCGCGCGCAGCTCGTCGTGACCCGACGACGCCAGCCGCTCGAACTCCTCGGCGTCGACGGTCCCGCCCGGCGTCAGCAGGTAGCCGCCGCCGGTGCGGACCAGCCGCGCCGGGCGCCCGAGGGCCTTGCGCAGGCGGGAGACGTACGTGCACACCTGCGCGTCGACCGTCGACGGCCGTTCGCCTTGCCACAGCAGCGAAATCAGCCGTTCGTCGGGCACCACACGCCCGCGGGCCAGCAGCAACGCCGCCAGCAGCGTCCGCGGCTTGCACCCGCCGAGCACGGCCGGGCGGCCGTCGGCGCGCGAGACCGCCAGCGGCCCGAGAATCCGGAACTCCATCCCCCACCCCCTCTCCAAGGTACCCGGAAAGTCTCAGCCGCCCCTTAGGTTCGGCGCGGATCATGGAGACAGAGGGGATGAGGAGGCCGCGATGATCACCACCCGTCCGGGTTACCCACGCTGGCACACCGCGAGTGCGCAGGGGCCGCGCTCACTCAACGCCGACGCCGTCGGGGCGTACGCCGCGGCCGGCGGGCCCGGCATCGCGTTCGCCCTCGCCGACGGCGTCGGGGACGATCCCGCCGCCGCGCGCGCCGCCCGCACCGCCGCCGCGGCCGCCGCGCGCACACCGGTCCACAAAGGACCGGTCGAGGCCGTGCTCGCCGCACAGCGCGCGGTGCGCGAGCAGACGCTCGGGGACGCCGTGCTCGTCGTCGCCATGCCGGCCGCGCACGGCGGGTACCGCATCGCCTGGGTGGGTGACGCCAGAGCGTACTCCTGGGACGGCACCACGCTGAGCCGGCTGACCACCGACCACACGCTCGCCGAGTTCTTCCGGGCCCGGCACCAGCCGGTGACGCCGCGGATGGAGCACGTCGTCACTACCAGCGTGCGCACTGCCGAGGCGCATGAGATCGGGACGGCGGAGACGGCCGGCGCGGGTTTGCTGCTGACCAGTGATGGGGTGCACAAGCCGCTCACCGGGAGTGGGATTCGTGCTGTGCTGGCGCAGCCGGGTCGGGGCGCTGCGGAACTCGTCGAAGCCGCGCTGGCGCGTGGTGGCTCGGATAATGCCACCGCCCTCTATGTCGAACCCTTGGAGGTCGACAGCACGACTGTTCGGTTTCCCGTTGCCGCGTGAAGCCCGGTGACTTCCCGGGTCTGCCGCCGTTGCCTGCCTTGCCGTGCCTTTCAACCGCGCTTGAGCTGGCGGTACTCCCGCAGTACGAGCACGATGATCACTATGTCGAGGGCGGCGAAGAACGGTAGGGCAATCGAGTGGGTGTGGACCGCTCGGAAGATCTCGTAGACGACGAATGCGGCCAAGATGGCGGCCGCGATCGGGTAGGCTCGGACGATCTTGCGGGCCAGGGCCCACACCAGGCCGAGCTTGATCAGGCCGTGGGCGAGCAAGTACGCGACGGCGAATGTTTTGGTGTCGCCGTGGAGGAAGTTCTCCGTCGCCGATTCCAAGTGGCGCGCCAGCGTGCCCGAGGGGTCGCCCAGCAAGTCGCGGGTGATCACCGCGTGGGTGAACCCGCTGACCGTCGAGGCGGGGATGAACGCCAGGATCAGTGCCCCGACTACCTGCAACGCGCCGTCGAGGCCCTTGATCGCGATGGCGATGCGGAAGAATCGCTCGGTCGCCGTCGGTTTCTGGTCGGTCATGTCCCCAGCTCAGCAGAAACGGCCGGTCAGCGCACGTGGAGGCACTTTTCGCACCGTTCGTGGCGTGTTGTCCGCTCGGTCGGGTCTGTCCCGTAGAAGGGGAAGCAAGCCGCGCCGCAGACGGCCAGGAAGATCGGCCCGCACCGGAGGGGGTGCGGGCCGACCTGGTGGGCGACGGCCAGCGCGCGCCGCCGTGCGCCCGCTTCGGGGAGCCAGCCGTGGTCCGGGAGGCCGGCCCGGACCTCGGCGTCGAGCTCGTCGGCGCGGGTGATCAGGTCCTCGCCGAGGTCGGCGAGGCGCTCCCCCAGGTCGCGGAGGATGTCGGGGCGCGGCGCCTCCTCCCCGACGGTCCTGGCCAGCCACGCCAGATCCGGGGCGAGCGAGGCGTGCAGGTCGCGGATGCGCTCCAGCAGCCGGTGGTCCCGATCGGCGTCGATCAGCACCGCGCCAGCCACGCCGACTCGCATTCGGCGCACGTCGGGTCGAACCAGTTGCCCCCGAGCTGCGGAACATCCTTCACCGCGACGGTCACTTCTTCCCCGCACAAAGCCACGAACTGTTCCTCCGGACGCGGAGGGAACGGTCCGTCGAGCGCGTGGCGCTTTCCCTCCGCCTGCTGCCACCTCAACATGATGTCCATTGAAACTGTCTCGTTCCGTTGACACCAACACGCCGAGGGGACTCATGAGGTTAGATCGCGGGCGGGACCGAGCTCGTGCCCCAGGCGGTGGGGGTGTCGCTCAGGGAGAAGCGGATCTTGCCCGCCCGGAGCAGGTTCTCGTGCGAGATCCAGCTTCGGGCGTAATCGCGGTGTCCGATCCGGACGTCCTTTGTGTACTGCAGCTTCGCCGCGCTCGCGCCGGGTGCCTCGATCTCGATCTTGCGGCCGCCGGCCGGGTGGATCTCGACCTTCTCGAACATCGGCGTGCTGAGCAGGTACGTCCCGGAGCCCGGTTGCGCCTCGAAGACGCCGGTCATGCCGAAGACGAGCCACGACGAGATGGTGCCGAGGTCGTCGTTGCCCGGCATGCCGTACGGCGTGTCCGTGAACAGCGTCCGAGCCGCGCGCAGCACGGCCGAGGTCTTCCACGGCGCGCCCGTCCAGCTGTACATCCAGGGCGCGTGCAGGTCGGGCTCGTTGTTCGGGTTGAAGGCGAAGTTGTTGTGGTAGTCGTACGCGCCGTGGACCCAGGAGTCCTTGGCGGCCTTCGCCGGATCGGTGAGCAGCAGCGGCATGTCGAAGAAGGTGTCGAGCCGCTGCTGCGCCTGCGCCGGGCCGCCCATCAGGCCGAACAGCTTCGCGGTGTCCTGCTGGGCCAGCCACTGGTACTGCCACGGCGTGCCCTCGTGGAAGCCGGTCGACTTCGCCGGGTCGGGGTCGCCGACGCCGGTGCCGTCCGCGGCCTTCGTCCGGGGGAAGCCGGTGAAGCCGTGGGATTCGACGCTCGTGTCCCACAGGTGCGCGAAGTTGCCGCAGCGCGCCCGCAGTGTCACGGCCTTGTCGCCGTAGCCCAATCCGGCAGCCATGGTGGACAGGGCGCAGTCGCCGAGGGCGTACTCGAGGGTCGCCGAGCCGGCCTGCCGGGTGTCGCCGTAGGTGTAGCCCGGGAGGTCCTGGTAGCCGATCCAGCCGTTCTCGACGTAGGTGGGGTTGCCGTCGCGGCCCCGGAAGATCGACTGGTCCGCGGGCACTTCGCTGGCGTTGCGCCACAGCGCGTCGAAGAGCTGACGCGCGGTCCGGTCGTCGAGGAGGCCGCGACGGTAATTGTCGACCACCCACGGCGTGACGGGGTCGCCGCTCATCACGTTCGTCTCGCCGCCGGCGAGCGCCCAGCGCGGGACCCAGCCGCCGTCCTGGTAGATCTTGAGGACGGACTTGGTCATGTCCGCGGCCTTGTCCGGGTGCAGCAGCGCGACCAGCTGGTTCTGCGAGCGGTAGGTGTCCCACAGCGAGAACATCTGGTAGTACGTGTCCCGGCTGCGGTGGACGGCGTCGTCGAAGCCGCGGTACGAGCCGTCCACATCGGACCCGACGGACGGGTGCAGCAGCGACCGGTACAGCGCGCTGTAGTAGGTGCGCTGGTCGGCGGTCGTCCCACCGGCGACGCGCATCCGGTTCAGCTCGTCTTCCCACGTGTCGTGGGCGGCTTTCGCGCCTTGCCGAACGACTTGGGCTGCTCGGCGCCGCGGTTGAGCCGGGCGCCGTCGATCGAGGTGTAGGACAGGCCGACCGAGGCGCCGACCTGGTTCTTCTCGGTGCCGAAGGTGAGCCAGGCGCCGGTGCGCTGGCTTCCCAGCTTCGCGTCGCGCTGGTTCGGTGTCAGCTTGTTGTCGGTCCAGGTGCCGAAGCTGGTGAACTTGCGGTCGAACTTGGCGCTGAAGAAGACCTTGTAGCGCTCCTTCTGTGTCTCCCAGCAGAAGTTGCCGCCCTGCAGCCAGCCCTCGACCGTGTCGTCGCCGACCACGTGGACGTCACCCGGCGTAGGTGTAGCCGTTGCTCTCGCCGACCTCGATGAGGACGTTTTCGCCGGTCGCGCCGCTCGGGAAGGTGTAACGGTGCTGGCCGGTGCGCTGGGTGGCGGTGAGTTCGGCGCCGATGCCGTTGGCGAGCTTGACCCCGTAGTAGCCGGGCTGCCGGGTCTCGTCGGCGTGGCTGAACTTCGCGCCGTACTGCGCGGGGTCGCTCGTGGTGACGGCGCCGGTGGTGGGCATGAACCGGAAGTTGCCCATGGTCTGACAGCCGACACCGGAGAGGTGGGTGTGGCTGAAGCCGAGCGTGGTGTCCTGCGCGTAGTCGTAGGACGCGTACTTCTTCAGCTGCGTGTCCGGGCTGAGCTGGACCATCCCGAACGGCGTGGTGGCGCCGGGGAAGGTGGTGCCGTCGCCGTTGTTGCCGATCGAGGTGTCGACGAGCGTGGTGGGGTCTTCGGCGAACCTGCTGCTCCCGGCTTCGGCGGGGGTGGCGAGCGCCATCGTCGTGGCTCCCGCGAGCAGGGCGGCCAGGACTCGGGTCCCCGTCCCCGGGGTGAACTGCCTCATCCGCGTTCTCCTGACAACGTTGTCACACCCACGGTGGGATCTTTTCCGTTGTCCGGTGGACAAATCAAGCCCCGAAGGCCGCCTAGTGTCGCGCGTCGCAAGTTGTTTGACGTCCGGGAAGAGCGGGGACCGGGCCGCTGTCACTGAACTTCGGACGCGCGACACTAGCCGAAGGTGAAGCTCGTCGCGTCCGTGATCGCCGAGGAGCCGGCCGCGGTCTGGGCCACCACGTCGACCTCCGCCGGATACCCGTCGGGCCGGGTGGGCACCGCCACGACGACCTGCCAGTCGGACGGCGGCCCGATGGGCGTCGCCGGAAGCGTCCCGAAATGGATCGACGCTCCGGAAAGCCCGCCTCCGGTCACGGTCACCGCGCTTCCGCTCGGGCCGGTCGCGGGGGTCACGCCGGTGATGACGGGCACGACCGGCGCGGGATTGGAGGTTCCGTTGCCCAACCCGGCTTGCGCTTCGATGGCGGTTTGCGCGGTGCGGCTTCCGAAATAGAAGCCGATGACCAGGCTCAGCACGGTCAGAATCGAAGCGATGATCGTCTTGCGCAGATCCGGGGCATCGGCCGCGCCCGAAAACGCGGTGACGCCGAATGCGGCGGCGACCAGCGCCACCACGAGGTAGGCGATCGTGGTTCGGGCGGTGTTCGCGGTACCCCGAGGCCGAGAGAGAAACCGCAGGATCGGCAGCAGCTCGGCGCAATGGCTTTTGCTGCTCTTGAGCCAGGCGGTCAGGTCGTCGCGCCACTTGGCGGCCCGGCGCAGGTCCATGACCATGGGAATGAAAGCCGCGAGGAGGAGCAGCACCACGAAAACGGCCGCCACGGCGATCGCGCCGCCCGTCGTAACCGGAATCAACGGGCTGGGCGGCGGGGAACTCGGGGTCGTGGGTTCGGCCGACACGAGGTGCGAACCCATTCTGAAGTGCCTCATCACACCGCCACCGCCTTACTCACTCGAGCCGATATCCGACCCAAAGCGTGATCCCGAAAAGCGAGAATGGTCCATTTCCACCCCGAATCGGATCGATTTCTTGACGCGACCGAAATATCGGCCGAGATTTCCCCGCGGCACCCGGCGTCGGTTCGGGAAAATCACGCCGGGCCACGCGCCGGTGATCCGCTCAGATCTGGTGCGTGACGTGCCCGTCGACGATCGTGGCCGTCACCGGGAGATTCCGCAGGTCGGCCGGGGACAACGCGGACGGGTCCGTGGCCGTCACCATCAGGTCCGCGATGTCCCCCACCGCCACACCGCGACGGCCGCCCGAGGACGCGGCCAGTGCCTCGGCGAACGGGATCGCCTGCTCCGGGTGCCACGGTGGGCGGTCGTCGTCCGTGCGGGACACCGCAGAGGCGATGCCGTCCCACGGGTCCAGCGGTGCCACCGGGGCGTCCGAGCCGAACTCCAGGCGGGCTCCCGACTCCAGCAGCGACCGGTACGGGAACGCCCGCGCCGTGCGGCCGTGCCAGTGGCGGTCCGCGACGTCGCGGTCGTCCGGCTGGTGCGCCGGCTGGACCGCCGCGATCACGCCCAGCGCGGCGAACCGCGGGATGTCCTCCGGGGACAGCAACTGGGCGTGCTCGATGCGGCCGGGACAGCCGACCTCCTCGAACGCGTCCAGTGCGATCGTGTTCGCCCGGTCGCCGATCGCGTGGACCGCCGGGACCAGCCCGTGGTCGAACGCCCGCCGCAGCAACGGAACCAGCTCGCCGGGCGGCAGTTCCAGCGACCCCGGCGACTCGACGCCCGGGTACGGGTCGTGGCAGTAGGCCGTGCGGGTGTTGAGGGATCCGTCCACGAAGAGCTTGAACGGCCCCACCGTCAGCCGCCCGCCGGAGTCCGGCAGGACGTCGCCGGTGCGGTGGCCGCGCTCGATCGTCCGGTCCAGGAGGTACCTCGCGATCACGCACGAGATCCGGGCGGCCGGGGCGCCCCGGCGCGTCCAGTCCGCCACCGTGTCCGCGTATTCGTAGTCGGCGATCTCGGTCACGCCGCGTGCGGCCGCCGCGGACACCGCTTCCGCCACCCACCGGTCCTGGACGTCGATCGCCGCGGTCGGGAGCTGGGCCGTCGCGGTCATGCAGTCACCCTCGAGCAGGACGCCCGTCGGGTGCTCACGGCCGATCAGCTTCAGCGCCGCCGGGCTCAGCCACACCGTGTGCAGATCCGCGCTGAACAGCGCGACCGCGCGCCCGGGCAACGCCCGCTGGAGCAGGTCCTTATGCGGCTTGTCCGGCCACAGCGCATCACGGAAACCCGCGCCCACGACGAGTTCCGTCTGCGGCGCCGGCGTCGCCAGCAGGTGCGCGAGCAGCACCTCGATCGCCTCCCCCGCCGAGCGGGCCGCGTCCAGCGGGATGCGGCGCCGGGACGTCGCCCACTGCACGACGTGGACGTGCGCGTCGACCAGCCCGGGCAGCAGCGTCCCGCCATGGCCGTCGACCACCCGCGCGGCGAACCCCGTGGAGCCCGGTTCGGTGATCGAGGCGACCCGGCCGTCGTTGACCCGGACGTCGGCGAGGTCCCCGCCGAGGCCCGGCCGGACGCGGCGCAGCAGGAGATCATCCATGCGGACCACCATGCCAGCCCCGCCCGTCCGGGTGAAGCACGGCTTGAGAAGGGAAATATCCGGGTATCAGTTACCGTTGGAACAGATGGCAGCCGTCGCCCGCCGAAGGGTCAGGGCCGGTCCATGGGCGCCGCCTTCACAAGCCGCGCAGGGTTCGACTCCCTCGGTTGCCACGCGATTCTCGGGGCGAGGCCGGTGCGCGGAAAGCGCGCACCGGCCTCGCCTCGCGGTGTCTCCTGGGGGTCGAACCCCCAGACCCCCGCCAGGGGGCGAGCCCCTGGACCCCCGGCCGCGGTCTCGTCGGGTGGTCAGCCCACCGGCATGTCCCGCCGCCGCAACGCAAGCAGGCCGCCCGCTCCCGCCACGGCCGCGATCAAAACCAGCCAGAGCGCCGGTGTCGGCGAGAACGGTCCGCCCGGCAGGCGTGGCAGGTGCTGGAACGGCGAAATCCCCAGCACCACCTCGTTCCACCGCAACGCCGCCCCCACCAGCGACAGCAGCAGGAACGCCGCCAGCAGGCCCCAAGCCCCCGCCGCGAAGCGCGGGAAGACGCCGATCAGCAACGCTGCCAGGCCCGCCAGGACCCACACCGCCGGGAGCTGGGCCAGCGCCGCCGGGACGAGCCCGAAGCCCGAGCCGTACGCCGCGCCCGTTGCCCAGCCCGTCACCGCCAGCACGAACGCCGGCCCGAAGAACGCGAACGTCAAGTGGGCCAAGGCCCAGCCGGCCCGGCCGACCGCCGTCGCCAGCACCGGTTCCGCGCGGCCCGCCGCCTCCTCCGAGCGCAGCTTCAGCGTCGCCTGGACCGCGTGACCCGCCGCCGCCAGGCCGAACAACGTCATCGTCCCCGCCAGGTACGCGTCCGTCACCGCGCCGCCGCCGCCCAGGCGGGAGAACACGTCCGCGACCGCCCGGTTGTCCCGCATCATTTCGGCGACGTTCCGCGCGACCCCGCCCATCAGCAGCCCGACGAGCCCGAGGCACACGGTCCAGACCAGCAGCGTCCCCCGTTGCAGCCGCCAGGCCAGCGCCAGCGGCGAGCGCAGCGACGCCTTCGCCGTCGCCCGGCCCGGCCGCGCCGGCAGCAGCGCCGCGCCGAGGTCCCGGCGCGCCGACAGGGCGACCGCCGCCGCCACGAGCAAGACGGTGAAGACAACAGCCAGCGTGAGCACCCACCACCGCTCGCCCGCGAACGGCCGCAGCCGGTGCGCCCAGCCGATCGGCGACAACCACGCGAGCCAGCCCGCCGAACCGCTGCTGTCCCCGGCCGCGCGCAGCAGGAACGCCAGCACCAGCGCCCCGATGCCGATGCCCCGCGCGCCACCCGCACCCCAGGTGAGCTGAGCGGCGATCGCGCCGGCTCCAGCGAACACCCAGCCGACCAAGGCGAAGCCCGCACCGAGCGCCAAGGCACCGGCGAGAGGCTCGCCCTGCGCGGCGATGCCGAACGCGGCCAGCAGACCGAACACCAGGCACGCACCGCAGGCGGCGAGCACCGCCGCGAGCAGCTCCGCATGCCGGCCGACGACGGTGGCGCCGGTGAGCTCGCGGCGGCCGGCCTCCTCCTCGGTCCGGGTGTGGCGGACCACCGTGAGCAGCGCGATCAGCCCGGCGACGACCGGGACGAACCCGCACTGCCAGGCCAGGAGGTTCCCCACCGACGAGCCGTACAACGGGCCGTTGCGCACGACGAACGTCGCGCTCGAAGCGTTGATCTCGTAGAAGTGCTGCCGGGCCGCGGCATCCGGGTACGCCGCCTTGATCGACGACAGGTAGCCGACGGGCGCCAGCGTGAGACCGAGGATCCAGAGCGGCATGAGCAGCCGGTCGCGGCGCAGCACCAGCCGCAGCAACGCCCAGGTCCCCGTCATCGCGCCGCTCCGACCGGCTCGTCCTGCCGGTAGTGCCGCAGGAACAGCTCCTCGAGCGTCGGCGGGCGGCTCACCAGGCTCCGCAACCCGGCCCCGGCGAGGTGCCGCATCACGTCGTCCAGCGACGTCTGGTCCACGGACAGGTGGACGTGCGAGCCGTACGAACTCAGGTCGTGCACGCCCGGCAGCGACCCCAGATCCTCGGGCACGTGCGCGAGCGAGGCGTCGATGGTGATCCGGCCCAGGTGCCGCAGCTCGTCCAGGGTGCCCGACTCGACCGTGCGGCCGGCCCGGATGATCGTGACGCGGTCGCACAGCGCCTCGACCTCGGAGAGGATGTGCGAGGACAGCAGCACCGTCCGGTCGCCGCGCTCGCGCTCCTCCCCGACGACCTCCCGGAACACCTCCTCCATCAGCGGGTCGAGCCCGGACGTCGGCTCGTCGAGGACCAGCAGCTCCACATCGGACGCCAGCGCGGCGACGAGCGCGACCTTCTGCCGGTTGCCCTTCGAGTACGTCCGGCCCTTCTTGCGCGGGTCGAGGTCGAAGCGCTCGATCAGCTCGGCGCGGCGGGCGGTGTCGAGGCCGCCGCGCAGCCGGCCGAGCAGGTCGATGACCTCGCCGCCGGTGAGGTTCGGCCAGAGGGTGACGTCGCCCGGGACGTACGCGAGCCGCCGGTGCAGCTCGGTGGCGTCGGTCCAGGGGTCGCCGCCGAGCAGCGTGGCGCGGCCACCGTCGGCGCGCATCAGCCCCAGCAGGACGCGGATCGTGGTGGTCTTGCCGGCGCCGTTGGGTCCGAGGAACCCGTGCACCTCGCCGGTGTGGACGGTCAGGTCGAGCCCGTCGAGGGCCCGTGTCCGGCCGAACGCCTTGGTGAGGCCGTCGGCGGTGATCGCTGCGGCCATCGTCATTCCTTCCGTTGGTAGGCGGCCAGCGCTTCGCGGGCCTTTTCGAGGACTTCGGTGGTGGCGAGGGGGTTCAGGAACAGGTGCCCGGCGGCCGCCGACATCCGCAGCATCGCCTCGTTCGTGCCCGGCTCCTCGCCGAGCGCGCGGGCGACGTGGTCCTGCAGGATCATCAGCCCGCCGGTCATCGCGGCGAGCGCGGCGGCGACGCCCCGCGGGTCCGGCATCTCCATGCCTTGCTCGCGGAAGTAACGCTCGGTTTCGTCGACGATCCCGGTGAACTGCACCTCGGCGGCCTCGGAGCCGTCGACCATGGCGCGGCCCAGGTACCGGCGGTAGAGCAGCTGCCGGGCGTCGAACGCAGGCAGGAATCCCGGGTTCGCGGCGCCCTTCGCCAGCACCTCCTCCTTGAACTTCACCAGTTCGTCGAAGACGTACGTGTCGCAGGCCTCGCGCAGGCCGTCCTTGGAGCCGAAGTGATGGCGGATCAGGCCGCCGGAGACCCCGGCTTCCTCGGCGATGTCGAGGATCGACGTCTTTTCCATGCCGCGCTCGGTGAAGAGCTTGATGGCGGCGTCGCGGATCCGGGCCCGTGCGGTGAGGTCTTCGGTGCTCATCAGACGTCCTATACGTGCGTGTAGTCGACTACATATGAATATAGCCTGCTATACGCACGTGTAGCAATGGCGAGATCTGGCCACCTTTCGGCTCTTCCGGTGACCGCCCAACCGGGCAGCCGATTAGGCCATTTGGCTCGCAACCAATTGCGGTCTATGGGCTAACTGTCTGATTGCTGACGTAGATCCCACCCTGTGTACTGCTCGGACGCACATCTTCACGAAGGGTCGTTTCAGTGGAACAGCACAGATCGCGCTGGAGACGGCGGGCCGGGATCACCATCCTCGCCACCGCACTCGGCGCCTCCGTCCTCGGCGTCGCGGTCCCGGTGGCCTCCGCCCAGCAGGCCCCGCCGACCAACGGCGCGGCCGACGGCAAGACCCTCGACGAGCACGATCGCGCGCTCGTCGCCGAAGCCGAGAAGTCCGGGAAGCCCGATGTCACGCTGCTGATCGCCGCGGAAAAGGGCCAGACCGGCACCGCCGTGAACGAGCTCAAGGCCCTCGGCGGCGTCGTCCAGTCCACCGACACGAAGCTCGACTACATCAAGGTCAGCATCCCGACCGCCAAGGCCGAAAAAGCCGCGAAGCTCAAGTCGGTCAACGCCGTCGACGTCGACGGGCTCATCGTCCGCGACGACCCGAAGCCCGACGGTGCGACCACCCCGCTGCCGCAGCCGGCCCCGGGCAAGAACACCCCGCGCGTCAACCCGTACCTGCCGACCGGCGACACCTACGCGGCGCAGTTCGGCCAGGTCCTGCCCGGCTGGGACGGCAAGGACACCACGGTCGCGGTGCTCGACTCCGGCGTCGACCTCGACTCCCCCGCGCTGGCCACCACCAGCCACGGCGAACGCAAGATCGTCGACTGGTACAACGCCAACGCCACCAACTCCGGCGACGGCACCTGGGTCAAGCAGTCGACCCAGACCTACACCGGCGTCTTCACCGCCAACGGCAAGACCTGGACGGCCCCGGCGACCGGTGGCCCGTACACGTTCGGCGTCTTCGGCGAGACCGCGGGCGACCTGGGCGCCGCGGACAGCGAGACCGGCGGTGACGTCAACCGCGACGGCGACCGCGCCGACTCGTGGGGCGTGCTGCTCGACCCGGTGACCAAGGAGGTCCGGGTCGACCTCAACGGCAACGGCGACTTCACCGACGAGAAGCCGATGACCGACTACAACAAGAAGTACGACGTCGGCTTCTTCGGCACCGACAACCCGGCGACCGACATCGCCGAGCGGATGGCCTTCGTGGTCCAGACCGACAAGCCGGGCTACGTCGGCATCGGCATCGCCGGCGCGGAGCACGGCTCGCACGTCGCGGGCATCGCCACCGGCAACGACCTGTTCGGCGGCAAGATGGACGGCGCGGCCCCGGGCGCGAAGGTCCTGGCCGTCAAGGTCTGCCTCACCAGTGCCGGCTGCACCTCGTCCGGTCTGGTCGACGGCGTCGTCTACGCGGCCAGCCACGGCGCCGACGTCATCAACATCTCGATCGGTGGCCTGCCGGCGCTCAACGACGGCAACAACGCCCGCGCGGAGCTCTACAACCGCACGATCGCCGAGTACAACGTCCAGATCTTCATCTCGGCGGGCAACAGCGGCGCCGGGGCGAACACCGTCGGCGACCCGTCGGTGGCCACGGACGCGATCTCGGTCGGCTCGTACATCACCAAGGAGACCTGGCTGTCGAACTACGGCTCGGTCACCAAGAACCCCGAGTCGATGCACCCGTTCTCCTCGCGCGGCCCGCGTGAAGACGGCGGTTTCAAGCCGGACATCATCGCGCCGGGCGCGGCGATCTCCACCACCCCGCGGTGGGAAGCCCCGAGCCCGGTGGCCGGCACGTACTCCCTGCCGGCCGGTTACGCGATGCTGCAGGGCACGTCGATGGCGGCGCCGCAGGCGACCGGCGCGGCGGCACTGCTGGTGAGCGCGTACAAGGCGACGCACAACGGCCAGCGGCCGCCGGTGGCGCAGCTGCGCGCGGCGATCAAGTCGACCGCGCGGTTCGTGCCGGGCATCGGCGCGTACGCCCAGGGCGCGGGCCTGTTCAACGTCCCCGCCGCGTTCGTCGCGCTTTCGCTCAACCCGAAGCCGGACGCGGTTTCGACGTCGGTCGAGGTGCACACCGTCCAGTCCGGGCTGCTGGCCACGCCGAACACGGGCGTGGGCATCCACGACCGCGAGGGCGTGACCACGGGCAAGGCGTACACCCGCACCTACACGATCACCCGCACCACGGGCTCGGCGCACCCGGTGCCGTACTTCGTGCGGTGGGTCGGCAACGACGGCACGTTCAACTCCGGTGGCACCGTGGTGCTGCCGCTGAACACGCCGGTGAAGTTCGAGGTCAAGGTCAACCCGAAGAGCGCCGGGGTCCACTCGGCCCTGCTCTACCTGGACAACCCGCTGACCATCGGCATCGACGTGCAGACCCTCAACACGGTCTTCGCGCCGCAGGAGTTCGTCGCCGGCAAGGGTTTCCAGGTGGACAACTCGGGCAAGGCCGCCCGCAACCAGGCGACCAGCTACTTCGTGCGGGTGCCGCAGGGCGCCAGCGCGCTGAAGGTGGACCTGGACGCCGGCGCCGGCGCTCCGGGCAAGGGCCAGGTGCGGTTCCTGCGGTACGACCCGACCGGTGTCCCGGCCGAGGCCAGCACCGCGACGACCGCGTGCTACCTGCCCGACGCGGGTGCGGGCTGCGCCGGCGGCACGCCGACCAGCCGGACCATCGCCAACCCGCTGCCGGGTGTCTGGGAGATCACCGTCGAAGCGCGGCGGACGTCCGATGTGGACGAAGCGCCGTACAAGCTGTCGGCTTCGGTGCTGGGCACGGCGATCTCGCCGAACCCGGACACGATCGCTTCGGCCACGCTGGGCACGCCGATCGCGCGGACGTACACCGTGCAGAACACGCTCGGCGCGTTCACCGGCAAGCTGACCGGCGCCACGCTGGGCAGCGCGAAGACGCAGCGGCCGACGATCACCGAAGGCACGCAGCAGCAGTACCAGATCGCGGTGACGCCGGGTTCGACGTCGCTGACCGCCACGATCGGCAACCCCGCCGTCGTGGGCACGGACCTCGACCTGGTGCTGTACAACTGCACGACCGGAACCTGCGTGCAGGCGGGCGTCAGCGCGGACGGTGACTCCGAGGAGTCGGTGACCGTGCCCAACCCGGCGCCCGGGGTGTGGGTCGCGCTCGTCGACGGGTACGCGGTCCCGGGCGGCACCACCGCCTACGACTACCTCGACGTGTTCACCAACCCGGCGTTCGGTTCGATCGCGGTGAACGACGCCAACGCCCTGCGCGCGTCGGGCAGCTCGTGGACCGTGCCGGCGACGGTGACGGCCACCGCCGCCCCGGCCGCGGGCCGGACCCTGCGCGGTCAGCTGACCGTGCAGACCGACACCGGTGTCACGGTCGGCTCCTCGCTGGTGCAGATCAACTCGGTGAGCTAGTTCGTCAGTCCGTGAAGGCCGCCTCGAGGAGCATCCCTCGAGGCGGCCTTCACGCTTCCTGGGCCCGGGTCAGGAACGGCGCCGGGTCGGCCAGGACGCGGTGGATGACCCGGCCGGCCGCGCCGAGGGTCGCCGCGTCGCCACCCAAGCGGGAAGCGCTCAACACCGGGGGCGCGCCGCGCAGGCCGCCGAGGCGGGTGGTCAGCACCTCCGACACCGGCCCGGACAACCACGGGTACAGCTGCGTGAACACCCCGCCCAGCACGATGCGGTCCAGGTCCAGCAAGTTCACCGCCGACGTCAGGGCGATGCCGAGGGCACGCCCGGCCGCCGCGCACGCCGCCAGCGCCGTCTCGTCACCCCGCTCGAGGGCGCTCAGCAAGGCCGGCACCGATGCGGTGTTCCCCGCCGCCAGCAACGCTTCCTGCCCGGCGTAGGTCTCCAGGCAGCCGCTGCCCCCGCAGCGGCACGGCGCCCCCTCCGGGGCCACGACCACGTGCCCCAGCTCGCCGGCCAGGCCCGTCGCGCCGGAGTACAGCACGCCGTTCACGACCAGGCCGGCGCCGATGCCGATTTCGCCGGACACGTAGAGGAAGTCGCGCTCGCCGTCGCCGTACCAGAGCTCGCCGAGCGCGGCGAGGTTCGCTTCGTTGTCCAGCTCGACCGGGACCGGCAGCCGCAGCAGCTCGGCCGGGCGGACGTCCTGCCAGCCGAGGTTGGGGGCGCTGAACAGCACGCCGTCGCCCACCGGGCCGGACACCGCCAGCACCGCGCCCGCCGCCTCCAGCCCCAGCCGGTGGGCCTCGGCGAGCGCGTCGGTGGCCAGGTCCTGCAGCTCGCCCAGGACCTTCTTCGGCCGCGAGCCGCGGTTGTCGCGTTCGCGGCGGGCGGCGAACCGGACTTCGCCGGTCAGGTCGAGCACGCGCACCGCGAGGTAGTCGACGTTGATCTCCAGCCCCAGCGACGCCATCCGCGCCCCGCTGAGCACGACGTCCACCCCCGGCCGGCCGCGTTCGCCCGCCCGGGCGGGGCCGGTCTCGGCGAGCAGGCCCGCCTCCACCAGGTCGCCGACGAGCTTGCTCACGGTCGACTTGGTCAGGCCGGTGACCTCGGCGAGCGCGGCCCGGGTGAGCGGGCCGCCGCGGCTGACGGCGCCCAGCACGACCTCGAGGTTGCGGGCGCGCATCTCCTCGTGCCGCACGGCCTGCGTCATCGTGTCCTCCCGCGAAGCACTGTAACCCGGCCCCTTGACGCCGGGGACCCCCGCGGCGCATATTTAGTCTACAACGTGAACTAAATGAAGGGACAGTCATGAGCGACTTCGCTCCCCAGCCGGCCGACAAGTTCACCTTCGGCCTCTGGACCGTGGGCTGGCCCGCCGCCGACCCGTTCGGGGTCGCCACGCGGCCGCCGCTGGACCCGGTGGAGAGCGTGCACCGGCTGGCGGAGCTGGGCGCCTACGGCGTGACCTTCCACGACGACGACCTGCTGGCCACCGAACCGGACCGCGACAAGGCGATCGAGCGCTTCCGCAAGGCGCTCGCCGAGACCGGCCTCAAGGTCCCGATGGCGACGACGAACCTGTTCACCCACCCGGTGTTCAAGGACGGCGGCCTGACCAGCAACGACCGCGACGTCCGCCGGTACGCGCTGCGGAAGGTGCGCCGCAACCTCGACCTGGCGGCCGAGCTGGGCGCGCAGACCTACGTCGTCTGGGGCGGCCGCGAAGGCGCCGAGTCCGACGCCGCGAAGGACGTCCGCGCGGCGCTGGACCGCTACAAGGAGGGCCTGGACCTGCTCGCCGACTACGTCGTCGAGAAGGGTTACTCGCTACGGTTCGCGCTGGAGCCGAAGCCGAACGAGCCGCGTGGCGACATCCTGCTGCCGACGATCGGGCACGCGCTGGGCTTCATCTCGCAGCTCGCGCGGCCGGAGATGTTCGGGCTGAACCCCGAGGTCGGGCACGAGCAGATGGCCGGGCTGAACTTCGTGCACGGCATCTCGCAGGCGCTGTGGCAGGGCAAGCTGTTCCACATCGACCTCAACGGCCAGCACGGCCCGAAGTACGACCAGGACCTGATCTTCGGCCACGGCGACCTGAAGAGCGCGTTCTTCCTGGTCGACCTGCTGGAGAACGCCGGCTACGACGGCCCGCGGCACTTCGACTACAAGCCGCTGCGCACCGAGGACACCGAAGACGTGTGGGTGTCGGCGGCGGCGAACATGCGGACGTACCTGATCCTCAAGGAGAAGGCGGCGGCGTTCCGGGCCGACCCGGAGGTCGCCGAGGCACTGGCGGCGTCGCGGGTTCCGGACCTTTCGACGCCGACGCTGGCCCCGGGCGAGACGTTCGACGACGTCCTGAACGACGAGTTCGACCTGGAGGCGGCTGCGGCCCGCGGCTACCACTTCACCCGGCTGAACCAGCTCGCCCTGGAGCACCTGCTCGGCGTGCGCTGACAAGTGTCGCGAATGACTCATTCGGGACCTCCAGTGTCCCCAAAGATTAATTAGCGACGCAGCGGGGTCGCGGGGTGCTGCGCC
>NZ_JBFAZA010000017.1:0-195273 GCF_040681595.1 Amycolatopsis sp. NPDC051716 | reverse complement strand
GCGGCCAGCTCATCATACGACGGACGAACACCTTCCCCCACAACAAGATCATCCCACAGTCCCGTTCACAGCCCAGAAACGACCTGAACAGTCACTCCCTGCGGTAACTGTTCAGGTCATTTCGGTGTTCGTTGGCAGCCAGGGTCTATCCCGTGATCGGTGTTTCCGGCGTTGTTGATCAGTAGGTTTCGGCTCCCGGCCAGCGGTCACCGAACGTGATAGCGAACGCGTTGATCACTGGCTTCCAACGCATCGTCCATCGGGCGCGGCCTGTCCCGGTGGGGTCCAGGCTGCGGGTCACAAGGTACAGGCACTTCATCGCGGACTGCTCAGTCGGGAAATGCCCGCGTGCGCGAACCGCTCGCCGGTAGCGGGCGTTCAGTGACTCGATCGCGTTCGTGGAGCAGATCATCGTCCGGATCTCGACGTCGTAGTCGAGGAACGGCGTGAACTCAGCCCAAGCGTTGCGCCACAAACGAATCACTGCTCCATGCTTCGCCCCCCATTTCTCTTCGAATTCGTCGAGAGCTGCCGCTGCGGCGTCCGGGCTGGGCGCGGTGTAGATGGGTTTGATGTCGCGTTTCACCGCCTCCCAGTCCCGGCGAGACACGAGCCGGAAGGTGTTGCGGATCAGATGGACGATGCAGGTCTGAACAATAGTTTGCGGTCACACGTTCGTCACGACGTCGGGCAGGCCTTTGAGTCCGTCGCAGACGAGGAAGAACACGTCCCGTATGCCGCGGTTCTTCAGGTCGATCAGCACGCTCATCCAGAACTTCGCGCCCTCGCCGCCGGTGCCCATCCACAGGCCCAGGACGTCCTTGTGACCGTCGATGGTGACGCCGATGGCGGCGTAGACGGGCCGATTGGCGACCTGCCCGTCACGGACCTTCACGTGGATCGCGTCGATGACCACGGCCACGTACACTGGGTCGAGCGGGCGGTTGGCCCAGTCGTTCATTTCGGTGACGACCTTGTCGGTGATCCGCGAGATCGTTTCCTTGCTGACCGAGGTTCCGTAGATCTCGGCGAAATGCGCCGAGATATCCCCGGTTGTCATTCCCTTCGCATACAACGACAGCACGATCTCGTCCACTTCGGTGAGCCGACGCTGCCGCTTCTTCACGATCTGCGGCTCGAACGTGCTCTCCCGGTCCCGCGGCACGTTGATGTCGACTTCGCCGGCGAGGTCGGAGATCACCGTTTTCGGGCGGGTGCCGTTGCGCACGTTCGTCGACTCGCGGTCCGGGTCGGCCTGGTTCTTCTCATGCCCGAGGTGCTCGGTCATTTCCTCGTTGAGGGCGGTCTCCAGCACGTTCTTGGTGAACAGCTTCAACAGGCCGTCCGGGCCGGTCAGCGCCAGCCCGCGGGCCTTGGCCTCGGCCACCATCGCCGCCGCGGCGGCCTGCTCCGGCGACAGCTCCCGCGCCGGCTTGGACTCACTCTTGCGTGGACTCACAAGGTCCGATGTCATCACTCACAGTGCCCATCTCGCCTGACCTCAGCCCGGCGTGTCGGGCCGGAAACACCGATCTTGGAACAGTCCCGGCAGCCAGGGATTTCCGGTGATGGCGTCGCGTAGCGTGGTGATGATGTGGAGTCCGTTTTTGCGGGCGGTGGAGATGTATCCGCGGACGCGTAACCAGGCCCGGGCGCCGTGTGGGGTGCGCCAGCCGCCGGAGATCTTCAGCTGCGCCTTGACCATCCGCAGGTCGCGTTCGGCTTGGTTGTTGGTGAACGGGACGGTGAGGTCACGGGCGAACAGCAGCACTTGCTGCTGGTAGTCGCGTAGGCGCACCAGCAGGTTGCGGGTCTTGCTTTGCTTACGGCCTCGGTCCGGTGGGTGCAGCAGCAGGCCGAGATGGACAGCGCGGACGAACCTGGAGATCAACGGATCAACAATATAGGCCGGGATGGCGGCCAGGCCGGCGTCTCGCGCGGTGTGAGCAGCGGTATTGAGCTCTTCGAGAGTCTTCATGGCGATCCGGGGCCAGGTGTGCTCGGGATGGGCTTCGCCGGCCGCGACCAGCTCCCGGAGGTGGTGGGCGTTGCAGCGGGCGTGTTTGCGCCCGAAGTCCTGATACGACATCAGTCCGTCATGGACTGCGACACCGCGGAACCGAGTGAGGATTCCGAAGTCGTCCATCGCCTCACCGCCGCGCTGAGTGTGGGGCAGATAGGCGGTGAGGCGTGGGGTGCACGCGACGTGCAGCCACCAGTTCTTGCCTTCGACTCTGATGCCGGTCTCGTCGAAGTGCGCCACCGGCGCGGCCCGCAACGCCTGTTCGACCTGCTCGGCGAACTCGTCGAGGTTGGTGGCGACCGGGGTGAGGACACCGGCGACCCAGCCGGTCGACACCGGCAACCCAGCAGATCCGCCAGCAGCTGTGCCGTCCTGGCCACAGGGATGTGCTGGTAGGTCAGCAGATAGACCGCCAACGCGGTCACGTTCGGCCCGTAGCAGGCCGGCGCAGTCGCCTCGGCCGGGGCGGGCGCAGTCGTGACGTGGTGGCAACCACGGCACCGCAACCGGTGCAGACGATGCTCGGTCACCGACGGACGCACCGGCGGCAAGTCCACGACCTGCCGCCGGATCATCCCCGCACGGCGGGCGCGGCGCAGGGCCGCGCCGCACCCCGAGCACGCCGGCGGGGCATGATCGACGATCGCGTCCGGGTTCTCCACCAGCGACAGGTTCACCCCAGGTGCTCCGCGCTGCTTGCCCTGCTTGCGTCCGGATTTGCCCCGCAGCGACTTGGGGGCAGGTTTGGCGAACCGGTCTGACGATGGGGGCATCGAGGAGTTACCCGAATTTATGCCCAGCCGGCTCTTGAGCGCGGCGACCTCGGCTCGCAACGCGGTGATTTCTTCCCGCGCACGCGCGAGCTCGACTGCCTGCGCTGCGACCAACGCGGCCAGCTCGTCATACGAAGGACGAACACCCTCCCCCACAACAAGATCATCCCACAAACCCGCTCACCGCCCGGAAACGGCCTGAACAGTTACTCCCTACGCAGGATGTGTGTTCGTGCGACCGACCATAGCCTCACTGCTCATGACTGGCCAGCCCGGCATGACTTGCCCGATAGTCGCCCAAATTGACTTTGAACAGTAGCTCTTGCCGGTGCTGCGCCAAGCCATTGATTGATCTTGATCGACTCCCCCGCCTGGCAAGCATCCCGACCCTGATCGTGGCCGGACACTGATCGTACCGACGCCGCTGCGCTCCAGCGCGCGTTCGTTGCCGCGAGCTTCCCGAGGCTGCCCTGAACCACCACGATCAAGTGCGCGCGGGCTGTGAACGCAGATCGGAAGCACACGCGATGTCGAGCCGGGACGAGCGCGTTCGCATGAACGGCGAACGGCGTCGACCGCCCGCCCCGCGAGAAGGAGCATCACGAACCACTGCCTGCTCTCTGTGCACAGGGTCGAAGGCGAAATCCGTGAATCACGGACGGATGAGCAGCGGCGCGAGTCTCAGCGGTTGCCCGGCGACGTCGAGCGGGACCTGAAAGCCGCCGGCGCCTCGGTCTTCAGCGCCCGGCTGGACGAATCCGCCGCCGCCCGCGGCGGCTGAGCCCGCCCGCCGGCGATTCCGGTTCGGATAACGCGAGGACAGTCCGCAGAGCAAATCCGTCAAATCGTCGTTCATCCGTCTCCAGGCGGATAAACCGAAATATTTCATCGTCCTCGCGAAGTGGCTTCAGCTACCGTGACCGTGCTCTATGGCGTCCGGGCCGTGTCCTTCGAACCCGTCGGTACCGAAGCCGTGGACGGCGGCGGCGACCAGGCCGGCGACGATCAGGAGTCCGACGAGCACGGTGACGATGATCAGCAGCCGGCGGCGGCCGGGTGTGGATTCGGGGGTCCGGCCGCCCAGCACAGCGAGATCGGCGGCGAACGCTGTGCGAGCGGCGGTCAAGATCTGCTGCCAACCCCTCGGTGCGTTCGGCTCCGGCGCGGGCAGGTCGGCGATCACCGCGGCCAGTTCGTGCCGATAGCGGAGCCGCTCGAGCCGGCCGAGGCGTTCTTCGACTTCGTCCATCGTCAGCCGGCCTTCGCCTGCCGCCGCGTAGAGCGCGGCCCGGACCTGCTCACGTTCCGCATCCGAGCAGCGGATGCCCTCGGGCAAAGTCGTGCCGGGCGCTTTTTCGCTCATCATTTCCTCTTTCATTCCGGAAACCCGCTTCTCCCGAGGCTAGCCGGGTAAGTCCGGAGGGAGCGCCGGCGAAGGTTAATCTTCGATGAGAGTTCGGCACTCTCGCGACCACCTCGGCTACAGTTACCCTGTGTCATCATTAGGTGAGCGAAGGGACGCCGGTGCACTTGGTGATCGTCGACGACGAGACGGCTGTGCAGGCCTCCCTGTCGCGGACGCTGCGGTTCGAGGGCTACACCGTTTCCGTCGCCGGTGACGGAGTCGCGGGGCTCGCGCTGATCCGTGACGCGGACCCCGACGGCGTGCTGCTCGACGTCAAGATGCCGATGCTCGGTGGCCTGGAGGTGTGCCGGCTGCTGCGGGCCGAGGGCAACACGGTGCCGGTCCTGATGCTGACCGCGCGGACGGCGGTGACCGACCGGGTCGCCGGCCTCGACGCGGGGGCCGACGACTACCTGGTCAAGCCCTTCGCCCTGCAGGAACTGCTCGCCCGGGTCCGGGCCCTGCTGCGCCGCACCGAGTACAACGCGCCGTCCGCGCCCCCGGCCCCGGCTGCGCTGCGGTTCGCCGACGTCACCTTGGACCCGGCGACGCGGGAGGTGTTCCGCGGCGTGCGGCCCGTGCACTTGACCCGTACCGAGTTCGCCATGCTCGAGACGTTCCTGCGTCATCCCCGGATCGTGCTGACCCGCACCGCGATGTTCGAGCAAGTCTGGGGTTATGACTTCGGCACCGCGTCCAACGGGCTCGACGTCTACGTCAGCTATCTGCGCCGCAAGCTGGAGGCCGAGGGCGAGCCGCGGCTGCTGCACACCGTGCGTGGAGTCGGCTACGTCCTGCGCGAGGAACCGCTGTGATACGGCCTCGTTGGAAGACGCTGTCCCTGCGCGGCCGGCTCGGCATCCTCGTCGCCGCGGCGGTGGCGATCGCCGTCGTGACGGTATCGACGATCTCCTGGAGCATCACCCGTGCCGACCTCTACGACCAGTTCGACGCCCGGCTGCAGTCCTACGCCCAGCTCGCCGCGAAAGCCCCCTCGCCGGAAGAAGCGCTCTCGACGCTGCGCTCCACCACCAAGCCCGGGCCGGACCGGAACAACGGCCTGACCGTCCAGTTCACCTCGGCCGCCGGCGCGGTCACCGGAATCGCGGGCGCGCTCCCGGAACTCCCGCCCCCGCCGCCGCAAGCGCCGTTCTCCGTCAGCCGGGCGGCCAACGTCCACCGCGACGGGAGCCGATTCCGCATGTGGACGGCCCCGCGATCCGACGGGGGCACGATCCAGGTCGCCCAGGATTCCGAAGACGTCGAGGACGCGTTGGCCCGGCTGGGCTTCTGGCTGCTCGTGGTGTCCGCCGCCGGGGTGCTCGGCGCCACCGTGGTCGGCCGGGCGATCGCCCGGTCGGCGCTTCAGCCGGTCGACGACCTCACCTCGGCGGCCGAGAACGTCGCCCGCACCCAGGAGCTGTCGGCGGCCATCGACGTCAGCGCGTCCGGCGAGATCGGCCGGCTGGCAACGTCGTTCAACGCGATGCTGGCGGCGTTGAGCCGTTCCCGCGACGAGCAGCGGCGGCTGGTCGAGGACGCCGGCCACGAGCTGCGCACGCCGTTGACGAGCCTGCGCAACAACATCGAGCTCCTCATCCACGCCGACGCCAATCCCGGGCGCCGGCTGCCGGCCGAAGACCGGTCGCGGCTGCTCGCCGACCTCGACACGCAGGCCACCGAACTGACCGCGCTGGTCGGCGAGCTGGTCGAGCTGTCCACCGGGGAACGGCCGAGCGAAGCCGAGGAGCGCCTCGCGCTGGCCGACGTCGTCGGCTCGGCCATCGAACGCACCCGGTCGCGGTGGCCGAACGTCGCGTTCGAGGCCGACCTTGCCGACGCCGACGTCGTCGTGCGCCCCACCGCCCTCGAACGCGCGGTGCTGAACGTGCTCGACAACGCCGCCAAGTGGTCGCCACCCGGCGGTTCGGTGCGGATCTCGATGGCGGTCGAACCCGGTGCGGTACGCGTCCGCGTCGACGACGACGGGCCGGGCATCCCGGAAGCCGACCTGCCGCACGTGTTCGAACGGTTCTACCGGGCCGACGCCGCCCGGCCCCTGCCTGGCTCCGGACTCGGCCTGGCCATCGTCGAGCAGATCCTCACCCAGCACGGCGGCCGCGCGTCGGCTTCCGTTGCCGACGGCGGCGGCGCGCGGTTCGAATTAGTGCTCCCGCTGGCCGCTTCTTAGGGAAACCGCGCGCGATCTTCATCCAACTCTCATGGCCGGCCAGCACCGTTTGACAGGTGACTCCACGGACCGCGCTTTCGCCCACGCCGCTGGCGACGCTGACGCTGGTCATGGCCGCTGTCGCGCAAGTGATCATCGCGGGCCTGACCGTCGGGTTCGCCGGCCACGTCAGCCCCTGGCGGGACCCGGTCAGCGACTACGCCTGGCACCGCGGCGGCCGGCTGCTGTTCGCGGTGGCTGTTCTGCTCCTGCTCAGCGCCGCGGCGGCGCTCGTGGCCGCGGCCCACCTCGCTGCCTTGCCGCGCAGCCCGCTGGCGACCGTCCTCTTCGTGCTCTGGGCGGCCGGACTCGCGGTGGTCCTGCTCTTCCGCAGCAACTTCAGCGCCGCGGATCCCACGGTGTCCGGCGCGATCCACCGCGTCGGCGGGGGCGTGTTATTCGCCAGCCTGCCCCTGGCGGCCTGGGCGTTGAGCGCCCGGCTGCGAACCGAACCCCGGTGGCTCACTGTCGCCCCGGTGCTCCGGCGCGGGGCGGTTGCCGGAGTCGCGACCGCGGCGGCGTTCGGCACGGCCCAGGTCGTGGGCTGGCTCCCAGCCGGCTTGCTCGAACGCATCGCCCTGCTGGCCGAATTCCTGATCGTCGCCATCGTGGCGACCGCCCTACGACGGGTCGTCAGCGTCAGCAGCACACCCGAACCCCGGCCCGTCGCCGCGACGGCGGCCGAACCCGGGAGGGCCGTCCGATGACCGCATTCGCCGTCGCCTGCGCACTGCTCGCCGCCGTGTTGTTCGCGATGGCCGCCACCCGGCAGCACGCCGAAGTCACCAACCTGGCCAGCGAGGGCGCCCCCGGACTGCGTGCCCTGGCCCGGCTGCTGCGCTCCCCCGGCTGGTGGGCGGGCACCGCGCTGGCCACCACCGGCAGCCTGCTGCACCTCGTCGCCCTGGCACAGGCACCTCTTCCGGTCGTCCAGCCACTCGGGGTGTTCAGCCTGGTCCTGACGGTCGTGTTCGGACGCCGCGTGCGCGGCCGCCGGGTACTCACCGCGGTCGTTCTCGTCGTGGCCGGTGTGGCCGGATTCGTGACGCTCGCGGCCTGGTCCACCCCGGCCACGGCGATCAGCGCGGGCACGGCCGAAGCGGTGGCCATGACCGGGTTCATGGTCGCCGCGCTCGCCTGGTTCGCCCGGGCCGGCTGCGCCGCACTCGCCGCCGCGGCGGCCGTCCTCTTCGGACTCGGCTCGTCGGTCGTGCACGCCGCCGCGTCGCAGCCCCTCGCGACGGCGGCGCTCCTCGGCGGTCAAGCCCTGCTGCTGCTCGGTGCCGGCGGCGTGCTCCTGCACCGCGCGTACGCCGCGGGACCCACCGCTGTGGTCGTCGGCACGACGACCGTGCTCGATCCCCTCACCGCCGTCGCCGTGGCCGCCCTGGCCTACGGCGAGGTCCCCCGGCCCGCGGCCGCCCTCGCCGCGGTCGTCGCGCTCGCCGGCGTGCGCGTGCTCGCCGGTGCCGTTCCGCAAGCCCCATCGAAATCCGAGGAGAACTCCGTGCACCCGAACGGCCTTCGCGTCTTGATCGGCGCCGACACGTTCCCGCCCAACGTCAACGGCGCGGCGTTCTTCGCGGAGCGCCTGGCCCGGGGACTCGCCGGCCGCGGCCACGACGTCCACGTCGTCTGCCCCTCCGACGACGGCCCCGCCCGCACCGAGCAGCGTGACGGCTACACGATCCACCGGGTCCGCTCCCGCGCGATCCCGTTCCACGGCGACTACCGGTTCTGCACCCCCGGCAGCGCTCGGACGGCCGTCGGCGAGATCCTGGACCGCGTCCGCCCGGACGTCGTCCACGTCCAAGCCCACTTCGGCGTCGGCCGCGCCCTGCTCGAAACCGCCGCCGAACGCGACGTTCCCGGCATGGCCACCAACCACTTCATGCCGGACAACCTCCTCGGCTACACGCCGTTCCCCCGGCGGGTGAAGGACGCCCTCGCCCGGTGGGCCTGGCAGGACCTCCTGCGCGTCTACCGCAACGCATGCATCATCACCACGCCGACCCCGCGAGCGGCCGAGGTTCTCGCGGCGATCGGCCTCGACCGGCCGGCCCAGGTCGTGTCCTGCGGCATCGACCTCGCTCATTACGCCGCACCGGCCCGCCCAGTCGACCGGCCGATGTCGGTCCTGTTCGTGGGCAGGCTCGATGCGGAGAAGAACATCGACCAGCTTCTGCGAGCCCTCGCCCCGCTGCCGCACGTCCGCGCGGATCTGGTCGGAGACGGCACCCGCCGGCACGAGCTCGAGGAACTCGCCGCCGAGCTGGGTGTCGCCGGCCGCGTGACCTTCCACGGGTTCGTTTCCGACGCCGAGCTCGTGCAGCGCTACGCCGAGGCCGACGTCTTCTGCATGCCCGGCACGGCCGAGCTGCAGAGCCTCGCCACCATGGAGGCCATGGCCGCGGGCCTCCCCGTCATCGCCGCCGACGCGCTCGCCCTGCCCCACCTGGTCCACCACGGCGAGAATGGTTACCTGTTCGAGCCAGGAGCGATCACGACGATCACGCGGTGGATCGCCGACCTGGCCGCCGGCCCGGATCAGCGAGCCCGCATGGGCGAGGCGTCGCGAGCCATCGTCGCGCGGCACGACATCGCCGACGCCCTGGCGACTTTCGAGACCCAGTACCGGATCCTGCTCGGCCTTCCCGCACCGTCCGTGGTCAGCCAGGCCGCGTAACCGCGAACAGCTACGTGGTACTTGCGGCGTAGTGCCTATGCCGCAAGTACCACGCGGGGCAGCTCGAAATCGGCTTCGAGGCAGTCGACCGGACCTCGGCCACGGGCCTAGTTTCGCCCCATCTCAAGCGACGGGAACGAGGCAGCATGATCGAGGCACGGGCAGTGTCCAAACGCTACGGTGAACGGCTCGCCGTTGACGATCTGACATTCACCGTGAAGCCCGGCGCGGTGACCGGTTTCCTGGGTCCCAACGGAGCCGGGAAATCCACCACCATCCGGATGATCATGGGGCTGGACGCGCCGACGTCCGGGCGGGTCACGGTCAACGGCCGGCGGTACGACCGGCATCCCGCGCCCCTGCACGAGGTCGGCGCCTTGCTGGAGGCGAAGGCCGTCCACACCGGGCGATCCGCCTACAACCACCTGCTCGCTCTGGCACTCACGACCGGGATTCCCCGGCGCCGCGTCGACGAGGTGATCGGCCTGGTCGGCCTGACCGACGTGGCGGGCAAGCGCGTCGGCGGCTTCTCCCTCGGCATGGGGCAACGTCTCGGGGTGGCCGCCGCGCTGCTCGGCGACCCGGCGACCCTGGTGCTCGACGAACCCGTCAACGGGCTGGACCCCCAGGGCATCCTGTGGATCCGCCGGCTCCTGCACAATCTCGCGGCCGAGGGCCGCACGGTCCTGGTGTCCTCGCACCTGCTCAGCGAGATGGCGCTGACCGCCGAGCACCTCATCGTGATCGGCAAGGGCCGGCTCATCGCGGACACCTCGGTCGAGGAGTTCATCGGCCAGGCGTCCCGCAAGTCCGTCCGCGTCCGCTCGCCGCAAGCGGCGGATCTGCGGGAACTGCTCGCCGGCCCGGACGTGTCGATCACCAGTGCCGAGCCGGGTGTGCTCGAGGTGACCGGGCGCAGCAGCGCCGACATCGGCCGCATCGCCTGCGAACGCTCGATCCCGCTCGAGGAACTCGTCGTGGTGCAGGCGTCTCTCGAAGAAGCCTTCATGGAGCTGACCGAAGACGCGCTCGAATACCGCGTCACCGAAGCCGCACCGGAAAGGCGCGCGTCATGACCACCACCGTCACTCCCACGTCCGTCGAAGGCGTGTCCCCGTCCGGCTCGCCGCTGCCGGACGGCTTGAAGGTCACTTTCGGGCGCGTCCTGCGCTCCGAATGGCTGAAGTTCCGCTCGTTGCGCTCGTCGCCGATCGCGGTCGGTGTCACGGTGGTCGGGATGGTCGCCCTCGGCTGGATCTTCTCCGCCGCGGCCGCGAGCCGGTGGCCGGTCATGCGCCCGCAGGCCAAGGCGCACTTCGACCCGACCGACGTGAGCATCCGCGGCTACGTCCTGGCACAGCTGGTGCTGGGCGTGCTCGGGGTGCTGATCGTGTCCGGCGAGTACGGGACCGGGATGGTCCGGGCGACCTTCTCGGCGGTCCCGACCCGGCTGCCGGTGTTCTGGGCGAAGGCCGTCATGTTCGCGGTGGTGAGCTTCGTCGTGGGCACCGTCACCGCGTTCGCGGCGTTCCTGGGTGGCCAGGCGTTCCTGAGTTCTCAGCACATCGAAACGTCGTTGTCCGCGCCCGGGGTGTTCCGTGCCGTGTTCGGCGTCGGGCTGTACTTGACGGTCGTCGGCCTGCTCGGCGTCGCGCTCGGCTGGCTGATCCGGCACACCGCCGGCGCCATCGCCACCCTCTTCGGCCTGCTGCTGGTGCTGCCGGGGATCGCCGAAGCGCTGCCGGACAGCTGGGCCCCGCACATCGTGCCCTACCTGCCGAGCAACGCCGGGCAGGCGCTGTTGGCCGTGCGGGCCGACCCGGCGATGCTCGCGCCTTGGACCGGCTTCGCCGTCTTCTGCGCCTACGTCGTCGTGGCGGTACTGGCCGCTGTCGTGCTGCTCAAGCGACGCGACGCCTGAGGCTCGGCGAGGGATGATGACGGCGTGACCGAACCTGCTTCCGCGTGGCCGGTGTCCGAGCACGGCCTGCTGGCCGCCTGGTCGGGCGCTGAACGATGGCGCGTGCTCGCCGGGCGCCACCCGATCGTGGTGGACGTCCTGCTCGCCGGCTGCCTGCTGCCGCTGGCCGTATTGGGCGTGCACCGCGGCGTGGCACCGGGGCTGCGGCCCCACGTCGTCGGTATCGGGGTCGTGCTGGTGGCCACGCTGGCGCTGCGGCGCAGGTTCCCGCTGACCGTGCTCGGCGTGGCCAGCGGGCTGTCGCTGCTGGCGGGGGCGCTCGGCCCCGAGCTCCCGCCGGTGTCGGTCGGAGTGCTGGTCGCGGTGTACACCGTGGGTGCCTACTCCGGACGCAGGCAGGCGCAGTTCGCCCTGCTCGTGCTGACGGTCCTCATCGCGGCCGAGGTGTGGGGCCGGGACGAGTTCGCCGAGGTCGTCGCCCGGTTCGTGTTCGTCTTCGCGGTCGTGGTCGCGGCCTTCGTGCTCGGGGTCAACATCCGCACGCGCCGGGCCTACCTGGTGTTCCTGCAGGACCGGGCGGTCCGCGCCGAACGCGACCGCGACCAGCAGGCGCAGATCGCGGCAGCGCGGGAGCGGGCCATGATCGCGCGGGAGATGCACGACATCGTCGCGCACAACCTGTCGGTGATGGTGGCATTGGCGGACGGAGCGGCCTTCGCCGCCCGCACGGGCGCCGCGGGCGCGGAAACCGCGGCCCGGCTCGTGGGAACGACCGGGCGGCAGGCGCTGGAGGAAATGCACCGCCTGCTGGGAGTGCTGCGCAGCAACGGCGACGAGAGCCCGCGAGCCCCGCAACCGGGTATCGCGCAGGTCGAAGAGCTGGTGGAGCAGGTGCGGCGAGCCGGGCTACCGACGACGTGGACCGTGACCGGAAAGCCGTTCCCGCTCTCGCCGACGGCTGGGCTCGCGGTGTACCGGGTGACCCAAGAGGCCCTGACGAACGTTCTCAAGCACGCGAAAGAACCATCGGAAGCGCGGCTGCGGATCACCTACGACGAGCCATTCGTCTCCCTGGAGGTGACCGACGACGGCGCCGGGGTCCGGCCGGAACCCGGCGCGCGCCCGACCGGACACGGGCTGACGGGCATGCGCGAACGGGTCGCGGTGTTCGGCGGCGATGTCGAAGCGGGCCCCTGTCCCGGCGGCGGCTGGCGGGTCGCCGCGCGGATCGGCGCCGGCCACACCGCTGCCGAGGTGACGGCGTGATCAGGATTCTGCTCGTCGACGACGAACCCCTGCTGCGGCTCGGTTTCCGGCTCGTTCTGGACTCTCAGCCGGATCTGAGCGTGGTGGGCGAAGCTGCGGACGGCGAGGCCGCCCTCGCCCGCACCGCCGAGCTCGACCCCGATGTGGTGCTGATGGACGTCCGGATGCCGGGCATCGACGGAATCGAGGCGACCCGCCGGATCGTGCAGTCCCACAGCCGGTCGCGCGTACTCATCCTCACCACGTTCGACATCGACGAGTACGCCTTTCCCGGCCTCAAGGCGGGGGCCAGCGGGTTCCTCCTCAAGAACGTGCCGCCGGAAGACCTGCTGACGGCGATCCGCGCGGTCGCCGCGGGCGACGCGGTGGTCGCGCCGAGCGTCACCCGCCGGCTCCTCGACGCGATGGCCGCCCACCTGCCCGACCCGGCCGTCCCCCAGGGCGGCACCGCCGGACCGGAGACCGAACGCGGTCTCGACCGGCTGACCGAACGCGAGCTGCAAGTGCTGACCAAAGTCGCCGGCGGCCTGTCCAACGCCGAGATCGCCGAAGAACTCGTGCTGGCCGAAGGCACCGTCAAAACCCACGTCGGCCGAATCCTGAACAAGCTCCAGCTCCGCGACCGCGTCCAAGCGGTCGTGCTGGCCTACGAAGTGGGACTGGTCCGGCCCGGATGACCCGTGATCCGGCGTAGACCGAGCCCGGCCACGAGTACCGCGGCGGCTGTTCGCCGCCCACCTGGTCACCTCCTGCATGATCGTGTTGAGCCGGGTTCCTGCAGGGTGAGCTGAGTTTCGCGGACGCGTGCGCAGAGAATCCGGCCGAGCCGCGGGACCGCGTCATTGCTTGGGCTCCTTGGTCTTCTCCGGCTTCGAGGATTTCGTCTTAGCTGCCTTTTTCTCCTCTTTCGCCGCCTGCTTCGACTCTTTCGCGGCTTGCTTCGACTCTTTCGCCGCCTGCTTGGCCTGTTTGTCTTTCGTAGCCGTCGCGCCGTCCCCGGTCGCTTCGGGCTGCTCGCCGGCGGCCGTCTCCGCCGACGGCGGGGCGGCCGGCACCGAGGTAAGCCGGGCGGCGGGACCGGCAGGCTGCCCCTGGTCATCGCCCGACGCCGCGCGCGTCGAGGGACGTGTTCTCACCGGCTGGGTGCTCGACCCGTCAGCCCCGGTCGCCGGGGACGGTGGCGCTGTGTCGGACGTGCCCGCGCCGATGGTCACCGTCGTGACCAGCGCCGCGCTCGCGGCGGCCACCTTCGCCGCCGTCGCCCACGACAGGGCGGACGCGCCCGTGCCGGCGGCGATACCGGAGGAGGCGACGGTTCCGCCGGTGGTCAGCCAGTGCGCCACGACCGGGACGCCCAGGATGAGCGGGGCGACGGTGGCGGGCAGCTCCGTGTTGAGCTCCTTGAGCCCGTCGGCCAGCTTCCTGCAGTCCGCGCAGCGGTCAAGGTGGGCCGTGATCCGGTGCGCCTTGTGGTTCCCGAGGCCGTCGCGCACCCACCGGGCCAGCTGGCCGGAGACGATCCGGCAGGTGCGCCGGCGGGCGGCGGGAACGTGCTGGTCCAGGTAGGCCTGCCGCAGACCCTCACGGGCACGGTAGGCCAGCGCGGCGACCCCGTTCGGCGTCATCCCGAGGTCCAGCGCGATCCGGGCCGGCGTCTCGCCCTCGATCTCGGTCCGCCACAGCACGGTCCGCCACCGCCCGGGCAGGCTCGCGAACGCGTCGGCGGCGACGGTGGCGTGCATCCGGCTGCCGACCGGCTCGTCGCTGCCTTCGCCCGGCAGGACGTCCGGCACCTCGGCGACCAGGGAGACGGCCGAGTCGCGCCGACGCCAGCTGATCATCGTGTTCCGGATGGTGGTCAGCAGGTAGGGCCGGAAATCCTCGTCGGGCCCCTCGCCCGAGCGCAGGATCCGCAGCACGCGGGTGAAGCCTTCGGCGATGAGGTCTTCCCGCTCGGCCCGGTCCGCGGCGATCGCGGCGGCCACCCGGCGGGCCGCGACGAGGTGCCGGTCGTAGAGCTCGCCGTACGCGGCGATGTCGCCGCCGCGCACCGCCTGGATCAAGGCCGCATCGCTCGGGACGTCCGCCGTCCCGGCCACCGCCGGCACCACCTCGGTCACCACACCTCCTCGCCCGTGCGCTTGCACGTGCAGAACGTCCCGCGATAGTCATCCACCCGAGAGCGCGGCGCAAGGTTTCGGCGCCGAAAGCCCACCTTCTCCGTAGTGAGCGCCCCGCGCGCCATCCCGGTGTTCGGGCGGCAGCGGGGACACTCACTCGCTGACTGCGAGTCAGCAAGCCGACTGCTCGATTACCGGCGTAGCGCTCCCCGATCGCAGCGATGCGTCCGTGAAGCGCGGCAGTGGAGAACGTTGACGCAATCTTCCGCTACGCGGCGGTCGGGTCCGCGGAGGCCATCGAGAACCTCCCGCGGGTTTGGGCGGGCCGGGGCTCAGCATTCCCGGTTGCGGCCGCCGCCCCGCTTGGAGGTGGCCTTGGGCGAGGTGCTGAGATCCGCACCCGCGGTCATGCACCACGCGAATCGTGGTCGCCTGAATTCCTGGGCGGCGGCACGAACCGATCTCGAGGCCGCCGCCGCGCCGAACCTGCATGCGAGGCCGGATGCGAATCTGCTCATCGCCGACGCGCGCGCGATCTTCTCACCAGCAACACTGGCGCCGCCAGGACTGCCAGGGGCGCCAGGCCCGCGACGACCCGGAGCGTGATCACGGGCAGGCCGGGCGATGGCGTGGTGAACCGCAGGCGGGAGTCCATGTGGTGCCACCGCGTCACCTCGAGGTAGATGATCCGCCAGCTCCCCACCCACAACACCGACGCCACCCCGAGCATCCCCCACAGCAGGCGCCGCGTGGTCATCGGCGCGCGGGCGAGGATCGCGGTGCTCAGCTGTGGCCGCGAGACACCCAGCGCGGCCAGGATCGGCGGCACCAGCCCGCCGTCCGCGGCCACCACCGCCACGCCGACGTGGTACTCCGCGACCCGCGTCCCACCCCGCTCGGCGTCCTTGCCAGCGAGGTCCAGGCACGACCGCGCCCGGCACGTGACCGGCAGATGCCCCGGCAGCCGCACCCGCCGCCGGCGCCAGGTCCGCGGCCGGGCGACCGGCGCCGGCCCCAGGCCGGCCCCGACGGCGTCCCGTACCGCCGGCGGGTCGATGCCGATCGCGGCGAGCGCCTCGGCGTCCAAGCCGTCGCCCACCCTGCGCGGCCCGTTCGACAACCGCGCCGTCTGCGCCGCGACACCATCCGGCGTCACACCGTGCGCCCGGGCCGGCTCGCCCACCGGCGTCGGAGAGTGCGCGATCGCGTAGAGCAAGTGCTCACACCCGATCCAGAGATGAGCCAGCACACGAGCACGGTCCTGGGCAGTGCGCACCGACGCGCGAACATCCTCGTCGAACTGCGGGTATCTCATCCTGCCCCTTCTGCCGCAACCATGCCCGGTATGCATACTCGGTATCCATGTTCGTGAAGCTGGTGCGGGCGCTGCCCGAGGAGGACGGTGGCCAGCGCCCGTACGAGATCACCGACGCCGGCCGCGCCGAAGTGGCCGGATGGTTCACCACGCCGGCGGAGCGCCGGGAACGTCCCCGGGACGAGCCGGCGGTCAAGCTCCCCTCGCGCTGACCACGCCCGGCGTCGACGTCCAAGCGGTGCTGCAGGTCCAGCGGCGCGCGACGATGGCGGCCCTGCAGGAGCTGACCCGGCTCAAGACGCAAGACACCGGCCCGCGGGACCTGGCGTGGCAGCTCGTGCTGGATTCGATGTTGTTCCAGGCGGAAACCGAGGTCCGCCGGCTGGACCACTGTGCGGCCACCCTGGTGCGCCACTCCCCCGCCCCGCTGCCCACTCCACTGCCCGCGCAGGATCCGGCCGAGGAGGCAAGTGCTCGATGACGGTGTTGCCGCACTGGCTACCGGCCTCGGCGCCGCCGACGGACGCGCGGACCTGGCCACCCTCGCTGCCCTCGGCGCCTCGCCCCGCATGCGCCGGGCACTGTCGCTCAGCCAGGCCGGCGTGATCGCCGGGCTCGGCTCCATCCTCGGCACCCTGGCCGGCCTCGGCACGGCAATCGAAGTACTGATCACCCTGAACCAGGCCGCTGCCGACGCATGGCCGGTCCAGCAACCACTCCCGATCATCTTGCCCTGGCTCAACATGGCCGCCGCACTCGTCGTCGTGCCCCTCATCGCGATGCTCGGCGCCAGCCTCCTCACCCGATCCCCGCTCCCCATCGAACGCTGAGCCCGCCGCCGCGGATGACAGGTCGGCCCTGAACCCGTCATCCGCGGCGGTATCACCGGCATCCCCGAGACACCGGAGGATTTTGCCCGCGGTCAGCGCCGTCAGCCGACCTTCTCGATCTTCGCCTTGCGAATGAGCTGCTTGCCGGGCTGGTGAATCTTCGCGAACGCCGCATTGTTCAGCAGCGCGCAGCTGCCGGACTTCGCGGTCACCGGCACGGTGATGGACTTGGCGTTGTCCAGGTTGGTGACCTTCAGCATGGTGCCGACCGGGAACTGGTTGCTGGACGCGGCGGGCGCACCCGCCTCTCCGGACAGCGTCACGGTCGAGCCCTTGCAGACGACATCACCCGCGGCCGCGGCGCCGGACTGGTCTGCGGTGCTCGCCGCCTGTTCCAGACCGTCATTGGCCGCCGTGGCGCAACTGGCGTCGGCAGCCGCTCCACCGGCTGCCGCGTTCGGGTCCGCGGACGCGGCGCTGTCCTTGGCCGCGTCCTTCTTGTCCTTCGCGACGTCCTTCTTGTTCTTACCGGCGTCCTTGGTGGCTTTCTTGTCCTTGGCCGCCATGCCGTTCTGGTCGGCCATGCCGTTCTGGTTCGCCATGCCGTTCTGGTTCGCCATGCCGTTCTGGTTCGCCATGCCGTTCTGGTTCGCCATGCCGTTCTGGTTCGCCATGCCGTTCTGGTCGGCGGCCATCCCGTTGGCCCCCGCATTCGGGTCAGCGGCGGCGGCGCTCGCCTGGCACGCCGCGATAGCAGCGCAGTCGGCGGCGTTGACTACGTTGTTGTCGGCGGCCGCACCGCTCTGATCAGCGGCCATGCCGTTCTGGCTCGCCATCCCGTTGTTGTTCGCCATGCCGTTCTGGCTCGCCATCCCGTTCTGGTCGGCGGCCATCCCGTTGGCCCCCGCATTCGGATCAGCGGCAGCGGCGTTCGCCTGGCAGGCCGCGATGGCGGCGCAATCGGCGGCGTTGGCGGCGGCGTTGTTGCTGTCGGCGGCTGCACCGTTCTGATCAGCGGCCATGCCGTTCTGGCTCGCCATGCCATTGCCGCCGTCGGCCGCACCGTTGGTCGCGGCCATGCCCTGCTGGTTGGCCATGCCCTGGGCCGCGGCGTTCGGGTCGGCCGTCGCGGTTTGGTCGACAGCGGCTGCTGCTCCGTTGTCCGCACAGTTCACAGCCGCTGCGGCCGCTGCGGCTGCCTTGCCCGCCGCAGCAGCCTTCGCCACGCACCCGGCGGCCGCGCGCCGCTGCTGGATCAGATCCGCCACCGCCTGCCGGTTGGTGATCCTCGCGGCGGACTGTGCGTCCGGGTTCGCCTTCTGACCCGCGATGAAGGTCAAATTGTTCTGTAACGCCGTCTCGAGGCCCTGACAGTTCGCCGTCTGGGCCGTGGCGGCGTTGCCGTCCGGACTGCTCAACGCGAGCACCGTTGCGGTGACTCCCGCAACTCCCAACAGGGCGGCGAGTCCGATCGTCGCCTGTTTGCGGTGTCGTCCGGAACTACGCAAGCGGGGCATGTGCCCCTCCTCTCTGGTCGCCACCTCACCCTGGGACACGGCTGCACGACTCAAGCGGTTCAGAGGAATTCATCATGCCCGGCAAGCAAAGTTCGCACACGCGATCACAACAGGAGCAGAAAGATGCCCCGCCAGCAGCGTTTGCACCAATCTGGCGGGCGAATCCGACGCGAATCCGTTGCAAGAAGGCGGGTTCGAGAGCCCATAATCCACAATGGACATAGAAATTCTCGCCCGAGAAGTCGGCCAGAGCCGAGGCCGGCGGCGTTCAGAAGCCGCTGGCCACTCCGTTTCTACACCAACGTAGTAGCAATGGCAAGCCAGTACCCCGTAGTTACCAGCAGTGAAGTTATCCGCGGGTTAACGTCATCCCAGAACCCGTTTACCCTCAGGCACGGCCGCCCCGACCAGCGGCCGGTATCTGCCCGACCGAAGGCGGCTGACGAGGGCCGTCAGCGGCGCACGCAGCAGCAGGCCGATCAGCGCCACGGCCGCGCCGAGCAGCGCTCCGGCCAGGACGTCGTGGACGTAGTGCGCGCCGAGGTACACGCGGGAAAATCCGATCAGCACCGCCACCGCGAGCGCGGCGAGCCCGGCTCGGCGGCCGACGAGGAACAGGGCGACGGCCGCGGACACGGCGATCGTCACGTGATTGCTGGGGAACGAGTAGTCCGTCGCGAAGTCGCAGGTGGCCACGGTCGGCACGGCCGGATAGCGGATGCAGGGCCGCGGCTCCTCGACGAGGACCTTGACGAGGTTGCTCAGGCCGTAGGCCAAGCCGACGGCGATGGGCACCCAGAGCACGGCCGCCATCCGGCCGGCGTCCTGGCGACGTGCGCGCCACCACGCCACCGCGACGACCAGCGCGAGCAGCACCAGGCCGGCGTTGGTGAAGACTTGGAAGAACCCGTGCAGCCACGGGGTCGCGCGGGCGAACCCGAGCACGTCCAGGTACCAGCCGCCGTCGATGGCTCCGCCGTCCACCGCCCCACCTTCCTGCTCGATTGACAACGTCGTAGAACTTCTACTTCAGTGTAGATGATCGGGGCCGGGTCGACCCGGCCCGGTGTGACGGCCAGTCTTCGACAGGCAGGTAGATTGGTAGTATGCGGATGCGGCGAGACGACGGTGCCCGGCGTGCACCAGGCGAGCTCGAGGCGCAGGTGCTGGCCGTGCTGTGGAAAGCCGACGGCCCCCTGGCACCGGCCGATGTGCGGGAGCGGCTCGGCGCCGGCCTGGCCTACACCACCGTGGTGACCATCCTGTCCCGGCTCCACGAAAAGGGCGTCGCCGAGCGGGAGAAACTGGGCCGGTCCTTCCGGTACCGCGCCGTCGACGACGAACCGGGGCTGGCCGCGCGGCGGATGACCAAAGTGCTCGACGGCGAACCCGACCGCGACAGCGTGCTCGCCCGCTTCGTCTCAAACCTGTCCGAATCGGACGAACACCTGCTCCGCGAGCTGTTGCGGCAGAACGAAGGCTGACCGCATGGACCCCGACTTCTGGGTACCCCTGCTGCTGCCGCTCGCGGCCTGGCCCCTGGCGCGCATCGTCACCCCCCGGCTGCCCCCGCGTGCCGCGAGCTGGCTGCTGACCACCGGATGCCTGGTGCTCGCCGCCGCCGGCACCGCCGCACTGACCTTGCAGGCGTTCGCCGGTTTGACGCTCGTACCGGCCATCGCCCAGGCCGGTCATTGGTCACCCCAAGCCCTGAAACCGGTCAACGTCCCCCTGGCGATCGGCTGCGGGCTTCTGCTGACCGCTCTCGGCATGGCGTTCACGCGCACGGCCGTGCGGTACGCGCGATGGAGCTGCGCGCTGACCAGGGAACTCGACGAACACAACTCTGCGGCAGGCGTCATCGTTCTACGCGGCCGGGAACCGGTCGCGTTCTCCGCACCGGGCCGCGGCGGCCGGATCGCCATCTCCAGCGGCATGCTCGACGCCCTCGGCCCGGCCGAACGGGACGCCCTGCTGGCTCACGAACGCGCCCATCTCCGCCTGCGCCATCACCGCTTCCTCATCGCGATCACCCTCGCCGCGACGCTCAATCCGCTGCTGCGCCCACTTTGCTCGGCAGCGAGGTTCGCCCTCGAACGCTGGGCCGACGAAGCCGCCGCACAGCACATCGGCGACCGCACGGTGGTGGCCAAGGCCGTGGCCAAAGCCGCGCTCGCCGGACGGGCCGAACCCGGCTTCGCCCTCGCGGCGACCGGCGGCCCGGTGCCACGGCGGGTCAGCGCCCTGCTGACCGCACCCGCCCGCCGCCTCCCCGCCGCCTTGCTCAGCGCCACGCTGGTCCTGGGCGTCACGGGCTGGTCCGCCCAGACGGTGCTGGACTCGGCCACCGACCTGCACCAGAACCTCGAATCCGCGCAGGACCCCGCCACGGACGCTCAGGGAATTTTCCCCGACGAGGACGAGGGGTTTGGCCGCTGAACCGGATTCAGAGCGGCGCTTCGAGCCGGTAGCCGTGCCCGCGCAGCGTCGTGATCACCGGCACTGTCGCGCCCGTCCTCTCGGCGAGCCGCCGGCGCAGAGCGGCCATGGTGACATCCAGGGTCTTGGTCGGCCCGAACCAGTGCTCGTCCCAGACTTCCGCCATGAGGTCTTCGCGGCTGACCGCGATGCCCGGCCGGCGAGCCAGTGCGGCGAGCAGGTCGAACTCCTTGGGACGCAGGGAGATCTCGTGTACGCCCAGCAGGCATCGCCGCGCGTCGACATCGAGCACGAGGTCGCCGAGACGGACCGGCGCGGTGCCGGCGGACGCGGCGGGGCGGCGGCGCAAGTGGGCCCGCAGGCGGGCCAGCAGCACGGTGACGGTGACCGGTTTGACCAGGTAGTCGTCGGCGCCGGCGTCGAGGCCCACGATGATGTCGATCTCGTCGGCCCGGGCGGTGAGGATGATGATCACGACGTCCGGGTCCGCGCCACGCAGGGTCCGGGCCACGTCGACGCCGTCGGTGTCCGGGAGGCCGAGGTCGAGCAGGACGACGTCGGGTGCGCTTTGCCGCGCCTGGGCGAGTCCGCCTTCCCCGGTCCGGCACCAGTGCACCTCGTAGCCGTTGGCGAGCAGCCCGGTGCGGAGGTGGCCACCGATGGCCGGGTCGTCCTCGATCAGGAGGACCTCGACGGCGTCGGCAGCACGCTGCATGCTCATGGGCCGGATCGTAGCCAGTGCGGCCACGACCGGCCCGGTACACCGTGGCTGGTCACAGGTCCCGCAGCTCCTCCACCGCCGGGCGGGTCGACGCTCGGGCGCTGAGCACCGCGGCGGCCGCCAGGGCGGCGACGACGGCCGCGGCGGTGGCCGCGAGGTAGGTCCAGGGGACGGCGATGGCCGATGGAGGCGGGTCGAAGACACCGGTCAGCACGGTCACGAGCATCCGGGCCAGGCCCCAGGCGATGACGGCGCCGCCGAGCAGACCGCAAGCGCCGAGCAGGAGTCCTTCGCCGAGCACGAGCCCACGCAGCTGCCGCCGGGTCGCGCCGAGCACGGCCATGATCGCCAGGGTGCGTCGCCGTTCGGCCAGCCCGACGGCCAGGACGATGCCGCCGGCACCGGCGGCCAGCAGGACGGCGAAGGTCAGCTCGAGCCGGGTCAGACCGTGCAGGTTGACCGACGTGAGGCTGGAACCGACCTGCGCGCGGGTCTGCGTGAGGTCGGTGACGGTCGCGCCGGCCCCCAGCCGGGTCCGCAGCGCGGCAGCGACCTCGGCCTGACCGGTCCCGCCGGTATCGACGAGGAACGCGCCCACGGCGTCGGAACCGGTCGTCCGGGAGAGGTAGCCGGCGTTGGCGACGAAGAAGCTGTCCTTGGGCGCGGTGGGGAACTCCTTGACGACCCCGGCGTAGTGGAACGGCACGGTCCTCAGCTCCTTGGTGCGGTTGTCCTGCACCCGGAGGTTGACCAGGTCGCCCGGGACGAGCTGGAAGTCCTTGACGGTTTCGGCGCTGACCAGGATCGCGTCGGGCTGCCGGGTGAGCACGGCCATCAGCTCCGCCGCCGTGCCGCCCTGGAAGTAGGCGTCCTGCAGCGCGGTGGCCCGGGTGATGCTGTCCGGGCGCACGCCGTAGAGGTCCTGCAGGTCGGCGCCGACGTAGGCGAACCGGTGCTGGAGCGGCTCGACACCGCGGACCCCGGGTACGGTCTGCAGCTGCGTGGCGGCGGCCGGTCCGACTTGCGTGCCCGGCGATTCGGTGACGGTGACGTCGGCGCCGTTGGTCAGCTGGGCGTCGGCCTCGGCCTGCTGCTCGTAGGTCCTGTTGAACACCGCGGTCGACGCGGCGAAGGACAAGGCCAGCGCGAGCAGGACGATGGCTCGGGCGAGGGTCCGGCGCCGGCGGGACAGGCTCGCCGCGCCCGGGCCGGCGAGGTGGCCGGCGACGGGCCGCAGTAGCCGTTCGAGCGGGCGACGCCCGTGGGCGAGGGCCAGGGTCACCAGGCGCCACAACAGCACGGCGGCACCGAGCCAGAGCAGCGCAGGTCCGAGGAAAGCCCAGTACGACACGGAAATCGACGGCACGCCCTCCGGGGCCAGCACCAACGCGTAGTCGTTGCCGCTCGACGCCCAGAAGACGACCAGCGCCCCGCCGATGAGCAGGAAGTCGGCCCCGGCTTTGAGCCACCACGGGGTTCGCGGCTTCCCGACGGTCTGCCGGACCTGGGCGACGCTGCGGCCGCGCAGGTCCACGACCGCGGGCACGAGGACCGCCAGGGTGGTGATCAGCAAGCCCGCGGCGAACGCGACGGCGAACCACACCACCGTCGCCCCGATATCGGCACCGGCCGGCGAAGGCCCGAACGCGAGGCGGCCGGCCGCGGCGGCGATGCCGAGTCCGGCGGCACCGCCGAGGACACCGACGAGAACAGCTTCGGCGACCGCGAGCCGCACCACTGCTGCCGGGGCGTAGCCGCGAGTGCGGAGCAGCGCCTGTTCGGCACGGCGGCGTTCGGCGCCGGAGCCGACCAGCGCCGCGGTCAGCAGTGCGGACAGCACCACCCCGGGCAACCCGAGGAACAGGAAGAGCATCTGCGCATAGGCGGCGTCCCCGCGGGCGGCGTCCAGCGCCGCGGCCACGTTGTCGCCGACCAGTGCCGCGCCGGCGGTCCGGGCCTCGAAGTTGTGCGCGGCGGCGACCGCCGACTGGTACGCCGCCGCCGGATCGCCGGGCCACGGGGTGGTGAGCCGGACGTGGAACTGGGTCGTCCCGGGCTGGCCACCCAGCTCCGGGAACACCGCCTCCGGCACCAGCAGCACGTTGTCCGGAGGCGCCGCGGGCTGCGCCTGGGCGGCTGCTCCGACCTTCTGGAACAGGGAGTCGGCTTGGGGCAGGTCGACGACGCCGGCGACGGTGACGGCCAAGGGGCCTGCCCCAGCGCGCCCGACGCCGACCTGGTCACCGGGGCGTACGTGCAGGTTCGACGCGGTCTGCTGGGCGATGAGCACGCCGGTGGGTGCGCCGGCCAGGTGCCGGATCTCGTCGGGGAACGCCGTCGCGTAGCCCGCCGGGACACCGAGGACGACGCCGGGGCCCGTGGTCTGGGTGGTGCCGTCGCCGGAGGCTCGGAAACCGGGGGTCCGCGCGATGTGGACGCGTTCGACCACACCGGCTCCGGGCGTGGCGCGCAGCTGCCGCAGCACGGCCTCGGCGTCTCCGCCGGGCTGCACCTCCACCTGCCAGTCGACGGCGACCGAGCGCAGTGCCCGCGCGGTCATCGTCGCCTGCGACGCGGTGAGGAACGTCCCCAGTGCCGCGATCAGCGCCACCCCGAGCGCGATGCCCGCGGCGGTGGCGAGCACCCGGCCGGTCCGGTGCCGCAGCAGCCCGGCCAGCCAGCGCACTGTCATGGCTGCACCACGGCGGTGAGCAGTCTGCCCTCGCGCATCGTCCAGTGCGTGTCGAGCCGATCGGCGACCGCATTGTCGTGGGTGGTGACGACGAGTGCCGCCTCGAGGTGATCCGTCGCGGCGAGGAGTGCGTCGAGCAGACGGCGACCCGCCGCGTGGTCGAGCTGGCCGGTGGGCTCGTCGGCCAGGACCAGGCGCGGACGCCGGGCGAGCACCCGGGCGACGGCCACCCGCTGCGCCTGGCCGCCGGAGATCTCCTCGGGGAGTTTCGCGGCCAGCTCCGCCACGTCCACCAGTTCCAGGGCCTCGGCCACCCGTCGCGCAACTTCGGACCGGTCGACGCCCGCGATGACGAGCGGGAGGCCGGTGTTCTCCGCGACGTCCAGGGTCGGCACCAGGCTGGGGCTCTGGAAGACCACCCCGATCAGGTGCGCGCGGGTGCCGGCGGTCATCGGCAGCCCCGGCCACGTGACCTTCCCCCGCGTCGGCCGTTCCAGGGCCGCCATCAGGTGCAGCAGGGTGGACTTGCCCGACCCGGACGGCCCCGCCACGGCGATCCGCGCCCCGGCCGGCACGGTGCAGGTGGTGCCGTGCACCGCGACGACGGCCGCCGGGCCGGTGCCGTAGGTGCGCGACACGTCGTCGCAGGCCACCATGATCTCGGTCATCCGGCCACCGCCCCGTCCCGCAGGAGCACCACGCGGTCGGCGATCCGCACCACCTCGGCGCTGTGGGTCACCACGAGCAGCCCGGCGCCCCGGCCGGTGTGTTCCCGCAGCAGGGACAGGACCTGGTGCTCGGTCGCCCCGTCGAGCTCCCCGGTCGGTTCGTCGGCCAGGATGACGTCCGGGTCGTTGACCAGCGCCACCGCCAAGCCGGCTCGCGCGAGCTCGCCGCCCGAGAGCTGCGCGGGCACGGCCCGGCCTCGGCCGGTGAGGCCGACCTGCTCGAGCAGTTCGCCTGCCCGGACGCGCCCACGGCCGGCGGCGCGGCGGGCCAGCCGGATGTTCGTGGTCACGTCGAGGTGCGGGATGAGGTTCCGGCTCTGGAGCAGCACACCGATGCGGCCGGCCCGGACGCGCGCGCGATCGGCCTCGCGGCGATGGGTCACGCGCTGGCCGCCGACCCGGACGGTGCCTCCCGCCGGTTCGTCCAGCCCGGCCAGACAGGCCAGGAGGGTCGACTTTCCCGAACCGGACGGGCCGACCACGGCCACCGTCTCGCCCCGTTCGACGGTCAGCGACACGCCGCGCAACGCGAGCGTCTCGTCGTCTCCCGTCCGGAAGAACCGGTACAGGTCGCGGGCCTCCAGCGCCGGGGCGGGTTCCGCCGTCATCACTGCCACCGCAGGGAGTCGGTGACCGTGCGCCACGGGTCGACGTTGTCGGCGTTCTCCGGCCCGGACAACGTCAGGTCGACCCGGGTGCCGGCGTGGAAGAAGACGTAGTGCTCGAAGGCGTCCCGGACGACCTTGCCGGTGACCGGGTTCGGCGGCGAGTCACCTTGGTAGGTGACCAGGACCGCGGGACCCGCCTGGCGGGTCACGGTGGACACCTGACCGAGGGCGAAGCGCGGCACCTGCCCGCGCCACGCCGGGATGTCGGTCGCCGTGACCGAGGCGGCGGTCGGTGCGGTCGCGGTGGCGGCCGTGCTGACCTGGACCTGGTTCAGCTTGTCGGTGAACGTCGTCGTGGCGCCCGCGGTGGACGACGCCCAGCCTTCCGGGATCTTCACCGAGAACGCCGCACCCGGCGGGGTGAACGCGACAAAGGCCTGGTTGTCCGGGATGTCACCCGGTGGGTTGGATTCCGTGGCCGGCTGCCCGGACTCCGACGGCGACGCCGAAGAGGTCATCGACGTCGGAGCCGACGCGCTCGGTCCCGGCGGTGCCGATGCCCCCGCACAGGCGGACACCGCCAACGCCGTGACCAGGATTCCCACGCCCAGCACCGCATTCCCGCCCGACATGACGCCTCCCGGCCCCGCGACGATCACCTGTTTCCACGCTAGGAACCCCGCGGCTACCGCAGCCGCCCGGGAAGGTTCGAGGACGGCAAAACGCGAGCCGGCCGCCGTTGAACGGCCGGGTTCCGCCGCTGAAGCCGGGATGACGACCATGATGGGCTCCATGAGAGCTCGGGTGGTCCGGGTGGCCATGATCGCCGTCTCGGTGGCGCTGGTGCTGTTCGCGGTGCCGCTGGCGATCCTGGTGTGGTCGTCACTGCTCACCGAAGAACAAGGCGAAATGGAACGGGTTGCGCTGGCGGCCGCCGTCCGGGTGGGTCCGCAGTTCCTCACCGGCGACCCGGTGGAGCTGCCGGCCGCGGAGGCCGACAACACGATCGGCGTCTACGACCTCGGCGGCCACCTCAAGAGCGGCCATGGGCCGGGGATCGCCGACGACGTCGTCCGGCAGGCTTACACCGGCGCGGCGGCGGACGGTCAGGCGGGAGCGGATCTCGTGGTCGCGGTTCCGGTGTCCGCCGCCGAACACGTCAACGGCGTGGTGCGGGCCGCGGCGCCGATGAGCGTGGTGTGGACGCGGGCCTTTCTCGCTTGGTCGTTGCTCGCCGCCCTTGCCGGCGCCGCCCTCGTGGTCGCCGTGCTCATCGCGCGCCGTCAGGCCCGGCTGCTCACCGGACCGCTGGAGGACCTGTCGAGCGCGTCCGACCGGATCGCCGGCGGAGACCTCGGCGCACGGGCCGACCCCGGGGACATCCCGGAGATCAGCCGGGTGGCACTGGCCCACAACCTCATGGTCGACCGGCTGACCGAGCTGCTGGACCGCCAAAGCCACTTCAGCGCCGACGCCTCGCACCAGCTGCGGACCCCGCTCAGCGGGCTGCTGCTCGAACTGGAGGCCGCGCGCACCGCGCCGCCTGCCGACCTCCCCCGCGTTCTCGAAGACACCGCCCGCGGTGTCCGGAACCTGTCCCGGACCGTCGAGGACCTGCTCGCCCTCTCGCGCCACCATCCGGAGGAGTGGTTCACGGCGGCGCCCGGCGCCGTCGCCGAGGTCCTCTCCGACACCGAGCAACACTGGCACGGCCCGCTCGCCCGCGAAGGACGCCGGCTCGTCGTGAACGTCGATCCGGAAATCCGCGACTGGCCCGTTCCGGCGAGCCTGCTCACCCAGATCGTCGATGTCCTGGCCGACAACGCGGCGCGCCACGGCCGGGGCACCGTGACCCTGACCGCCCGCGACACCGCCGGCGTCCTCGCTGTCGACGTCGCCGACGAAGGCACCCTCCGGCTGGACCCCGCCGACGTGTTCGTCCGCGGCGCGTCGAGCGGCGGCGGCCACGGCATCGGCCTCGCACTGGCCCGCACCATCGCCGGAGCGAGCGGAGGACGCCTGGCCATCACCCGCCGCACTCCCACGACGTTCACCCTCTACCTCCCTCGCCTGGACGACATCGCCTGAACAAGGGCGGGTCCGCCCCATTGTTTTGCCGTGTTCTAACCGGCGATTTGCCGTACGTTTGCCCGTGAGTCCACAGTGGACCACGGTGGTGCTCCGTCGGCATGAAACCGGCCACCTCAAAGCAATTAGGTACGCCTCACCTCTATGAGGCGAGCCTTTCCTGAGTTACGGTCGCAGCGTCCGCCGCGAGACTCCGGGAGCCAAGTCCATGTCGCCCACCCAGATCGCCGTCCTCGGCGCCATTTCGGGATTCACCATCTACCTCGGGCTCCCGCTGGGCCGGCTGCGGGCCGAGATGCCCCGGCTGAAGACGTTCCTCAACGGCACGGCCACGGGCATCCTGGTCTTCCTGCTCTGGGACGTGCTCGCCCACGCCTGGGAACCGATCGACGCCGGACTGGGCAAGGACGAACTCGGCGGGGTGCTCGGCAACGGTGCCGTACTGCTGGTCACCGCCGGGGCGGGGCTGCTCGGCCTGGCCTACTTCGACCAGGCGACCGCTCGCCGCCGGACGGACGTCCGGCGCGCGTACGGGCCGGGGGCCGCGTCGGTCGGCGAGCTGAGCGCGGCGGCGACCCGGAACCCGGCTTCCCGCCTGGCCATGACGATCGCGATCGGGATCGGCCTGCACAACTTCGCCGAAGGGCTCGCCATCGGCAACTCGGCCGCCGCCGGGGAACTCAGCCTCGCCGTGCTGCTGGTGATCGGGTTCGGGCTGCACAACGCCACCGAAGGCTTCGGCATCGTCGCGCCCCTGACCGGCACTCGCCCGTCCTGGGGCTACCTCGCCCTGCTCGGCCTGATCGGCGGCGGCCCGACGTTCGTGGGCACGCTCGCCGGACAGGCCTTCGTCAACGAGACCCTCTCGATCGCCTTCCTCGGCCTCGCCGCCGGGTCGATCCTCTACGTGGTCATCGAACTGCTCGCCGTCGCCCGCAAAGCGAACCTCAAGACCGTCACGACGTGGGGCGTGTTCCTCGGCCTCGTCCTGGGCTTCGTCACGGACGCGATCGTCACCGCCGCCGGAGCCTGAGGGGCTGCGAATTCCGTCCGCCAGGACGGACGCCGGCTCACGTCCGCGTCACTCCCGGCCGAGTTCGTGGTGTTCGAAGCCGTCTCCGCCGATGCCGTGCAACGCCAGCACGAGGAGTGACACCGCGAGAAGCACCATGGCCAGGGTGACGAGCGCGATCGTCAGGCGGCGGCGAGTACTGACCGTTCCGTCGCGTCCCAGCAGTGCCGACAGGTCACTCAGGGCCTGTCGGCTCGCCGCGGACACGATCGGGCGCCAGCCGGTGACCGCTTCGGGCGCTGGCGGCAGATCCGCCGTGATCGCCGCGAGTTCGTGGCGGTACCGGGCGGCGTAGACCCGGGCTATCCGGTCTTCGACCTCCGCCATCGTCAGCCGTCCTTCACCGACGGCGATGTGGAGCGCCGCTTCGGTCTCGGCGCGCTCGGCATCCGAGCAGCGCACGCCATCCGGCGCGGTCGCGCTGTTCTCGCCCGGTGGAACCGGTCGGTGTTCAGCGGGCTCCGTCATGGTGCACCTCGATCTGCGGCAGAGCAGGGAGCCGGAATTCTCATCATCCTTTAATCTACTACTGTGTAGAACTTCTACAGGATAGTCGTAGAAGGGAACCGGATGATGACGCGCATCGTGCTCGTCTCGGCGCGCGTCGGCGCCGGCCACGACGGAGCGGCGTACGCCCTGGCCGAACGGCTCGTCCACCACGACGTCGAGGTCTTCGACTTCCTGGACCTGCTGCCACGGTCGCTGGGCCGGCGGCTCTGCGATCTCTACCACCGGCAACTCGAGGTCGCGCCACGCAGCTGGGACTGGACACTGCGCGCTCTGAACACAGCCGGCCCGGCCCGGCTCGCGGCGCGCGCGGCAACGCTCGCCTGCGACCGTCTGCGCGCCGTCCTCGGAGACCGCCCCGACCTGGCGATCTCGACCTATCCCCTGGCCACCCACGCACTGGGCGCACTGCGCGCGCGAGGCACGCTGACCGCACCGCTGGCGGTGTACCTGACCGATCCCTCGGTACACCGGCTCTGCGTCAGCGGCGTCGCCGACCTGCACCTCGCCCCGAACCCGGACGCCGCGGCACAGGCACTCGCCTGGGGTGCCCGGCAGGTCGACGTCGCGGCTCCGCTGGTCCACACCCGGTTCCGGCCGGCGACGACCGTCGAACGATCCCAGGCCCGACAGGAATTCGGCCTGCCCCCGACCGGCCGGCTGGCCCTCGTCATAGCGGGGTCGTGGGGCGTCGGGCAGGTAGCCGAGACAGCCTGCGACGTCGCGGCGTCCGGCGCCGCGGTTCCGGTCGTGGTCTGCGGCCGGAACACCGCCCTGCGCGACCAGCTCCTCGCCGCCGGGCACCCCCACGTGTTCGGCTGGGTCGAGGACATGCCCCACCTCATGCGCGCCGTCGACACCGTCGTGCAGAACGCCGGCGGCCTGACCACCTCCGAAGCGCTCGCCGCCGGGCTGCCCGTGGTGACCTACCGCTGCCTGCCCGGTCACGGTCGCGCCAACGCCGGCGTGCTCGACCGGATCGGCGTGGTTCCCTGGATCCGTTCCACCGGCGACCTGGCGGCCGCACTGGCGGCAGCGCGGCCACCCGCCTTCGCCGCACTACCGGCCGCAGATCCCGTTCCGCTGCTGGAAAAGCTCTTGGACGTCGCGTGAAAACCGCTCTCACCCTCGCCGCCGTGGCGGCGGTGGCGCACGCCGGACCGGCGGCGACGTTCCTGCCCGGGCCGCGGCGGGTCCTCCTGCCCCGCCTGGCCGGTATCGCCGCGGACGGCGAGGTCGCGCTGACCTTCGACGACGGGCCCTCGGCCGCGTCGACCCCGCACTTCCTCCGGTTGCTGGAGCGCCACGGCGTCAAGGCCACCTTCTTCCTGCTCGGTACCGAGGTTCACCGGGCACGGCAGCTGACCCGGGCCATTGCCGATGCCGGGCACGAGATCGGCGTCCACGGCTGGGACCACCGATGCCTGCTGCGCAAGTCCCCCCGGCGCACCCACCGCGAACTCCTGGACACGCGTGCGCTCGTCGAATCCCTCACCGGGATCCGGCCGCGATGGTTCCGCCCGCCCTACGGCGTCTTCAGCGCTGCATCCGTGGCGTCGGCGCGATCGCTGGACCTCACACCGGTGCTCTGGAGCACCTGGGGCTTCGACTGGACCGAAGGCTGCACCCCGGAGTCGGTCCACCGCAGGGTCATGCGGCGGCTCGGGCGCGGCGGCACGATCCTGCTCCACGACAGCGACGTCACCACCGGCAGCGGCGCGTGGCGGGCCACCCTGGCCGCGGTGCCGAAGATCCTCGGCGACTGCCACCGCCAAGGACTCCGCGTCGGCCGGCTCGCCGACCTCACCCTCCCGCCGTACCCGCGGCATCAGCCCGGCGCAGGAATCGCTCCCGCGACGGCCCGGAGCGTGACGGCGAAGAAATCACGTTGGTCAGCGGTGAGATAGCGGTCAGGCGGGGACAGCATCGACGGCAGCAGCGTGTTCGGCGCCGCCCCCTTAAGACCGGGACGGAACAGGGTGCAGTCGACCCGACCGCTGTGGATGTCCAGCTCCATCCCCCGGACCACGCCCGCGGACGCCATGGCGCCGGCCAAGGCCGTCAACGTGAGCCGGCTACCGGCCACATAGATCAACCGGCCGCGGGCATCGGTCCCGATGCCCGAGCGCCAGGTGAACTGGAACTGGTTGCCCGCACTTCCCCACCGCCCCGCGGGGTTGCCCGCCAGGCCGGGCACCGGAACACCGCCGTCGACGATCAGTTCGAGGTTCTGCCGGACCGCGGCCACCTGCGGTCCCGGGCGGACGTCGCGGCCCCACACACCGACGGTGGCCACCCCCGAACGATCGATCACCAGCGACGCCATGCCGTCCTTCAACGGCTTTCCGTACCGGCCGTCGGCGAAGAACCCGCCGTCGGTGTCCTGGAACTTGAAGCCCGAGTTGAACGTCGCCAGCAGTGCGGCTCGCAGGGAGTCCGGCACCCGCGCGTGTTCGGGCCATTCCGGACCGCCGGGTTCCCTGGTCCCCGCGATCAACGAGGTACGGACCCGGTTCTGGTCGAACGCCACCATCCCGGCGACCACGCTCGTGTGGGCCCGGTCCGGCCGCACAAAGGCCGTGTAGTCGGCGGCCTGGCCGCCAGGCGTCCGCGCCTCCGGGGCCCAGACGCCCTCGCCGGCCGTCGGCGACGCGGGCTTCGGCAGTGTGTCCGCACCGGGCGGGTGGTCGGCCGGGGGATGCCTGGTGTACCACCAGTTCTCGAGCGCGTTCACGACCGGACCCGCGCCCATTTCGCGGGCCCAGTCGGCCGTCCGCGCGGCAAACGTGGCGCCACCGGGGTCGGTGAGCGCCTGGACATAGGTGACCGCCGGATACACCAGCAGGACAGCGAGAACGAGGAGCGTCCTCCTGAACCGCCGCCGGCGGCGGTTCACCGCCGCCGGCGCGGGCAGGTTCGCTGTCCGGGTCATACCCACCGTCACGAGATCTGCACAAGGGAAGCGAAAGTCAGCGCACGATCAAAGCCGGCGGTCCGGGCCGCCGGACGGGCGCTTGCGGCCGCGCCGGAGTTCCAGCGCCAGCGGGATCAACGAAACCACCACGACGACGGCGATGATCGGCAGCAGGTACTGGTCGATTCCCGGGATGCTGGCGCCGAGCACGTAGCCGGCGAGCGTCACCCCGACCGACCAGAGCAGGCCGCCGAGCACCTGCCACACCAGGAAGGTCCGCGCGGGCACGTCGAGGATGCCCGCGAGCGGGTTCAGCACCGTCCGCACGACCGGCACGAACCGGGCGAGAACGATGGCCTTCGCGTGGCCGTACCGGGAGAAGAGCTCCTCGGCGCGCTCGACACCCCGGTGCAGGTGGGGATTGCCGATCTTCCCCAGCAGCGCCCGGCCGCCCCGCCGGCCGAGCACGAACCCGACCTGGGCGCCCGAGACGGCGCCGGCAACCGAGGCCACGAGCACCAGCGGCAAGGACAGGTGCACCGGAGCCGAGGCACTGGTGGTGCAGAACAGCCCGGCGGTGAACAGCAGGGAATCACCGGGCAGGAAGAAGCCGACCAGCAGACCGGTCTCGGCGAACAGGACCAGGAACACCCCGGCCGTGCCCAGACTGGACAACCAGGACGTCGCACTCAGTGGGTTCACGCCCGCGACCACCTTCCGACGGTGACTTCCGCACCGCTCCGACACCCGTGCAGCTCTTCTACACGATTGTAGAAGAGCTGCGGGCGACCGCAGGAGCCGGGACTCATCCGAGCGAGCCGAGCAGGGCCGTGAGAGCCGCCTTCTCCTCCGCCGGCCGGGGACTCGTGGCCCGCAGCTCGCGCAGCACCTTGTCGATCTTGCTGTCGACCTCGGTCCACGTGGCCCGGTCCTTCGGCTTCAACCGGGCCTCGGCCTGGTCCCACTGGCTCTCGAGGTCGTCGACCCGGCTCGTCGCGCCGGACTGGTCGCCGGCGTTGAGGAGGCCGAGCGTGTCTTGGGTGATCTTCCGGAAGGCCGAGAGGTCACCCAGCGGCGTGACGTGAGCGACCGGGCCGCCACCACTCGCGTTCGGTGCCGCGACCGGAGCGGGGTCCGCCGAGTCCTGCAACGCGGACTTCCGCATGCTGTAGCCGGTCGCCGCGGCAATGAGGACCAGCGCAACCACGACGACGGTCTGCCACAGGCCACCTCGCTCCCGCGAAACACCGCCCGGCGCGGCCGGCGTGACGTCCGGCTTCACGACCGACAGGTAAAGAACGGTACCGAGGATGCCCGCCGCGAAGATCACGCTGGTCACGGTCGTCCCCAGACCGAGGCCGCCGGCATCCGGCGGCTGGGCGAGGTAGTCGCCGAGCGACGCGCCGAGCGGCCGGGTCAGGACGTAGATGCACCAGAAGGCCAGCACCGGGTGCAGCCCGAGCCGCCACCCGACCGCGAGCAGGGCGATCAAGGCGGCCACGATGGCGCCCGTTGCCAGGTAACCCAGGCCCAGCACCTCGGCCATCAGGTCGCCGGTCGCCGTGCCGAGCGCGAAGGTGAACAGGATCGCCAGCCAGTAGAACGCCTCCCGGCGCCAGGTGACGATGGAATGGATGGACAAGGTTTTCTCGGTGCCGTACCACGCCAGGAAGGTCACCGCGAGGAGAACGCCGAAGAGCACGGTGCTCGTCTCGAGCGGCACGCCGGCGGCGTCCGTGAGATTGTCGGTGACCAACGTGCCGAAGACGCTCACGAGCGCCACGGTCAGCCAGTAGACGCCCGGCACGTAGCGCTTCGTCGCGAACTGGACGGCCAGTGTCACGGCCAGCAGGACGCCGGTGATGACGGATACGCCGGTCAAGCCGAGGTTCAGGTTGACGTTGAGGAAGTCGGCCGCCGATTCGCCGACCGTCGTGCACAACACCTTGACGATCCAGAAATAGATCGTGATTTCCGGCACTTTGTTGAGCAGCCGGCGATTCGGTGCGAGAACGCGTTGTGAGGTCATGGACTCTTTCCTGGTCCGTCCGCCGCGACGGCGGAACGGGCGGGCGGGCACGTGCCGGTGAGGCGTGCCGGGACCCCGCGAAGCACCGTTACCGAGTGGGGGGAACCCGGCAGCGGGCGCGAGGTCCCGTCACGGCTTGCCACGCTAGGGACAACTGCATTAGTGATCAGCTGCAGGAGAGCAAAAGGACGGTTAAATGGGCTTGCTCGTCCTGCGGTTCACCCTTCCGGGTAACGCCCGGCTCGTCCTGGTTGCGCGCTCTGCGGCGAATGCGTCACAGCGTTCACCCGGAATTCGTTTCGGTGTGTCCTGGCCGCCGTGTGCCCGGCTTGGAATGCCCTTCGGCGCCCGCACCGGCCGCCCGTAGTCGAAGGAGAGATCCGTGCCGAGTACCCGATCGAGAACCGCCGCGCTGGCCGTGGTCGCGACGGCCACCGCCGCCTTGACCGCGCCGGCCGCGTCCGCCGGTGATCGCTCCGCCCACGTCCTGCTCATCTCGGTGGACGGCATGCACCAGTCGGACCTCGCCCGCTACACCGCAACCCACCCCGGCTCGACGCTGGCCGGCCTCCTCGGCCACGGCACCGAGTACACCCACGCCCGCACCCCCGTGCCGTCGGACTCCTTCCCCGGCCTGCTCGCCCAGGTCACCGGCGGCAGCCCGGCGACGACCGGGATCTACTACGACGCGACCTACGACCACGCCCTCCTCCCGGCCGGTACCACCACGTGCGCCGGCGCGCGTGGTGGAACAGCCGTGGACTACACCGAAGACCTCGACCGTTCCCAGGACGCCATCGACGCCGGACAGGGCCTGCCCGGTCTGCCCGGGAACGTCCTGGCCATGACCGGGGCACCGCAATCGCTCATCGACCCGGCCAAGCTGCCCGTGGATCCCCGGACCTGCACGCCCGTGTACCCCCACCAGCACCTCGAGGTCAACACCGTGTTCGAGGTCGCCCGCCGGGCCGGCCTGCGCACCGCGTGGGCCGACAAGCACCCCGCGTACGAAATCCTCGACGGGCCGTCCGGTTCCGGTGTCCAGGACCTGTTCACCCCGGAGATCAACAGCCTGGTTCCGGGCGGGCCGGGCGACTGGACCACCGACAACGCCGCGACCCAGCGTTATGACTCCTACAAGGTCCGCGCGGTGCTCAACGAGATCGGCGGCTACGACCACAGCGGCACCCACCGGGTGGGTACGCCGGCCATCTTCGGGCTCAACTTCCAGTCCGTTTCGACAGCGCAGAAACTGCCGCTCTCCGGCGGCCGCACCGGGGGCTACCTGCCCGGAGACGGTGGCCCGGGTCCGGTTCTGAGTTCGGCGCTGGACTTTGTCGACCAGCAGCTCGGCGCCATCACCGCCGAACTGAAACGACGTCACCTCGACCGGAGCACGACCATCGTCCTCTCGGCCAAGCACGGCCAGTCGCCGACCGACCCGTCCGCCCTGACCAGGATCGACGACGGCGCCCTGCTCGACGGTCTCAACGCCGCGTGGCGCGCGGCCCATCCCGGCGCGGCCGACCTGGTGGCTCAGTCCACCGACGACGACGCCATGCTGCTGTGGCTGACCGATCGGTCCGCCGCCGCGACGACGTTCGCCGAGAACTACCTGCTGACCCGGTCCGGGCTCGGCAACGACATCTCCGGAGCGCCGAAGCCGTTCGTCCACTCCGGACTCGACCGGGCCTACTCGGGCGATGACGCCGCCCGCTACTTCCACGCCCGGCCCGGCGACCCGCGGGTGCCCGACCTCGTCGGCATCGCGCAGTACGGCGTCGTCTACACCGGCGGCACCAAGAAGATCGCCGAACACGGCGGTGCCGCGGCCGACGACCGCGACGTCCCGCTGGTGATCACCGGAACCGGCCGTCCCCACGCCGTCGCCACCCCCGTCGGCACCACGCAGATCGCGCCGACGATCCTGCGGCTGCTGGGCCTGCGGCCGGACGCGCTGCAGGCGGTGCGCATCGAAGGTACCGAAGTTCTTCCCCGGTAGCGTCCGCCCGGCCGGGGACCGTCCCCGGCCGGGCGGCGGCCGTTCAGGTCAGGGATTGAGGACGCCGGTGACCAGCAAGCCCAGCAAAGCGACACCGACCACGACCCGGTAGACCACGAAAGCCGTGAACGTGTGCCCGGCCACGAACTTCAGCAGCCACGCGATCGACGCGTAGGCGACGACGAACGAGACCACCGTTCCGACGAGCAACGGCAGCACGTCCACCCCACCACCGACCGCGTCCTTCAGCTCGTACACACCGGCGCCGGTCAGCGCCGGAATGGACAGGAAGAACGACAACCGCGTCGCCGCGACGCGGTCCAGCCCCCGCAGCAGCCCGGTCGAAATAGTGGCCCCGGACCGGGAGAAACCCGGGAACAGCAGGGCAAGGATCTGCGACGAACCGACCAGCATCGCGTCCGGCAGCGTGGTCTCGGCCTCGCTGCGCTTTCCCGTGCCGAAGCGGTCGGCGGCCCACATGACCGCGCTGCCGGCGATCAGCGATCCGGCGACCACCCACAGGGAAGCCAACGGCCCCTTGATCAGCGGCTGGAACAGCAGGCCCGCCACGACGATCGGCACCGTGGCGAAGATGACCCACCACGCGAACTTGTAGTCGTGCTCCTGCCGCGCCTCCGGCCGCACCAGCCCACGGCCCCACGCCGCGGCGAACCTGATGATGTCCCGGAAGAAATAGACCAGCACCGCCGCGATGGCGCCGACCTGGATCACCGCGGTGAAGCCCACCACCGCCTGGTCGTCCACCGGGATGCCGAGAAATCCCTCGGCGATCTTCAAGTGCCCGGTCGAGGAGACCGGCAGGAACTCGGTCAGCCCTTCGACGACTCCCAGGACGACGGACTGGCCGATGTCGATCACGCTCAACAGTCTTGTCCTTCGCTACCGGCGGAATCGGGGGCGCGCCGAACAGTAGCGACCGGCCTCACCGGCGAGGCGAACTGCCCCGCCGGTTGGCTGTCCGTTTGCCTTTCGTCACGAGCGCGGCGCCACCCCGGCCGGCACGCTCTCACGCTCACGAGTCCGTCGGGGCCGGCGGGTGACCAGCCGCAGGGCCGTCCCACCCATCAGGAGCACGACGATCGCGAGCCACCCGGTGTACGCGGTCAGCGGCGACCAGGAGTACACCGGCTGCCGGGCGAAAGCCGCGGTAGGCGGGACAGTCCAGTCGAGGGTCGCCGTCGCCGGGACGAGACCGGGCCGCAACGCCGTCACGGTGATCGTCCACGGGCCGCCGGTCGCGAGGTCGTCGGTCGCCAGCAGGTAGGAGCTCGGTCCGGCCGGGCTCGCCGTGCGGCTCACCACCGCCCCGCCCGGAGCTCGCAGGAGCACTGCGACGGCCTGGATCGGCGCGGGCGCCGGACGGCGGGTGTCGAAGAGGCTCACCGTGACGAAGTTGCGGCCCGGGAGGTTCGGCCGTACGTCGACGGTGCCGACCAGATCGTCGGCCGTCAGCGAGTTCTGCGCGGTCACCGGCTCGGGCGGACGCCACTGCGGTCCGCTCGCCTGGTGGGTCGACACCAGCCCCGCGGTGGCCACCAGAACGCCGGCCAGCACCATCATCTCGGTCCGGACCGCGGGCCCGGTCCGGCCGGGATCGCGGTGGCGTCCGTGGAGGCTGAGCGTCGTCACGAGCCCGGCCAGCGCGGCGACGGCCACCAGCCCGGCCTTGAGCAGCAGGATCCGGCCGTAGGTGGAGAGCAGGAGCGCGTCGAGCGACGCCACCCGGTCTCCGGCCAGGAGCAGCCCGGACGCGACCAGCAGGGTCAGCGCACCGGTCGCGATCAGGCCGAACCGGCGGAGCACCTCCCGGGCCTGCTCGCGGTTTCCCCGCCGGCCGGCCAGCGCGGCTCCCGCGACGATGACCGTCCCGGCCCAGGTCATGGTCGCCAGGATGTGGACGACATCGGTGCCCAGCAGCAGCGGACCGGACCGGGCGAGGTGCCCCTGCAGCGCGGTGGCGGCCGCGGCGACGAGCGCCAGGACCGAGACCACGACCGCCGTCGGCCTCCTCGGCAGCGAGCCCCGGCGCAAGGCGGCCACCGACACGATGACCATGCCCGCGGCGGCGGCCTCCCCGGCCACCCAGGGCGGACCGGCGCTGCTGCCGGTGATCAGCTGCCACGCCAGCGGAACGACGTCCGCGCCGAAAGCCGCGGCCCGCACCAGCATGATCACCAAGCCGCCGAAGAGCCCGACAGCGGCGAGGACGGCGCCGGTCCGCAGCAGCCGCGCCCGCAGTACCCGGCGGCTGCCGTCGTGCGGCCGGAGCAGGAACAGCAGCAGCATCGAGCCCATCCAGCCGCCGAGACCGAGGTACACCGCGCCTTGGCCGAGCACCTCGCCGGCCGCCGGCAGCGGGTCGGCGGGACGGCCGCCCGCGGCAGGGGCGACCACGCGCTGGACGCCGAAGACGAGCGTTCCGGCGGTCGTGTGCAGGTCGTCGCTGGACACCGTGGTCCAGGACAGCCGGTAAGTGTCCGGGGGCAGCACCGGCAGCGGGATCCGCAGCGTCACCGGGTCCTCGGGGCCGGCCCCGACGGTGCGCAGCAGAGCCGCCGGCCCGGTGGGCAGGTGGTGCCCGGAACCGTCCACCAGCGAGACTTTGGTGGCGTCGGTCTCCACCGGCTCGGTCAGCCGGATCTCGGCCGCCGCCGGCGAGCTGTCCACGGTGGACCCGTCGCCGGGCACGGTGCCGATCGGCTCGGCGTGGGCCCAGGCGGGCGCCGCCGACAGCGCCGCGAACCCCGCCGCGGCGAGCAGCGCGCCGGCGACGACCGCCAGCCTTGCCCGGATGCGTGCTTCCGGCATCGGGTCACCGCACCGGGACGTGCTGGAGCTTGGCGCCGCCGGCCTCGACCTCGAGGGTTTCGCCGCTGCGGATCGCGTTGCCGTTGTTGAGATAAAGGATGTAATACGTCTGGCCGGGCCGCAGTTCGTGCCCTTGCTTCATCAGCGCCGCCCGGTACACCTCACCCTTGCGGCGTTCGCTGTGCAGCACCGGTGGGTGGTGGACGTCGTTCTGGAACTTCGACGCCTTCTGGCCGTCGAGCACCGTGTACCGGAGCTCGACGATGCCGCCGTCGGCGACCACCGCGGCCTGCGAGACGCGGATCCCGAGGTTGCTCTCCAGCTGCCGGTCCTGCGGGACCTGGTAGGGCTTCCCGGCCCCGGCGGTCGGCTGGACCCGCCAGGTCAGCACCGCCGCGAGGGCCAGGACCAGCACCACCAGGACCGCGATCCGGACCATGCCGCGCCGCCACCATTCGCCCAGTTTCCTTTGGAGCATCGTCGTTCTCCTCGCTCGCGTGTCGGGTCAGGGCAGGGTGAAGCGGGTCGAGAGGACCGCGTCGAACGACGCCGCCCCGGTGGTGGCGGCACCGCCGCCGGACAGGCCGAGCCACAGCGTGTCCAGCCGGACCGTGCCGGTGTTGACGCCGGTCAGCTGCTGGCTCGAGCTGCCCACCGTCAGCTTGTGCGTCGTCGACGTCCCGGCCGCCCAATCCACGCGGATCGTCTGCACCCCGGAGCCGAGCGTCAGGTACGGCGTGTAGGAGACGACTCCGGTGCTGCGCCGCACGCCGAGCCGGACCTGGGCCGCGCCGCCGGACTTCCGGTACTGCACCACGAACAGCTGCTGACCGGTGGCCGACAACCCCGCTGCGAGGTTCACCGTGCCGGTTCCGGTGGCCAGCGTGTCCGGCCGGAACTGGAACTGCAGGTGGTAGGCCGGCTCGTTCGCCGGGGTGGTGTCGGTGAGGTACGCCGGCGCCGCGCCCGCGGCAGTCGCCTGCATGCCCTGCGACCCGCTCAGTGCGGAACCCGGCAGCACGGTGACGGGACCGGTCGAGGCCGCCCAGGCGCTGGTGTTCCCGGATTCGAAGCCGTCGGAGAACACGATGTTGCTCAGCGCCGTGACGGTAAGGGTCACCGTTGCCGGCGGTCCCCAGTTCCCGGCGGCGTCGCGGGCCCGCAGCGACAGGGTGTGCGTGCCGACGGTGAACCCGCCCGGGCCGGCCGCGACGCCGATGCTCGCCGTCTTCGGGCCGGTGGCCGTGACCGACATCGGATGGCCGAGGCCCTTGCCGGGGTCGGCGCCGTCGAACCACTCCGCGGCCGCGATCCCGGTCAGGTTGTCGGTCGCCGTACCGGCCAGTGTCACGGCCGTCGTCGTGCGGTTGACCGAGTTCGGTGTCGCGCTCGCCGCGCTGACGGCGGGACCGCCGCGGTCGACGACGAGGGTCAGCGGGGCGTACGGGCCCCAGTTCCCGGCCAGGTCCTTGGCGTGCACGTAGACCTGGTGCGGGCCCTCGGCCATCCCGGTCAGCTGGCTGAGCGGGATCAGGCCGTAGGCGCCCTCGGCCGTGGCGTTGAAGGAGCCGTCCGACGCGACGAACGTGAGCCCGGTGCCGGGGGCGCCGTTCGGGTTGTCGAGGAAGCCCTCGGCCGCGGCGATCGGGGTGTTGACGCTGTTGGTGACCGGGTCGGCGAACGCGGCGGTGACCTTGATCGACGTCGGGTCCACCGGCGAACCTGCCGTGCCGTTGTTCGGGCTCGGCTCGACGATGCCACTGGTCATCGCGGGCGGTGTCCGGTCGAGGGTGAACGGCAGCGCCTGCGCCGGTCCCCAGAGCCCGAACGAGTCGTGGCTGTGCACGTACACCGTCACCGGGCCCTCCGGCAGTGCCGACAGGGTGAGCGCCGGGATGGCCGCCGACTCCGCGACGACGGTGCCGGCGTTCAGCGTCATCGCGCTGCCGGTGCCGTTGGCGCCCTGGGTGCCGACGAAGTACTCGGCCGCGTCGACGGTTCCGCCCAGGAGCGAGTCGTCGCCGGTCGCGCTGACGACGGCGGCAGCCGAACCGTTGCCCGCGGCGGGCGTCAACAGGCCTGCGGTGGTGACCGGGCCGGAGCTGCTGACGGTCAGCACGACGGAGTTGACCACACCCCAGTTGCCTTGGGAGTCCAAGGCTCGCACGTAGACCACGTGCTTGCCGGCGGTGAGGGCCGGTGTCGTGGTGGCCAGGTTCAGGGTGGCCTGGGCGCCGGTGACGGTGGGCCCGCCGAAGGTGCCGGTGAACGCGGTGCCGGTGCCCACGGCGATCGCCGGGTCGTCGACGACGAACTCGGCCCGCGTCACGTTCGAGCCGCCGTTCGGGACGTCGGTGAAGTCGGCGGTGAAGGTGACGGTCTGCAGAGCGGTGGCCGAGGCCGGGGCCGCGGCGAGCCGTTGCGTCACCGGTCCCGCGGTGTCGGTGCCGGACGGCGCCGCGCCGGTGTCGAGGAAGGTCATCATGCCGCCGAAGGCCACGACGTTCGTCGTGCCGACGCGGTGCCCGGCGGTGTCGAGGCGTCCGGCGGTCTCGTAGACCGCGAACCTGGGCCCGTCCTCGGCCGGCGGGACGGTGACGAGGGTGTCCTCGGTGCTGCCGGCGGCGATGCTGTCGGAGATCTTCGGATACGGCGCCTCGCTCGGCCGGGCGTCCTTGGCCAGCACCGACTGTTCGGTGCCGAGCGTGCCCATCGCGTGGGCGGACAGCCCCGCGTTGACGTAGCGCAGCAGCACGCGCCGCCCGGCGGAGGTGGCGACCGGGTCGGTCTCCGGGTAGGCCCTGCCGTTGATCAGCCGGTAGACCGGCTGGAACTTCCGCAGGTCGTAGCCGGCCGGATCGGCGTTGAACGCGGGGTCCACTTCGGACAGTACGAGCGCGGCCTCGTCGTCGAAGGCGGTGCCGTACGCCGTGCCGGTACCGGTGGCCGGGCGCACGATCATCGCGCCCACGATGCCCATCGCGGCCTGCCGGGCACCGTCGGCGGTGTGTCCGGCCTCGTACAGGTAGGTGCCGGGCCTGCTGGCGGCGAAGGTGTAGGCCTTCGTGGCGCCGGGCGTGGCGCCCGTGCGGTCGTCGGCGCCGCCCAGCAGACCGGGGACAGCGAGGCTCAGGGATCCCGGGAGTCCGTTGTGGACGTTGACGGTGACGGTCGCTCCCTCGGTCACCACGAGCACCGGTCCGGGAGTTGTCGGTACGCCGGTGTCCGTCGAGGACAGTCCCCAGATCGGAACGGCGATGCTGGACACCGTGAGCGTGCCGGGCTTCGCGTACAGCTCGCACGTGGCGGCCGTGCCCGCGGTGCTGCAGCCGGTCTGAGGCAGCGCGCCCTGCGGGGCCGCGGCGTGCGCGATCGGTACCGCCGCAGGTGCGGGGACGGCCGCCGCGGCCGGTCCGGTCACGACCGTGCCGAACCCGGCCAGCGCCGCGGCCAGCAGCGTGGCGGCCGCCGTCTTGCTCGTGGTGCGCCTGGTGCTGGTGCGCATGGTCCTGTCCTCTCGGCCCGAGGTCGTCATGACGGGCATCCGGCGGCCGGGTCGATGCGGACGAGCGTCATCATCCCGCCGAAACTCGCGCCGTAGTTGGTGGCCTGCTCGAGTGCGTGGCTGTGCGCCACCATGTAGTACTCACCGCACTGGTTGTTGCGCACGACCCCGGCCGGGACCTCGCCGGGCTGCCCGCCGAGGTAGGGGTTCTCGCTGAACCACGTCTCCGTGCCGGGGCCGACGATCTGGTCCTGCAGCTGCGGCAGCGGAACCGGGATCGGGTTGGTCTCGCCGTTCCAGTGTTCCGTGTCGACCCACTGGTCGAGCGTGTCGGCGCTCTGGCCGGGGCCGATGTCGACGAGGAACTTGTCGTAGGAGGCGTCGCTGCCCCCGGCGCCCTGCACCGGCTGACCATCCTCGGTGATCACGCGCTGGTCGTTGCCGTGCGGGTGGAACGGATAGTTGACCGAACCTGCGTTGAGGTAGCGCACGAGGGCCGGCCTGCTGTTCGGATCGCCCGGCACGAACGGCTTGAGGTGCACGAGGGAGCCGTAGGGCTGGTTGGGCAGCCACGCCGCGCCGTTGGGTGCGATGGTGTCGGGCATGCTGCGGCCGTTGATGAAGAAGTAACGCGCCTTGGTCTTGGTGACGTCGAACGCACGTTTGCGCTCCACCGCGAGGTGCAGGTCCGGGTCCACTTCGGACAGCAGGTAGACGTATTCGCGGTGGGTGTCGAAGGCCGAGTCGGCGCGGGCGTTGGCGTGGTCGGGTTGCCCGGGTGGCCGGACGACCAGCGCACCCGACAGCCCCATTTCCCGTTGCTTGGCGACGTCGGTGCCGCTCTCGTACAGGTACGTGCCCGGGGCACCGGCGGTGAAGGTGTAGGTCACCGATCCGGTGAGCGGCGCCGCGGCGTCGGTCAGCGAGGTCAGACCGGTGCCGTCGGTCTGCGGCTGGGCCGGATGCCCGTTGGCCCGCTGGTGGTGCTGCCCGGGAAAGGCGATGGACGTTGCCTCGGGAAGGGTGTTGTGCAGGACCACCGTGACCGTGACGCCGGAGTCGACGCAGAGCATCGGGCCGGGCAGCTGGAACGCCTTGGTGCTCGAGGAGTAGCTCCACATGTGGATCGAGTTGCCGTCCGGAGTGGAGACGTACCCGGCCTTGGCGTCGAGGGTGAAAGTGTTGGCGGAGTTGGCTTCGCAGGGCAGTCCATCGGTGGCGTCGGCGGCCGCGGACGGCATCGGCATGGTCAGCGCGACGACGATGGCGACGGCCAGGACGAACGGGGCCGCCGTGGTGAAGCGGGGTGAGCGCGTCGGGTTCATGGCTGTCCTGCTCAGGTGTTGGGGATGGTCTGCGGGCCGAGGGTGCCGGCGGGGCTGACCAGGATCTCGGTCATCTGGCCGCCGTAGCCGCTGCCACCGCCGTTGTTCAAGTAGCCGTAGTCGCGGTCGTAGAGCAGGTAGGTGCCCGGGGCGGGCGCCGTGAACAGCACGTCACGGCTCTCGCCCGGACCGATTTCGACGCTGTTGCCGGTCAGGTAGTGCTTGCTGTGGTCCCGCCCGACGAGCAGGGCGGCGTCCTTGGCGACGGTGGTCAGCGAAATCCCGTCCGCGGTCAGCGAGTGGTTCTGGTAGCCGAGGTTGGCGACGCGCAGCAGGACGCGGTCGCCTTCGTTGGCGGTGATGAGTGAACTGTTCGGCTGGTACTGCAGGCGGCCCGCGGCCGTACTCGTCGGGTTGCCGTTCGGTACCAGTGTGTCGGGATAGGCCCGGCCGTTCATCGTCCAGAAGCTGGGGGCGAAGTCCGTCCAATCGGTGGTCTGGATGTGGGCGTCCCGGTAGTGCGCCTCGGCCCAGATCTCGGTCAGCATGAACGCGAACTCGCGCTGGTAGCGGGTGGAGCCGTCACCGTCGTTGTAGGCGTACTTCGTTCCCGGTGGATCGCCGGCGACCGGGCTCTTGTTCTGCGCGGGCCGGACGAACACGACACCGGTCATCCCCATCTGGACGTGTTCGACGTCCTCGAAGTGGCAGTGGTACATGTACGTTCCGGCCTCGTGCGGGCGGTAGAAGTAGGTGAAGTCGCGCCCGATCGGGACCGAAATCGACAGCTCCGGCACGCCGTCGAACAGCGGGATCGCGTTCTGGAACCCGTGCCAGTGCACGGTGTGGCCGTCGGTCAGGTCCGGCCGGACCGACAGCCCGAGGTTGGTGAGGGTGAGCTTGATGTCGGTGTCCTGGTCGAACGCCAGCAGCGGCGCGGAGATCTGGGCTTTGCCGCGCTGGGCCTTCACGGTCGCGTCGTCCATCCCGGTCACGTCGCGGAAGCCGAAGACGTAGAGGTCGAACGGGCTCGGGGCCAGCGAGTCGGGCCAGAACGGCGGGTTCTGCCGCGCACCGGCGGGCATGGACGCCCAGCCGTCGGTGGCGGCGAAGTGCACCTCGGTCACCGGTGGCACGACCGCGGCGGCCGGGCGGACGGTCGTCGGCGTCGGCGCGTCGAGGCGGGAGCCGAGCAGCCGGCCGCCGGCGACGGCGGCGACGGTCGCGGCGCCGCCGTAGAGCAGGGCACGACGGCTCAGCGGGCGTTGCTGGTTGTCGCTGGTCACGATGTCCTCCCGGCGAGCCGGTGCCGATGCTGGATGGGGGTGGAACCGGTCCGGTCGCACCTGGGGGAGGCGAGTGCGGCCGGACCGGAATCCGGGTGGGTCAGAAGGCTTCGTCGGCGCCGATGTCCGGCGGGGTCGCCCGGCGTTGGCCGTCGTAGTCGATCGCGGGTGCCTGGACGGCGCCGCCGGGGTTGGGCTGCGAGCCGGTGCCGCTGCCGTTGGCCGGCAGGACCGGTCCGCTCAGGTGGTAGTCGCCCTGCAGTTCGGGTGGCACGTTCTTCGCGACGATCACCGCTTCCCGGTAGGACGGGAACGTCCGGGAGGTGAGGATGGTGGCCGAGACGTCGAACGGGGTCCGGACGTGCGGGTCGGTGCCGATCTTGTTGCTCGGGCTCGGCGTCACGCCGGGGTCGTACTGCTGGAGCACCGAGTACGTCGGGGTCAGCGTGACCCCCGCGTCCACCGAACCCAGGTCCCAGTGCCGGACCGGGTCACCGCCCGGCGCCTGCGGCGAGGCGATCCCCGAGACGTACAGCCCGTTCCAGTTTCCGGCGCGGTTGTCGAAGAAGATGTTGTTGAACAGCAGGGGTTTGCTGTACTTCGGCGCGTTTGCCGGCAGGGTCGCCTGCAGCTGCGCGCTGTTGAGCGCCGTGGAAAGACCGGCCGGTGCCGCTTCGCCCGTGCTGGTGATCGCGGTGGCGGTCGTGACGTTCTTCATCACCGTGTTGTTGACCAGCCGGACGTTGGTCGCGTCGTCGAGTGCGAGTCCGCCGCCTTCGTGGGTGGAGATGTTGTCGGTGATCATGTTGTTGATAATGGAGACCGGGTAGGTGCCGGCCTGCAGCAGCCGGATCCCGCCGCCGTCGTCGTTGGCGAGGTTGTCCTGGACGAGGTTCTCGTGGACGGTCACCGGACCCGACCCCGCGGAGGGCTGGTTCAGGTTGGCGTTGAGCTCACCGGCGATCATGATGCCGCCCGCCTCGTCGTAGGACTGGTTGAACCAGAGCCGGTTGTTGCCGATGTCGCCGCCCGTGCCGCGGCCGTAGTGGCTGATCCCGCCGCCGTACTCGGCGGAGAAGTTGCCGCACAGGTCGTTGTGGTGCACCGAGTAGTTGTCGGTGCCGTCGAACAACCCGATCCCGCCGGCGAGGTTGGTGCCGCCGTTGTCCCGGATCTGGTTGTGGTCGACCGTCAGGTTCCGGTTGTGGATCGTCGTGACGTACGGCGTCCCGACGCGGATGCCACCGCCGTAGGAGCCGCCGTTGCCGACGATGACGTTGTCCGACACGCCGAGCCCGTTGACTCCCGCGTGGACGTACACGCCGCCGCCCTGGGTGATCGCCGCGCCCGGCGCCCCGGCGGGGGTCTTGGTACCGCCGTAGACGTCGTTGATGTTGGTGGCGAAGTCGGCCTGCGCACCGCCGGTGATGGTGAAGCCGTCGATCGCGGAGCCGGTGTTGCCGCCCGGCGGGGCGAGCACCGTGACGACCGCGGAGTCCGGCACGTTCACCGGGCCCTGGTACTGAAGGCCGCCGACGAGCGCGAACCAGGCCGTACCGGAGGGGTTGTCCGGGTTGAAGCCGAGCCCGTCGAGCACCGAGCCGCGCACGTAGCTGCCGTCGCTGCGGAAGCCGCCCGGACCCACGCCCTGCAGGCGGACCTGCGAGTGCACGACGACGTTCTCGAAGTAGGCGCCCTGGGGGTTGTCCTGGCCCTGCGGGCCCGGCCACACGACGACGACCTGCGGCCCGTTTCCGCGGGCGGCCGCCTCCAGCGCCGCTTGGACGGTGGTGAAGCCGGTGCCGGGCGGCGCCGGGGTCGGCGGGTCGACCTGCAGGATCCGCGGGTTGTAGGCCAGCCCGAGGACCTGCAGGCCGACGCCGTTGACCGTGGTCGGCCCGTCACCCTTGCGCACGGAGATCTTCACCGGCCCGCCGGTCAACGTGATCGGGACGGCGAACTTGATCCGGGTGTCGCTCCACGCACTGGTCGCGAGGTTCGCTGTCGAGCCGTCGGCCCGCGTCATGATCACCTGCCCGGCACCCTTGGTGGCACCGAAGCCGGCACCGTCGAGGGTGACCGTGCGGTTGAAGACGTCCGTAAGCCGCAGGACCGGCCGGTCGAGCGCGAAGATCTGCGGCGCGGTGGCCGATGGGGTGCAGTTCACCGGGTTGACCTGGGTGGAGCCCGGCGCCACCGACACCACGCCCACCTGGGTCGGCGCCGTGTCGGTCACGGTGTAGAGCCCCGGCCACGCCTGGAAGTTGGTCGCGATGGTGCGGAACCGCGGGTTGTAGTCGCGGTTGACGTGGCCGGGCTGCCCGGGGTCGTTGCCGACGAACCTGTACATGCCTGGGCACGGACCCGCGGGCAGCGGGCAGTTGTAGGTGGACGTCGACGGCTCGAGTGCTTCGTAGTAGCCGTTGAAGTCGGTTGTCACGGTGTCGACGAGCCGGCCGCTCCAGTCGTAGATGCCCATCGGAACGCTCGGCAGCGGCTGGGCTTCGCCGTACTGGATGGACCGCTGGTCGTTGGACAGCCCGAGGTCGTTGATGGTCAGCCCGAAGAAGTGCGTCGGCAGCGGAACCTGGGTGAAGAGGGTGAAGTTCGGCGCGGTGGACTGTCCACCGCGGACAGTGACGAGCTTCTGGTCGCACTGCGGCTTGGCCTGGCCCTCGAAGGGGCTGCCGCCGCCGTCGACGAACGCCTGGTCCGTGACGTGCACCGTGTGGTTCGCGCCTGCACAGGGCGCCACGATGCCCGCGCCGCCCGACGGCGGTGCTCCGGGATCCGGCTGCGGTTGCGCCGGGTTGGGCGGGTCGCTCGACAGCTCGGGTGCCGGCGGGAAGTTCTCCTGCGGCAGGTACCCGTCACCGTCGAAGATGTTGACGTCCTCTTCCTTGGTGAGCTGGTACATCGGCTTGCCGCCGACCGGATTCTGCGGCACGTCCACCGAGACCAGGTAGTCGTCGGGGACCAGCGGCTGGTCGTCGTAGTGGTTGTCGGCCAGGTTCGCGTAGAGCGGCAGGTCCTTGCCCGGCGCCGGGTTGTTCTCGTCACCCGGTGGGTACAGGTTGAGCTTCGAGGTGCCGAAGCCGTAGTTGCCGTTCACGGTCTGCCCGAAGTTGCCCGGCGTGGTGTCGCTCGGCTGGACCTGGATGCCGCTCATCGGGGACTCCACACAGGACGGCGGGTCCTGCCCGGGGATGCCGACCGCCTGCTGGCCGGTCAAGACGTTGCCGTCGTAGAGCCGCGGTGTGCAGCCGGTGGGCTGCTGCCAGGTCTCGGACGTGTAGGTGTCCGCCAGCTCGGGACCGCGCGTGACCGAGCCGTCCGGGTTGACCACCGGGTCGCCGTTCGCGTCGCGCTGCACGGCGTACAGGTGCACCGGGACGTTCGGGATGCCCGGCTGGTAGGACTCGGTCACGGCGTAGCGCGGATCGAGTTCGTTGCGGGTGGTGTCGTAGGTGACGGTACCGACGATCCCGCCGTTCTCCGCGCCCGCGTACGGCTGCACGCCCCAGTCGACCCGGCCCTTGAGCCCGATGATCGGCAGGATGGACACGTCCACCGCGGCACCGAGCATCGTCGTCGGGGCGGGCTGGTTGTCGGCCTGGTAGGTGATGCCGGTGGTCTTGTAGCGGGTGTTGAACGCTTCGAGCACCAGGAACTTGCTCAGCGGGTAGACCTCGGGGATCGAGTAGTGACCGGCGGCGTCGGTGGTGACGCCGGCGATGCCCTGGTCCATCGTGGAGTTGTCGCGTTCTTTCACCGACACCGGGAACTGCGGAACGCCGGCCTCACCGGGGTCGCGCTTGCCGTTGGCGTTCGCGTCGATGAAGATCGTTCCCTCGATGGCCGCGTGCCAGCCGACGAGGCCCTTCTGCCCGACGTCGACCACGCCGCCGTTGTTCACGGTGACGTTGAAGCTGTCGAGGATGACCTCCTGCGGGTAGTCCCACAACGTCAGCTGGTAGTCCCCGTTCGGCACGTTCTTGATGTCGAACTTGCCGTCACTGCCCGCTCGCGCCATGTAGGCGACCTGGTCGTTGTTGCCCAGCGCGGAGAGCGCGACGTACGGCCGGTCGATCGGGCCGCGGACACTGGCCCCGGCCACGCCCGCGTTCGGCACGCCCACGCCGCCGGTGCCGCCGACGTAGGTGTCGATCTGGACCGCGACGCCCTTGATTTCACCGGTCGGCCCGGCCGGGAGGGCCTTGGGCCGGACGAACCCGAAGTCGACCGCGGGCACCTGCTCGGCGCCGGCCGTCTGCTCGGTGTCGAAGCCGGTGTCGCCTTCCTGCGTCCAGATGTCCCAGTCGTGCGCGCCTTCCAGCGTCGTGGTCTGGGCCCAGTCGGTGCCGACCGGCGGTACCACGGTGGCGGCGTAGCGGTCGGGGCCCATGTTCGGGATCAGGATGTTCCCCTGGGCGTCGCTGACGCACTTCCCGGTCGACGCCGGGTCGATCTGCGGCTTGCCGTCGGCGAAGACGATCTGGCCGGCGCCATTGTGGACGTACTTGGTGCACAACGGGTTCCCGTAGTAGTCGGTGGAGACCTCACCGAGCACGTCGGACAGGTGCGCGGTGAACCCGGCCAGGCCGGGCTCCGCGCCCACCTCGTAGGTCGCGTCCACCGGGACGGAGTCGTTGAACACCCGGAGCCGGACGTTGCCCAGCGGCAGCGGATAGGGCTGCATGGTCACGTCGACCCGCTGCGTGCCACCGTCCACTGTGAAGTGCGCGCCGTCGATCTTGTATCCGTCGGCCGTCACCGAGATCAGGTACCGGCCCGGCGGCAGGGCGTCGAGCGCCTTGGTGTCGTTGAGGTCGTTCTGGTCACCCTGCGCCACGATCGGCACACTGCCCGGCGTGTAGCGAATGGACGGCCACTGGCAGCGCGTGGCGAAATCCGCGGTGCCCCCGGCGCGCGCGGGCAGGCAGTTCTGCAGGCTGTCCCGCGGATTTCCGACGTCCTCGGCGGCGATCAACCACTTGTACCCGGTGATCGGATCACCCTTGCGGACCTGACCCGGGGCGGTTCCCACGGTGCGCGCGCTCGCCGCGTGCAGGGTGATCGAGCCCGGTTGCGTGGCACGGGCACGCGGAGTCACGTGCGGCAGCACCACCGGAAGTGCCAGCGCGATTCCGGTGAGGACGGCCACGACGATGGCCGCGGAGCGGAAAGTCGGACGAGCCATGGCCAGCCTCCAGTGTGGCGCTGCGGATTACCGATCGTGGGCGCGAGCCGCCGCGCGGGGCCGAAGATGAAAGGTCCGTCATCCGGTTGTCACTGTTCCAATCGTTATCACCCGATGTAACGAACGGAGCCGCGTGCTCGACAATCGTGCTGGGACGGCAAGTCGGCCGGACGCGGGCGAGAAGCCGGCCGTCCTCCACCGGTGAACGAGGTGAAGCCGTTGAGCCGCCTACTGGTTGTCGATGACGAAGAACGGATCCGGCGTCTGCTGCAGCGCGTGCTGCAAGCCGAGGGGTATGCCGTCGATCTGGCCGGAACGGGCGCGGACGGGATCGCGGCGGCTACGGAACGTAGTTATGACCTCGTGGTCCTCGATCTCATGCTGCCCGACATGTCCGGCGCGGAAGTCCTGTCGGAACTGCTCGAGCGACTGCCGGGTACTCGCGTCGTGGTCCTCTCGGCGGTACCCGAGATCGGCACGCGGGTCCAGGTCCTCGACGCGGGGGCACTCGACTTCCTGCCGAAACCTTTTGTCACCGCGGAGTTCCTGGCCCGCGTCAGGGTCCGCCTGAGGGAATCCGTGGCGAGCACGATCGGGACCCGGTTCCTCCAGGTCGGCGATCTGCGGCTGGACACCCAGCGCCGCGTCGTCTCGGTCGGCAACCAACAGACCGCGCTGTCACAACGGGAATTCGTGCTGCTGACCCATCTCATGCAACGCGCGAACCAGGTGTGCAGCCGGGAGGAGCTGCTCGCCGACGTCTGGGGATACCAATTCGATCCCGGGAGCAACGTCGTGGACGTCTACGTCCGCCGGCTGCGGTCGAAGCTTGACGGGCTCCGCCGAATCGAGACGGTGCGCAATGTGGGTTACTGCCTCTCCGCGGGCTAAGCGGACGGTTCTTTTCTGCTGGGTTCTCTTCGCGTTGGTCAATCTCTGGGCCATGTGGCGGTTTCCCGAGGGCGAGACGATCCCGTTCCACTTCGTCTGGATCAGCATCGCCATGGTTTTCGGCGTAAATTCCTGGCCGCTGGCGGGCATGCTGACCGCGCTGGTCGCGGTCACCGGGTCCACCGGTGCGATCATGGTGGACCAGGCCGTGCGCGGCGTGATCCGGTTCGAGGAGGTGTCCGAAGTTCCGCTCATGGCGGCCGTGTTCCTGGTCATGGTCTGGCACGTGCGGGGCCGGCAACGGGCGCTGGTCGAGCTGCAGCGGGTCGCCGCGCTCGAACGCCAGCGAGGCGAAACCCAGGAACTGTTCGTGCGCCTCGGTTCGCACGAGCTGCGGACCTCGATCACCGTGGCCCGCGGTTACGTCGAGCTCATCCGGTCGGCGCACGAAGACCAGCAGACCGACGACGATGCCGGAATCGTGCTGGACGAACTCGGCAAGCTGGACCGTCTCACCGGCGGCCTGACCACGCTGATGCGCCTCGATTCCCCCGTCGGCACCGCCCCGCTCGATCTCGACGCGTTCCTGGAACGCCTGGTGCGCCGGTGGGTCCCGGTGGCCGAACGGCGATGGTCCTGCGACAGCCGGGTCGGAACGGTGCAGGGCAACGCGGAGCGGCTGCAAGCGGCGATGGACAGCCTGCTGGAGAATGCGATCGCGTTCACGCAGAATGGCGATTCGATCGCGGTACGCGCGTGGGGCGAGCCGCCCGGCTTCCACATCGAAGTGTCCGACACCGGCCGCGGCATCGCGCAGGAGCACTTGACCCACATCTTCGAGCAGTCCTGGTCCACCCGCCACGGCGATGCGCGCGGTGGAAGTGGACTCGGACTGGCGATCGTCCGTGCGGCAGTCGAAGCACGTGGTGGAAAGGTCTCGGTGACCAGCTCGCCCGGAACCGGCGCTCGTTTCACGCTGACCATCCCGGACCCGATCCAGGATGGAGTGCGCCGCGCGAGCCCGGCGCCGCTCAGCGTCGAACGGGCGAAAACCGAGCACTGAAGCCCGGACCTGCCAACGCTTTCCCCATCAGCCTCGACCTGCGCACCGCGGCATCGCCACGAGGCCCGGCGGCGCGCGGCAAGCACGTCCCCGCACCGCCTTCCACCCCGCAAACTGCTCGCCGCGACGATCACCGGTCCGGGCCTCGCCGGGGGCTACCGAGATCAGGCGGCGTATTCGACGGCCCGCGCCTGCCGCTGTTGCCACGTGGTGTAAACGATCAGTGCCACGAGGACCACGCCGAGCAGTGCCGAGGCGCCCGTCGTGCCGTATCCCAGCCCGCCGGCGCCGACCGGTTTGCTGACGAAGTCACCGGCCGACGCGCCGAGCGGACGGGTCAGGACGAACGCGATCCAGAACAGCAGCGTCCGCGAGACGCGCGCCGTCTTCATCGCCGTCACGACGAGCAACAGGACACCGCCGATCACCAGGGCGGTGCCACCGAAGCCGAGGCCGGAATCGTCAGCGAGGAAGTCACCCAGTGAGGTGCCCAGTGTGTTGGAGAACAAGACTGCTGCCCAGTACAGCAGTTCACCACCGAACGAGTCGATCTTCTGCACGGTGAACGAATGCCCGCTGGCCTTCCAGACGACCAACACCGTGGCGAGCGCGGCGATCAGGACCAGCGCACCCGTGGCGTAACCGAGTCCGGCGCTGCGGTTCATGAAGTCCGACATCGTCGTGCCGGCGGTGCTGGTGGACAGGATGACCGTCCAGTACAGGATCGGGTGAAAAGTCTTCACCGCCAGCTGTGTCACCAGGCTCGCGAGGAAAAGTCCGACGAGGATCGCCGAGCTGACGAGGTAGCCCACGTGCATCGTCTGGGCAAGCAGGTCACCTGCCGTCTCGCCCAGCGTGGTGGCTGCGATCTTCATGATCCAGAAAACCGCCGTGATCGGAGGAAGCTTGCTCATGATCACCATTCAAGCGCGCTTGGTAGGGGGTCGGCGGGTCTGCGATCTCCAACCCCCGGGTGGGCTGGGAAGCAAATTCGGGATGTTCGTCTCGTGCGCCGTGTGCGGCATCGAAGAGGGCGAACAGCTCGCGGGCCGCGGATTCGGGGAGGGAGAAGGCTCGCCGGCCGCGCAGCGGCTCTCCTGGGCCGGGTGAGGTCGCGGTGATGGTGCCGGCGGTGTCCACATAAACCGTGACGCCGGGATGCCATTGGCCGAGCAGCAGCGCGGTCGTGCTCGCATCGTCTTCGGCAAGGGCGCGCTGCAGTCGCGTGCGATCGGGTTCGTCTGCCGGTGCGGTGGCCACGAGGATCCATCGAGTGCTCTCGGGCGGGTTTTCGCTGTTGAGGTATTCGAGGGCGGTGGCGAGGTCGCCGACAGCGTGGACGCATGCCGGTAGTTCGGCGCCGGGCTCCGGGACGCCGAGTAAGCCGCGCAGGTCCGCGGCCGGCGCGACGACCTGCGGGTGACGGGTGGAGGCCATGGCCGTAAGCAGCAGCGCGCGGGCCGCGGCGTGGCTGCCGGGGCCGATGAGACCAAGGCCATGCGTCGCCGCGAGGTCCAGCGCCAGTTCCGCGGCCGCCTCATCGGCGGGCTCACCCAGCTCGAACCCCGTACGCATCTCGGGAACGTCGTCATCGGCGTCGGCGAACTCGTCGAGTCCGGTTTGGGTGTGCTGGTGTGCCTGGTGTAGCTGGTAGACGACGGGGGCAACGGGCAGGTCGTCGCCGCGTCGGCCGCTGCCGGGCCGGTAGCCGGCACGGTGACGTCGTTGGGCGACCACCAGCGCCGCGCTGATCGCGCCCGCCAGCCCGAGGCCGATGTACACGCTGGGTTCCCACGGCGAAACGGGGTCTGGATCAGCGGCGAAAGGGGCCGCTGGGCTCGGCGGAGAGGCAGTTCCGGGCGCCGCGGGCGGCGGCTGCCACTGCGGTGTTGTGGGGTCCACAAGCCTGGTTGTCGGCGGTAGGCGGATCCGGTCGCCCGGATGGATCAGAGAGGGAGAGGTCAGCGTGCGACCGCCGGGCTGGGCGCTCTTGGCGTTGAGGCGCCAGAGCTCCGGCCACCGGTCACCGTCGCCGAGGCGGCGTTGCGCGATCCGGTACAGCGAATCGTGGACACCGTCCCACGGTGGACGCACCAGCTCGACGTCCTCCGCTCGGCCGTCAACAGCCGATGGCGCGGTGACCGACGAGCTCACGCCGACCTGGCCCGCGCTGCTCCCGCCGGACGCGGCGAGAGCGGTGCGGCTGACGAACGACACGACAACGGCGGCGATGAGCACCGCAGCGACCCGGCGGAGCGGGCCGCCGCGCCAGGCCGAGTCCAGCCGACCTACGGTGAGGACGAGGTCGCGCACGCACCTGGCCAGCTCGACAAGGAACGCACCCCACAGCAGCCACGCGCCGCACGCGAGCACGTCGAGCAGCAGACTCGTCGACAGCCGAGCCGTCAGCACCTCGCCGAGTTCCGCCGTGGTGGGCAGGTGATCCGGGAGGGGCCAGCCGATGAACCGCACCAGCGCCCACGGCAGCCCGGCGCACAATCCGGCCAGCAGCGCGAGCGCCACGCCGGCCCGAAGCAGCCGCCCTGCGCCATGCACGAGCGCACAACGGACTCGCCGCGGTCCGGTTCGGGTCTGCCGTTCTGCAGGCACAACAGTGTCCCTGGCTCAGCTTCGCTGGCCCTGGACAACCGGCGGCTGGGTGCCCGCCGTCGGCAACCCCGGTCGAGGTTCCGGCGGTGCAACTGACGGCGAGGTCCCGGGCGAAGTCTCCGGTTTCGGTCGGCGGCTGCCGGGCGGTCGACCTCGCCGAGCGCGGGGTTTGCCGAAGGTGAGCCACCGGGTGAGGTCGGCGGCCGGGACGTCAGTGAACTCGGTCAGCTCGTCGATGCCAATGACGTCCGCCGCCGCGGCAAGCACCTCGCCGAGCTTGCGCTCGACCTCCGCCAGCTCCTCGGCCAGCGCAGCTCGACGATGGGCAAGTTCACCGACCTCGCGGGCTGCGGCTGTCCTCCTGGCGCTCTTCTCCGCATCGGCCTTCTCGACGCGCCGTTCGATCTCGTCGGTCGTGATCATCGTTGTTCACCTCCGGTTTCAGGGCTCCAGCTCGGTGACTCCGCGCCGGGGATGGGCTGCGCCGCTGCCGTGGGCGCCGATCGACGGGATGCCGATGAGCGACAGCAGCTGGGTGCGCTGGCTGGTCGTGACGGTGACGGTCACGGTGTCGGCCGTGGACGTCACCGTGCCGGTGACACCAGCACCGGCGAGGTAGCGGCGGGCGAGACCGTCGGCTTCTGCGGGGACCAGCCGCAGCGTGCCGCTGGCCCGGTAGGCGGCGAGGTCGATCGCTTGCGCACCGGCGCGTGCGGCGGACTCGGCCTGGCCGGTGGCTCGCACCTTCGCAGCGAGCGCGAGGCCACCGTCGAGCCCGAGGCCGGCCAAGGCCATAAGTGCGAGCATCAGCACGACGACGAACGCGGAGACCTGCCCGTCGTCTGCTCGCCACCAGGCCACGCGGCGGGCGTCCATCACGCACCTCCAGCGGTCGAGTGCGATCGGTAGGTATCGACGACCTCGCTGGCCTCGGCGCTGAGGACCCGGCTGCCAGGCACGCCGAGGACGAGGGCCTGGCCGAAGTTGACGGTGCAGCGGACGCTGACGACGACGGTGCTGCCTGGGCTCGCCGAGGTCGTCGTGCTGACCGTGGCGTCGCGGCACACCAGGCCGGCGTGGGTCAGCGCCGAGGTGGCGGTTGTTTCCGCAGCGGCGGTAGCGGCCGCGCGAGTGCGCTGCAGGCTTGCGGCACGCGCTGCCTGGTGCGCGGCGTCGTCCAGGCGCAGTCGCGCGTCGACGCCACGGTGGACGACCACGGCGACGAACACCAACAGCATGACCAGAACCGGGGCGATCAACACCGCCTCGACGGTCACCGAACCGCGCTCGGCACGCCACCAGCCGACCCGGAGGTGTGCCGCGGTCATGGAACTTGCTCCGCGGCCGGCAGTTCCCACGGAAATCGTCCAGTGCCTGTCAGGTCGCGAGCTGCGGTGACGTACGCGAAGACGGATTTCGGCAGCTCCTCGGCGACCTCAACCATCGGGCGGATCGACGCGGCGTGCAGTTCGGCGTGGACGGCGCTGGTGTGGTCGACGAGTTCGGCGTGGCGAAGCTTCGCTTCCCATTCCCGGGTGAGCGTGACGCAGCCCTGCAGGTGGAACGCCAGCTCGCCGAGCAGGGTGTCGAACTCGGTGATCGCCGCGGCGGTCGCGGTCGCGAGGTCGGTCTCCCCTGGTAATGCTGCGAGCCGTGCGGCGTGCCGGCGAGCAGGCGCTGTCCTGGTCAAGCGTGTCAGCGCGTCCCAGACCGTTTGGTGGGCTCGCTCGGGCAGCTCGGGGTCGATCCAGTCGCGTGCCGGGGTGGCGTGGAGCTCGCCGACGAGGTCGATCAGGAGCCCGGCCGTGTGGTGCGCCGCTGTGCCGAGGTCGACGAAGTCGTCACTTCGAAAGAAGAAGTCGCCGGGAGACCGCTCCAGCGGACAGCGGCGTCCGGGCTGATGCTGGTGATCGGTAGCGAGGCAGGCCGCGGTGATGACCGCGTCGCAGAGGCCGCTCAGGAGCAGCGCGATGGCGTCAACGACCGCCAGCGCACCGCCGAGGGACTCCGCGGCGCCTATACCCAGCACCAGTGCGAGGGCCAGAAGCCCCGCTGCGCAGCGAGCCGAGACTGATCGCGCGAGGAAACCACGAAGGACTTGCCAGCGCCAGTGTCTTGTGGTGAGGGCGGGGTTCCACAGCATGATGTCCGGACCGTCGGCGAAGTCGCCGACGGTCACCGCATCAGGTTTCTTGAGCAGTGACATGGCTTCTCTCCCTTCGGTCAGGCGTCCGGAACGAACCTTTCGACCTCGCCTGCGGCTTCTGCATGCACGTGCAGGTGCATGCCGGGCAGCACCGCAACGGCCTCGCCCTGCACGCTCGCCGAAACCGAGGTCTCGGTCCGCACGACGTCGATTTGCGACGACCGCAGCGGCCCCTGCGCAAGTTCGTCGAGCATCTGCTGGCCGGCGGCCCGGCCGGCCGTGGCGGTGCCGTTCTGGACGCGGGCCGCGGCGAGCGCTTCGGCGGCGGCAGCTTGAGCGACATGGGTCGCGTGCGACCAGAGGGCGAACTGGATGATCACCAACAGCGCCAGCAGGAGCAGCGGTGTCGCGATCATCAGCTCGGCGGTGACCGAGCCGCGCTCTCCCGACAGGGCACGCCTAACGCGCCAAGCAATCGCGACGACCGGATTCGCCGGCATGTCAGCCGCCGAGGCCGAGGTCGATGCTGTTGGCCTTAGCGGTCAACTTCGCGGCGATGATCGCGATCAAGGCGATGGCCAGGACCGCCATGAGGGCGGTCACGATGACGGTGGTCGTGATCTCGCCGCGATCGTTGTCCTTACGCAGCAGACGAATGCGTGCAGTGGCGAGGGTCCAGAGTGTTCGGTAGTAGGTCAGCATGATGTGTCTCCTGTGGACTTGGTTAGAGGCCGTTGAGGACCTGGGTGACGGCGGGTAGGCGATGAATCCGAGGAAGCCGAGGAACAGCAACGTCACCGGCAAGGCCATGCGTTCGGTGGCGGCCTGGGCGTCGGCTTCGGCGTCGGCGACCAGGTGCGTCCGCAGCGCCTTGGCTTTTGCCGCCAGTGAGGTGCGGATCTTGGCGCCTTCGGTGCCGGCGAGGGAGATCGATGCGGCGAGCTCGGCGAGTTCGGTGATGTCCAGCTCCTCGCCGAGGCGGCGGAGCGTCGACCACGGCGTGGTGCGGGTCAGCTGGGCGGCGTCCAGCGCACCCGCAGCTGGGTGAACGCCGGTCCGCGTCCGACCTCGGCGGCCGCCAGGAGCGCGACCTCGACTCCGGCGCCACCAGCGAGGGTGATCCACACGAGGTCGAGGAAGGCCGAGAGCGCGCCGCGGAAATCGGCACGCGCTCGCGCCGCCTTGGTGCGCACCTCCAGGTCGGGAGCGACGAACCCGCCCGCTGCGAGCCCAAGAGCGGCGACCAAGGGGACTTCGACGCTGACCGGCACGTCCGCGAGCGCGAGCAAGCCCTGAAGCAGGAGGGGCGCCACCAGGCCGGTGCAGCTGACGACGACCTTGACGGCGAGGTGCGTGTCGGCGGATCGCCCGAGAACTCGCAGGTCGCGTTCGAGCTTCTCCCCCGGCAGGCCCAGCCTCCGAAGACCGGGTACGAGCGGTCGCACCACGGTCACAGCCCAGCCGGCCTCCGCCACGTCCACGACCGGAGCCGCCACTGTCGAGCTCGCCGTCGAGAGGTGCTCGTGAAGAGAGGGTTGCGCCGGGACTGCCCAGGTCAGGAGCATCCACAACCCGATGCCGGTACCTAGCCCAAGGCAGATGAACAGGATCATGCGCGCTCACCGTCCCAACGAGATGAGGCAGCAGCGGTCGGCTCGGGCGGCTCGCTGAACGTCAGCATCCGCGCGGTGGCGCGGCCGGCGGCGATCCTGACCAGCCAAGCGAAGCCGGTTCCGAACAGGCCGCCGATGACGAGCAGGACGGCCTGGCCGAGCGCGCTGTCGTACGCGGTCAGGTAAGCGCGGTTGAACATCACGACACCCACCGCAAAGGCGATCGTGGTGGCCACGACGACCCGCACCGAGGTCCGGGTCCGTGCGCGACCTGTCTCGACACGCATCCGCATCGCCGCCTGCGACCGTGCGGTCTCCGCGAGGGAGCCGAGCAGCTCGCCGAGCTGCCGTGCCTGGTGTTCGGCGGCCAGGACCAGCGCAGCAACGATCAGGTCGGCGGTCGGGTCGGCGAGCTCCTCCGCCAGCTGCCGCAACGCCGGAGCAAGCCGGTGCCCGTTCTGCAGCCGCAAGGCGAGCCCGCTGATCTCGTCGCGGATCGCGGCGGGCGCCAGCGGGGCGGTGGCGAGGATCGCCTGCTCCAGCCCAGCCGCGGCCGAGAGCGTGTCGCGCAGCATCTCCGTCCACGACGCGACCGCCTCCATCCGCGCGACCCGGCGCGCGTGCCCCCGGTCCGGGCCGACCAGCCGCGGCAGGAACCAGACCGCCCCGGCAGCGAGCGCTCCCCCGACGAGCCACCCGGTCGCGACTCCGGCCAGCAGGCCGGCGCCCAGCGCGAGCCCCAGCCGAAGCCCCCAGGTCCGATCGGCCCGCCACAGCGAGGCCGACCGCGGACGGCGAACCAGCTGAGGACCACGGAGGCCGACGAGGACGAGCAGCAGTCCGACGGCGGTACCGAGCCCCGCCAAGCCGGCGACGAGGGTCATGGTCATGGCGCCCACCACCCGGCGGGCTCGGTCAGGAGCTCGGGATCGAACCCGGCTTCGATGAGGTCGTCGAGGGTGTCGGCGCGGAGCGCGCCGGCGACTGGGCGAGCTCGACGGTCGGTGCCGGGGCGGTAGACCTCGTTGGAGACGACCGTGCCGCCGTCGGCGTCGACGACCTCGCGGATCGAGGAGATCACCCGGGTCGTGCGGTCGGCGGCTTTGTCGAGGTGCACGACGAAGTGCACGCTGGAAGCCACCAGCAGCGCGGTCGCCTCGAGGGAGAGCCGCTCCGCGCTTTGGGCGGCGTAGGAGGCGAGGCGGGTGAACGCGATCCTCGAGCTGCTGGCGTGCAAGGTGGCCATCGAGCCGTCGTTGCCCTGGGACATCGCGTTGCACATCGGGATGACCTCGGGCCCGCGGATTTCGCCGACGATGACGCGGTCCGGGGACATCCGCAGGCCCCAGCGAACGAGCTCGGCCTGGCTGATCGCGCCGGCGCCTTCGATGTTGGCCTCGCGGGCCTGCAGCGCGGTGACGTCGGCGTGCAGCTCGGGGTCGAGTCCGAGGCCGAGTTCGAAGGCGTCTTCGACGGTGACGATGCGTTCGAGCGGGTCCATCTCCGCGGCCATCGCGCGCAGCAAGGTCGTCTTGCCGAAGCCGGCGCCGCCGGTGATGAGGATGTTCTTCCGCGCTCGGACCAGGGCACGCAGGAATCGCTCGAGGCCGACGTCGAGGGTGCCGCGGCGGCGCAGCTGGGCGAGGCTGGTGGTGAGGTAGCCGTGCCGGCGGATCGAGCACGCCGTCACCCCGTCGGCGGTGAGCCCGAGCACCGCGAAGAGCCGCTCGCCTCCGGGCAGCTGGAGGTTCAGCGCAGGCGAGCCACGGTCGAACCGGCGCTCCTCCGATGACGCGCGGGCCGCGAGCGTCCGGACCAGGTCGGTCAGTTCGTCGTTCGACGCGGCGACCGGTGCGACCTGCGCCCGCGTGCCGTCGGCGTACTGGACGAAGACCCGGTCGAAGCGGTTGACGTTGATCGTCTCGACCTTCGGATCCGCCAGCAACGGCTGCAGCCCACCCAGCCCGAAGATCTCGTCGAGCACGGCCTCGGCGATTCGACCCTCGACGTCCGGCGGTAACAGCACACGACCGGCCTGCAGTTCGGCCTCGCTGTGCGCAGCTCCAGCCGATCGCAGGAGTTCCCGGGCGAGCTCACGACGGCTTTCGACAGTCACCGGAGCGCTCTCGGCTTCGGCCCGGTTCGGCAGCTCGGTGGCGAGCGCATGGTGGAGGACAGCGCGAAGGCGTGCCTCCGGACTGGCCGCGGACGAACGGCGATGTTGGTCGAGCACGGTCATGGCGAAACCTCCTCTCCAGGCAGCCCGACTTCACGGGCGGCGTTGTGCAGATCAGGAGCGATGCGGACCCCGCACGGCGGAACGCGCTGAGGCGGGACACCCGGCACGTGCTGTCCGACGGCCGATTCGGGAGCTTCTATCGACGACCTTCCGGCAGCGAGAATTCGTGCGACCCCGACCGCAACTCGGGTAAGCCCGCCCTTGCGCGCACGCCCTGGGACCGCGTGGCCGGTGAGACTCGTGGCCGCGGCCGGGTCGTAAGGGATCCGGGCCATGACCGGGATGCCGAGCTCCTGCTCGACTTCCTTCGTCGGGTGGCCTCGGCCCGCGAGGACCAGGCACGGCCGTGCAGCGACCCTGCCCAGCTCCTGGAGCCGGGTGGCCAAATGCGCGAGTTCGTCGCTGTGCGTACCGGAGATCAGGAGCAGCGCATCGGCTTGCCGGATCATCGGCTCCGCCGGTGATCCGGGATCCATGCGCCCGCAGTCGGCGAACATCACCACCCCGGGCTCGCGCGCAGCTCGGCGCAGTGGTGAGCTGGCCGGTACCAAGGTGCTCAACGCCGCGCGAGCTTGCGGTCCGCCGGCTGGCCCGAGGACAACCGGCAGCCCGTCCGCGAGGACCTGCGTGTGGTTCCACACGGCATTGGCCTCGATGGACTGGCGCGCCGCGGCGGCGAGGCTGAGCAGGCCAGGCGAAGGTGCGAGCCCGAAGCGTTGACCGAGGTCTCCCCCTGCCGGGTCGCACTCGACAACGACCCGGCGAACGGCGACCGGCCAGTTCGCGGCCAACGCGACAGTGAAGGTGGTGACGCCTGGCGAGCCCTTCACGCTGGTCAGGACGATCAACATCAGCGCTCACCACCCGCGAGCATGACCAACGCGACCTGCCCCGCAGGCACGCGCGCCAGGGCCGGCGCCGTGGCGCTGGGCATCTGCAGCGAGATCACCGTCGTCTGGTCGCTCTCGGCCCGCGCCACGCAGGTCACCGTCGCTGCCCAAGTCGGCCCGTCGCCGCTGCCTTGCGCGGCCGGGAGCGCCGACGATGAAGACGCCGTAGCGAGCACGACGAGGACAGGAGCTCCCGGAGCGAGTTCGAGCGGGAACTGGCCTGCCTTGAGACCCACCGCCACAACCGCCTGGCCGGCGGCGGGGATCGCCGACGGCCCGAGGCTGCCTGGGGTGAGCAGCGCGCCGGCAGTGAGGCTGGTGGCCATCGGCTTGCCGAGCACGGTGGCTGCTTGGCCGACCGGAATGGTGGCGACCCCCTCGGTCGCGGAGATCTCGACCTGGTGCACGTCGGCTGGCTCAAGAACATGTCCGACGTTCACGGGCCGGGCGATCGCCAGCACCGAGACGCGGCCTTGAGCGCCGGCTGCCCACCAGAGCGCTCCGCCGACGCAGACCACGACGAGCAGCACGCCCGCCAGCAGGTGCGGCAGACGCCGTCGCGCCCGGCGACCGGTCGGCACGGCAGCGAGCCGGCCATTCTTCCCCAACCACGTTACGGAACCCACTTCGGCTCCCGTGCTGCGTTGACTCGTGCTGGTCATGACGTGCCTCCCCAGCCATGGTTCGACCGCACCGCGCATCATCGGAAAGCGTTGACGCGCAGCAAGAATTGGATTCGTTTGGCGCAGAACCGGTGAGTTTCAGCGGTGTCCGGTACCGAGCGCCTGCACTTCGGCGACGCGGAAAGCCGCGGTCGCCGACGTGGTCAGGCCCGGCAATGTGCCGCTGGCTCCGGCACCCGACCAGGTCACCGTCCAGTGCACCGTCGCCTTGACGGCAAAGTGCTGCCCTGGCACCACAGCTGATGAGCGGCGGTAGGTGTGGCCGCAGTCAGGCGAAGACGCCTGCGGATCCCCAGCGGCCGGGTAAGGGGTTCCGGGACCCGAGCAGGTCACGTCCTCACCGTCGCCCATCGACCACGAGACCGTGGTCGGTGTGGCCACCGCGGTGACCGACACGCCCGGTACAGCAGCAGTGGCCTGCCGCGCGCCCCAGCCGCCACGGTCCAGCCACATCCACGTGGGCAAGCTCACGAGCTTGTCGCCGGGCGGATTCGCCTCGATCCCGGGGGTCGGCAACCGCAGCTGTGCCCGCGCCTGGTCGGCCAGCTCTTGCGGCGAAGGCAAAGCGGCGGCCGCTGGAACTTGACCGTCCGGAAGCCAGATCGGAGCCCGGTAGAGGCCGTCGTGGACACCTGGGCCAGAACATCGGTAGATATACCACGCGCCTGCCTGCGCCTGTCGACGACTGAAGCGCGCGAAAGGCACCGATGCACCGCTTCGCACGACGTCGTGGTGCGCGATGGTCTGCACGCCGTTCGCCGGGGGCTGGTAGTTGCTCCGGACATACGAGCACTTCGCCGCGGTGTCGTCGTCGCCGATGATGCTGTCACCCCAAGGCTGCTGTTGCCCCGGCGCCGGACGGGGACGCGTCGGCTGGCCGGGGACTCCGGACGGCTGCGGTGCCTTGCCGCCGTCACGGCCGGCGCCGACGTCACAGGAGGGGTTGCCGCTCTGTCCGCAATGGACCTCCCCCCAGCCATCGGCGAGCGCCGACGACGTCAGCACCAAGCAGAACCCGAGCGCTGTGGCAGCGCATACCGCTGCCTTGCTCAGCCTGAACATGATCCGACCTCGTGGACGGCGAAGGTGGAGACCTTCCAGGAGCCGTCGACTGCCTTCTTGACGAGCGCCTCGATCCGGCGGTGGCCGCCGGGGCCGTCGTCGGCGGGCTGGCCGTTGTCGGCGCGGTACTTGAGCCAGTTCGTCGAGTCGCCGCAATCCGCGATGGTGACGGTCGTCGGGTTCTCCTCAGGCTCCGCCCACTGGACGCTCGGATGGTTCACCGGTCGTCCCTTGGTGACCAGGCCGTTGTAGTGATCGGTGTAGAGGCTGCGCGAGATCGTCTGCAACGCCTCGGCAGTCGCGTTCTGCGCGAGCTTGGGCGACTGCCAGTCGGAAGTAGTGGCGGCATCCGCCATGTCGCTCCACATGCCGACGTAGGCAGCCGTCGCACGTTGCTTCGCGAGGTCGGCCGGCCGAAGCGCGACGCTTGTGGTCGCCGGCGTGCTTGACGACGTCGTCGGCTGACTCGGCTCGGTTGCGCTGCACCCACCGAGCAGGACAACGGCCGCAGACGAAGCGACGGTGATACGGACGGTTTCACACAGGTTCATGGATTCCCCTCCCACTACGATGATCAGCTGGTCGCCGGACCTGGAACACCACCGCGGCGGAGGTTCACTCGTTGGAAGGACGAGCGATGCGCCGGGTCGCCGCGCTGGCGAGCATGGCCTCGTGGGGACGGGAAGCAACACGAGCGAAGAGCCGGTGGCACGGTGAATGCTTGGCTCACCGCGGGCAGCGCGGCTGTCGGCCTGGTGCTGGGAGCTGCCGCCAGCTCGATCACCAAGACGCTGCTGCGGCAGCCGGCTCGCGTCGCGCAGTCCAGGTGGCTCGGTGCGGTCATCACCGCGGCGCTGCTGGCCCTCCTCGGCTGGCGCATCGGCTTTCGAGGAGAGCTGGCGGTCTACGTCTACGTCGTGGTGCTCGGCGTCCCGCTGGGGGTCATCGACTGGGTCGAACATCGGCTACCTCGAATCGTTCTGCTTCCCCAGCTGGCTGGCGCCACTCTGGGGCTTGGCTTGTTGTGCTTCCTGCGCTCCGACCCGGCTGCCGGCCTGCGAGCCTTATGGGCGGCGCTCGCGGCGGCGGGCTTCTACCTGCTGCTCGCCGTCCTAGTCGAGGGAGGCGTCGGCTCCGGTGACGTCAGCCTCACGGCCGTCGTCGGCTTGGTGACAGGCTGGTCAAGTTGGCTCCAGTTCGCCGGCTCGCTAATGCTTGCGTCGCTCGGAGCCTTGCTTCTGCTGCTCCTGCCCCACCACGGCAGCCGGCGGCGAGCCGTGCCGTTCGGGCCGTGTCTCCTGGCGGCTATGACGGCGGTGCTCGCGATCTCGGGCTGAGTCGATCAACGCCGACGCGGAGGGCGCCGCAGAGGGGCAAGGGCGCCCACCGCGTCGACTGGCCGAGGACTGGGAGACGTCCTCGAGTCCGTGGTTACGTCGGCCCTCGAAGCCCGGGTAGCAACCGACGCCGCCGTTCCACCATGCCCCGGTTTCTCCCATCGGAGGACGGACCGAAGGCCGACGCTTTCGCGGCCGATGCAATAGTTCAATCTTCCTGCGACCGTTTATCTGATCATCGAAAAGGGTGATCGCACGACACGAACTGCAAGCGCCTTGTTCGCACGAATGGGTGGCTACGCCGCACCGTAATAGCCGGGAGAGCATCCCACACCGCCGTTCCACCAGGCGCCGGTGACACGCCACCTGATTACCGGCTGAAGATCGGTAACTCCCGGCCCTACGCAGTAGTGGTAGATGCTCCCCCAAATGTCCTGGACGTCGAGCATGACGGTGGACCCGGTGCCGCCATCGCAGTGCCGGTACTCACCCCAGCTCTGGTACCCGCACGACATTCTCGGCTCGTAACGAACAGCAGCGCCCGCGGCCGGCGCCAGTGCAGCACCGAGCATGGCGATCACGACTGATCCTGTGGCGGTGATTCGGCCCGCCAGGCGGGGAAATTTCGAATTGTTCATCACGGCCTCCAAACCGATCCATGTTCTTGCTATGAATCCGGTCTACAGGCCGCGGTCCCACGCACTGCAAACGGCGCATGACACGGACTTTCAAGTACGCATGACGGCGCCCGTCAATTTCACTCGACAATCGAGGAGGACTGCCGTCCACGACCTCGGCAATTGGTCGACGGCGTCTATCCGTACGACTTCCGCTCGACTACGAGCAGTTCGAACTCGGCCCGTCAGCGACGACCTCGGCGGCAGATACTCCAACGTCGCTCCCTCGATCGCCAGCGGCCTTATCCCACGGTCCCACGAATCAGCGCACTGCGGTCTCGTTGACTCTGTTGTGGAACGCCCCGCGGCCAACACGACGACGGCTACTTCATCTTCGACGTGGGAAAGGCAAAGTCATCGGCGCGGTGACGCGATCGACCGAACCGAGGGTGCCCGCCGGTGTCATGCAGTGTGTGCCACCGGTAGGTCCCAGTCGATGTGGTGCCCGGTCAGCCACGCCGCCGTGTTGCGCGGGCCGCTCTTGAGCCGCTTGGAGATCGCCAGGTCTCGGATGATCCGCTTGATCGGGCCGGGCGTCGCCGTGCCGCCCATCCTCGCGCTGGTGGCCACCAGACGCTCGACTCTCTCCCGGCGCAGTGCTTCGTAGGCTCGGAACGCCGTCACCGGCTCGGGCAGGTCGCGCAGGCACTTCGCCAAGACGACCGCGTCCTCCATCGCCATCGACGCGCCGTGGCCGGCGTTCGGTGCGGCGGCGTGGGCTGCGTCGCCGATGACGATCATCCGGCCGGCGTGCCACCTCGGTGTCGAGGCGATGTCGTAGCCGTTGCTCGCGCGGATCTGCTCCGATGCCTCGACGATCGCGGCCGCCGGCGAACGGTCACGGCGAAGCAGTGCTGTCGCTTGCTGCTTCCACTCCTCGAGTGACGTCGACGCGAGCTCTGCCTTCGACAGCTCCGGACGCGGAACGTTCACGAACCACCAGGTCTCGCCATCTGGCGCGGTGGTGTAGGCGAAAAAGACGCGCTTGCCGTAGATCATCCGATACACGCCCGGCACCGGGTCGACCGGCGCCTGCCGGGCATAGCCGCACAGCACGACCGTTCCGGTGTACCGCGGCTCGGGCGCTTCCGGGTCGATGAGCACCCGGGTCGCCGAGTGGATGCCGTCGGCGCCGATCAGCAGGTCGCCTTCCTGCCGGGAGCCGTCCTCGAAGATCGCCGCCACACCGTGCTGGAGGTCGGTGTCCACGTCGTCGAGGCGCTCGCCGTGCTCGATCTCGATCCCGCGCCGGGTGGCCTCCTCGTGCAGCACCCGGTACAGCTCGGCCCGCTTGATGGTGTGTGGGCCGTACGCGCCGGCAGAGCCGCCGCCGATGGGCGCTTCACCGAGCTGCTTGCCCGAACCACTCCAGAACAGCGCGCGATCAGCCGGGAACGACGCCTCCAGCACCGGCTTGTCCGCATCGATGGCGTGCAGTGCGTCGAAGCCGTTGTTCATGATTGTCATGAACGCACCGACGTCGTCTGCCCCCATCCGGTAGGCCTCGTAGACGACGGAGTCGATGCCTGCCATCTGCAGGGCCATGGCCGTGACCGGCCCGGCGATACCTCCGCCGATGATCAGCGCCTTGGTCATCCCACTCCCCTCGTCTCAAGGCCACGAGCCAGCCGCACCAGCTCGCGAACGTCCGAATCAAGCCCGTCACCCTCCGGGAGCGCGACGGGCACCGCCTTCGTCGAAGCCGGCTCACCGGCCGCGTGAGCTGCGAGCGCCTGCTGCAGACGGCTCGGAAGATCTGCAGAGGTGTCCGTTCGCGCCAGATACGGACTAATCCGGACCAAGCCGTCGCGGCACTCGACTACCCGGCGGTAGTACCGGCGGTGCGTCCCACGTAGACGCAGTGCGTCACGCCAAGGTGCAGCTGGCACCCGATCCAGAGCGTCATCGGGAAACTCCGAGTGCAGCACCGTCCACAGCGGGGCGAGCTGCCGATAGCCACGGCGGTGACGCCACCAGATCCGCACCGCACCTATCCTGGTCATCGCGGCCGGGTAGCTGACGCCGGCCAGGAAGAGCAGGACGCCCGGCATCAGCAGAATGGTGACGGCGAGCGCACCCACCACTGTGCCCGCGGAACCGGCGCGATCTGCGACCCCCACGTGGTAGATCAGGCCCAGCACGATCGCGGGCACGAAGACGCAGTTTGCCAAGACGATCGCGACCAAGCCGACGGCGGCGATCCGCAGACCTCGGGCCAGCCTGCCGCCCGCTTCCCGGGCGTACCGCCAAGCCCAGACCGCCGCCGCGGCGAAGCCGACCGCCATGAACACGTCGGCCGCGATGAAGAAAACCGCCACGCTGGGCACCGATTGGTCGTTGGTGCGAGCGGAGGCCGGTGTTACCAGCGCAGCGACGAGGAGCACGACCTCGGCGGCCAGCAGCAGGGCGGCGTACCAGCCGGCGCGTCGCCGGGCGGCCGCTTGCTCTCGCGCTGAGAACAGGAAGAAGCACACGAGGCTGTACACGCCGACCAGCAGGAGACCGTGCTGGATCAGCCGCGAGATCATCGGCGGCAGGCCCAACGCATGAGCGCCCTTGTCGGCCGCAGCACCGAACGGGAACGCGACGGCCAGGCACGCCACCAGCGCCGTCACACTGCGAAGGGCGGCGTTCCTCGGGTTCCGCGCCAACCTTCCGGCCAGCCACAGCAGCAGGACAGCCGACACGATCCCATAGGCGAGAACCAGAGGCGTCACAGCCACCCCAGGCGGCCTTCGAGTGCGGCCCCCATTTTCTGGGCGGCTTCGCTCGATCTTCCGCCGGCGCCGACCTGGTCCAGGACCGACGCCCACTCCAGGATGATCGTTGCCGTCGTTTCGGCCTCGCGCTCCTGATCGGTATCGTACGAGGTGCGCCGCAGGGCTCGGCGAACGGCGTCCGGCTCGAGATCCGGGTAGCGCTGGCGCAGGCTGTCCGGCGACATGTCCGGGTACAGGTCGGCCAGGAGTTCGTCATCGCACGGATCGCTCTCGTGGCCGGCCAGCAGGTGGCCCAGCTCGTGCAGGATGATGTGGTTCTGGTGCGGCTTGCTGGTTTCGCGCTGGTAGAGGATGTAGTCCGCCGGGCGGGTGCTGATCCAAACACCGAATGGGCCGGGCACCGGGATGGAGTGGGCCAGCAGCTTGATCGGCTTGCCGCGGCGGTCACCGACGCGTCGGCACAGCTCGACGACGTCCAGCGGAGGCCGGATGTCCAGGTCCTTCAGCAACCGTCGACACCGGCGGCGCAGCAGCCGCTCGTTCACCGCTCCCCTCGCTCGCGCGCTGCCTGCTGGTCGCGGTAGACGACGTCGAGCAGGTCCATGACGAGCTGACGGCGATCCGGTGTCAGCTCGCCGGCCCGCATCGCGATTCGCTGCGCTTCCTGGTCACCGGCGTTCGCCTTGAGGCGTTGCTGTTCTGCCGCCAGCTCGCGGAGCTGCTGGTCGACGCGGTCGGTCACGTCGTCGTCGAAGAAGTAGTTGAACGGGACCCCGAAGAACTTGGCCAGCCCCTCGACGTGCTTGATCGTCGGGTTGTCCCGCTTCCGCTTGCGCAGCTGCCAGACGTACGTGCCGGAGATCTTGGTGCCGGCGGCGGTGATCGAGTCCGCGGCGAAGTCGTTGCTGTACTCCTCGCCCTCCGGCGATTTCGTGACGGCGAACAGGTGGTTCAGCTTGTCCGCGAAGTCACGTCCGCGTTCGGCCATCACCCCTCCTCAGCTCCCCTCGAAGGTACCGCTCACCAGGTGTCTTAACTGAAATTAAGACCTGATCAGGTGAATGCCCGTTCGATAGTTGAGACGTGACCTGCGGAAACTTAAGATCAACAGCCTGGGGTGATCGAACCGGGGAGGGAACGATGACTCGACCGAGCACACAGGCGATCACCGCCGAGGACGCCGAGCGCCTGCGGAAACTGCACGACGCCAGGCAGCTCTTCGGCGGCGACTGGATGACGGCGATCCTGCTGGCGCTGAAGAGCGGCCCGAAGCACTACACCGAGCTGCTCGACCTGGTCGGCTCGCTCAACGACGCCGCGGCGGCGAACAGCTGGTCCGGACGGCCGCGGGTGCTGCACGCCAGCGTCCTGACGCGCACGTTGAAGACGATGACGGCCGACCGCCTTATCGTCCGCGACCAGGAGGCGGGCGTGTTCCCACCGTCGGTCGTCTACTCGCTGGCGCCGGCGACGCAGGAAGCCCTGGAAGCCATGCAGCCGCTCGCCGACTGGGTGAGCCAGCACGCGGACATCGTCGACCATGCACGCCATCGCCGGAGCCAGGACTCGGAAGGCACCCGGCGATCAGCCTGATCGCGCAGCGTTTGCTCCAGCGGCCGCGAGAACGACGACAGAAGCCCGCAAGCGCGATCTACGCGCCGCAGACCTGCGGCATACGGCGGCAGCCGGGAAGGCCGTCCGGCGCCCCGACAACCTCCTCATCGAGGACGTGGAGTTCGAACCTGGCGGTGTCGTAGCCGCCAGCCTCCCAGGCGAGGTCGCTGTCGCCGATGCGCCACTCACGGCCAGTGACTCGCTCCCTCAACAACCACGCCACTTCGACCTCCCGGAACCGCGACCTCGAACGCCGTGAACCTACCACGCGGCTAGAACATGCGTTCGATCAACGCCGCGCCGGGTCAGGCTTTCGTGAGGCACTCCAGGAACGCGCCCCAAGCAGCTTGGTCCACTGAAAGCTGCCCGTCGGACGGCGCCTTCGAGTCGCGCACTCCGATGTCATCACCGAGACGAACCTCAACGCAGTCCTGCGTTTCGGTGCTCCAGCTCGACTTGAACCAACCGGTCGAGTTCGTCATCGCTTCGTCTCCAACAGCTCGCTCTTCACCTTCGCAATGAGCTCGAGACTCTTCTCCACGCTCATCGCCTTGCTGCGCGCCGCCTCGGCCTTCTGCCGATGCACCGCGATGTCTTCCTCGGCGTAAAGCATCAGGCCACCGCGATGCAGCTCAAGACTGATGATCGACGGCGCCTGAGCCGAGTCGAACAGGATGAACGAGCCAGCCAGGAGCGGCGTCCATCCGGCTTCGAACGGGATGATCTGCACTTTGACATTGGGCAGCTCGATCATCTCCGAGAGGTACGTCAGCTGCTCCGCCCAGACGTCCCGACCTCCGATTGCGTGCCGGATCGCCGCCTCACCAAGCAACACATCAAGGGTCGCCGGAGCACTTCGAGTGATGAGGTCGCGTCGTCCGATCCGGATCGCGACTCGCTCATCGATCTCGTCGGCCGGTACGTCGCCCTCTTCCATCATGGCGCGGATGACCGCGCTGGTCTGCAGAACGCCGGGGATCAGCAGCGGAGCCAGGTGCGTGACGGTCGTCGCGGTCCGCTCCGCGGCGAGCAACGCGTTCATCTGCTGCCGCCGTTCAGCCACCGTCACGGCATGCCAACGCCCGCTTTGCCCGGCATTGGTCGCCAGCGCCATCAACTCGGCGCCGGCATCATCTCCGATACCGAGCGCTTCGACGATCGATGCCACATCGTCCGGCTTGGGGTTGCGCTCGCCGGTTTCCCAGCGCGAGATCAGCCCGGAATCCGACTCCTTGCGACCGATGAGCACGGCCAGCTTCCGCAGCGAAACTCCACGCGACTCGCGCGCCTCCTTCAGCGCGTCGCCGAGGTTCATCGGCGCCTCGCGGTGCTACCAGCCATGCAGCACATGCTAGTGCAGGTGGAGCCGACCGCAGAGGTCACCCGATTAGGTCATTGCGCAGCCGTGCTACCAGCGCTGACACTTGCTACCAACATTCGGTAGCACCGTCAGCGCCCAGCTCATGGCCCTGACAGCCTAACGGGGAGACGAACATGCGAGGACACCGCTGGCGCGGAACACCGCTGATCGTCCCCGCACGAACTCCGGTCGGCTCGGCGACGCAGGTCACATTGGGCCTGATCGACACGGCCGACGGACCCGTACGCGCCATCCGGGTCGGCGCCGATGGACCGCCCGCGTTCCTGCCCCGGCAGGCGATGGCGGAATTGGTCAGCCATGCCCAGGCGATGTTGATCCACGATCTGCCAGGAGACCGGAGATGACCGCCTCAGCGGCGAGATGAGAGCCGCCCCTGATCAGCCCGGTCGGTGCGCTTGCCCCCGACTCAGCGCACCGGCCGGGTGTTCAACGTTCCTTCCGATCCAGCTCGACCGCGGAGATTTCACGATGGCTACCGCACCTACGAGACGCCGGATGTCCCCACGCCTGCTGTGGGTTGCCGAGGCGTCGACCGGCACCAACCACCTCGTGACGGAGGCTGCTTTCGTCGACGGGATGCGAGCCTTCGGCTCGTACCGCGGGATCTGCGGCACCCAGTTCTCCGCTGCGCCGATGATCTCTTCTCCGCGCTGCGTGTGCCCGACTTGCCGTGGACGCCTCGCCGTCGACCGGACGTCCTGCCGCAGCAAGCCGCGGGGCACCTCATGGTGGCGACGCCTGCGACGACGTGATCCCCGGAGGCACGATGACCGACTCTGATCGTTGGGACGACGCCGTCCTGGCCTGGGAGCGATCCAGCGCGGCCATCGACGAGTCCCGCCGCCGCGGTTGGGAATGGCGCGGCGCTCCGGCCGGTTCGACCGAGCCCGAGACGATGGTTGGGCACCGGACGACCGATGCCCATCATGACGTCGTGCGCATCGAAACGCTGAAGACCTCGGTGCGTGCGATCGGCGCCCGTTTCGCTTTGGGTGACTGGGGGAAACATGGAGCACTCCCGCTGCGAGGACCTGTCGACGGACCACCGGAAGACGTCCTGCGCCAAGTGATGGGTTGGTCCGACGATGCGGCGCTATAAACTTTCCCGAGGTGGTGGAGCACGGTGGCGTCAACCGCAATCACCTGGCCGTCCGAAACCGACCTGTCCTTCGCAGAGCACCCGGACTATGTCCACCTCAGCAGGGTTCTCGTCGGGCTGCGCCGACTCTCCGATCGGGACAGACCTGCCGTCACGTCCGGAACTCGCATGACCCGCGACACCCAGAAACTCGTCGACGTCCTCGAAGCGACTCAACTTCGAATTTCCCTGCTGGTCATACAACTTCGAGACGGCACCGCAACCCCGGACGAGCACCACACGCTCGCTGACGAGGTCGGCGAACTGACCGACCTGCTCCGCTCCCACGGCGATGACCTCGCTGCCGGGATCATCCCGGCAGCCCGCGACATGGAACGAGAATGCGCATGACCAAGGCAAGCCCCTGCCTTCCAGCTTTGCTCGCCCTGAGTACTTCTCTGCGCAGTGCCCGTACCGCGGAAGGACTGGGGTTGCGCAGGCTGGCACACAAGTTGGGAGTACCAGCGCAAGCCCTGTCCCTTTGGGAGACGGGTAAGCGCGCACCGGCGATCGAGGACGTGGCGCACGTCCTCGGATTTCTTCGGGTGAGTCCTGAGGAATACGACCGCATTATGCGGCTCCGGCGGCAGCTTGAGAATCCGATTTCCATTGAAACCCTGGACGCGGGCTCGACCAGTCAGCGACGAGCCTTGGAGGAGCTCGCGGTGCGCACCTTCGAATGGGCGCCGCAAGTGGTCCCGGAACAGCTGCAGACGCCGCACTACATTCAGGCGATCGCGCAGGGTCATGCGGCCGGGCCGGATGACCTCGATCAGGTGGTGTTCGAACACCAAGTCCGGCAGCTCGACCAGGGCTGGACTGGCCACCGCATCGTACTGGTGGGCGCTGCAGCCTTGGCCCCGGCGATTGATCCGCAGCTACAAGCTTTTCGGGCGGCAGCCAACGTTCCCGGTCTGGTAGTCAAGATCGTCCCTCCGAGCGTCGCGAAAGCTATCGATCCGTTCACGATCTACGAAGGCCAGGGGAAAGTCTTCACCGTCGCATTGCGACACCAGGACAACATCATCTTCGTCAGCGAGCCCGACGCAGTTCAGGGCTACCGGTCGACGTTCAAGGCTCTCGAACGCGGGTCAGTCACCTGCGCCGACTTCCGGTTTCCCTGATCGGGGTCTCGCGATGGCCGCACTAATCTACCTCGACGTACAGACCGTTCACCCGGTCATCGACGGCGTGTGGCATCGGCTCGCGGGAGCGCTCGAACCGGCAGAAGCGATCACCACGCTGTGCGGCATCTCCGACACTCCGACGTTCATGCCGCTGGACGAACGGCGAAGCCACGGCATTCCCCGGCAGTGCGACGTGTGCGACACGATTTACCGGCGGCGCCACGGCATCCCGTCACGGCGGGACCGGCTCCACGGCCGTCGGGCCGCTCAGGAGTAAACCGTGGCCTCGAGTTGCCAGGCGTCAGCCGGCGATGTGGGCACGGGCGGCGAGGTCGCGGATACTCGAGACGGGAAGCATCATCTTCCTCTCCGAACCCGAGGCGGTGCAGCGCTACCTGCTAGGCGGCTGGGGCTAGGAGACTGCGCAGACGTTGCAACGCGGCTCGGCCGGCCGCGCCGATGCGAGCCATGCCGCTGCGGTCCGCGGCGCGGATGGCTCTCTGCAGCTGATGAGGCAGCCGACGTCGTTCGGCGGTCGCGATGGCCGCGGCGAGAGCGTCCTCGGCACCCGCGCGCTCGCCGCCGGCCGCCAGGATCTCACCGGTGGTGACGCGTTCGATGACCTGCCACTGCGGTGCTACCGGCTCACCGGCGTCAGTGCCGTCGAGAGCACGAAGTGCATCGCCCGGGCGGTTGAGCGAGAGCAACCCGCGGGCATGAATTTCGCGGAGGGTGAAGGGGTTGAGCAGCATTCCGCCGCCGGTATGGGAGTCCAGCAGCGTGCGGCAGGCGCCGATCGCTTGGGTGAACCGGTCAGGCATGGCCGCTTCCGCTGTGGCGCGGGCAAGCAGAGCGAACGCCGATCCCCGTCCGCCCGGGTCGGTGGACACCGCGACGGCGTGTTCAAGGCGGGCGACGGCGGCCGGGAGCCGCCCAGCCTTGCGCAGTTCGTTGCCGTGCATCCGCAGGGTGTCGGCAAGGAAGTGGTCGTCGCCGAGGTGGCGGGCCAGCACCAGGGCCTTGCCGGTCCAGGCCGCGGCGCCGGTCAGCCGCTCCTCGGGCAACACGGTGCCGAGCGACACGCCGAGGGCCAGACGGGCGGAGGCCAGCAGGTGGAGGGTGTCGCGCTCGATGCGGCCGTCGGCGGCGCGGGCTTCGAGCCGGGCGACCAGTGGCCACAGCTCGTTGACGGCTTCGACGGCCCGGCCGGATCGGCGCGCGACTTCGGCCAGCCGGACGACGCTGTCGCCGAACTGCACGAGCGCGGCGAAGTCGGCGCCGTCGGGATCGGTGACGCCGAGGACGTGGTAGGGCAGGCCGAGCGCGCGGGCGATGTGTCGGCGCCCGCCGACGTCGCCGGGTGTCCGTCTGCGCGTTTCGATCATCGCGATGTACGACTTGTCGTAGCCGAGCAGGCGGGCCAGCGCTTCCTGGCTGAGGCCGTTTGCAGTCCGGTAGGCGCGCAGGATGGTCGCGAGGTCGCGGGAGGTCAGGGCTGCAGCGGCGGCTGGGTCGGACCACATCCACACGGCCGGGGCGAGCCGCGGCGGACGTGCCGAGAGCGTCGTGGTGCCGGCCTGGCAGGTCGGGCACACCGGCGTGCGGGCGTGGCGGCTCAGCGCGGCGCCGCAGCGTTCGCAGCCGGCCATGGCCCGCTACCTCGCCGTCACCGAGGCGCGGAGCCGGTCGAACCAGGTGGCGATCGAGCGCTTGTATCCCTCCGGCATCCGCAGCCCGGGCACTTCGTGCTCGGCGAACTCAGCGACCCGGCTGTGCTCATGACTCAGGACGGGCGCCGCGGCCGAGGTGGAGGTGCAGCCGTAGGTCACGATGAACACGTCCTTATTCGCGACAGCGATGTGGTAGACCCAGGCGTCGAGGATCTCCGCGACATCGACGGGCAGCCCGGTTTCCTCACTGATCTCGCGCACCACGGTCTGCTCGGGGGTTTCGCCCGGCTCGATCCGGCCGCCCGGCAGCTCCCACTCGTCGCGTTCGTTGTGGACCAGCAGTGCCCGGTCGTTCCGGACCAGCACGCCCTTGATCGACACCGGGTATCCGGACTCCGCCACCAGCACCAGCTCCCCTGCCGACCGACACAGTGCGTCACCGACCGTAGCAGCGCAACGTCGTCATCGGTGGACACCAGAGGTTGACGATCTGTCAGTGGACGGCGCCCGCGAACGCCCGGTCTGCTGAACAAGCCCGACGAAACGCGCTGAGAGGAGATACCGGGATGTTCGCGACCGCGCTGTCGGAGTGCCGTGTCGACGTCACCGCAGTCGGCGGCGTCGGCGAGCTGGCCGCGGTCCTGGCGCAGCATGGCGTCGCGGTGTTCGACGGCGTCCGCAGCGAACAGCAGCTGCTGCAGCTGGCAGCCCGGCTGGGCCGGATCGTCCCGCACCGCGACAGCGTCCCCTCCGGGATCACCGTGCTGGCCGCCCGCGGCGATGTCCGGCCACGGCCCGGACAGGCCGGGTTCAGCCGGCAGTCGCTGGCGCCGCACACCGACTGCTCCGACCGGTCCAGGCCCCCACTGCTGGTGATGGCGGCGTGCGTGCGCCCGGCCGAGCGCGGCGGCGACTACATCCTCGTCGACGGCCAAGCCGTCCACGGCGAGCTGGCCGCCACCGCTCCCGACGCACTCGCCGACTTCTCCACGCGGCGTGGGGCCTACTTCGGAGGCGCAGCAGGAATCGTCGGCAACGTCTTCGAACCCGGCCCCGGCCACCTGGTCGGCGTGCGGCTGCGGCGCGACGGGCTGGCACGGTTCGCCCCGCACACCCAGCGGTGGCTCCCGCTGCTCGGACAGGTCATCCACCGCTACGCGGTCTCGATCCCCGCGGCCGCCGGCTGCGGCTACGTGGTCAGCAACCGGCGGTGGTTGCACGGCCGCACCGCCTTCACCGGGAACCGGACGGTGTGCAGGGTCCACCTCGACTCCCACCCCGGCTGGCGGATCCCCGTCGGATTCACCGACTCCCGGGCAGCGCCATGACCGCCCTTCGTTGGGTGTCGGATCCGCAGGACATCGCCGCCGCGCTTCAACGCGGCAAGTGGATCATCGTCCCCTGGGAACGCCTCGGCCCGGACAACGACCTCCCGCACTGGCAAGCCGCCTTGCAGGAACTGTGCGTGGACTCCGACATCGACCCGCTCTTCATCGACATCCGCCGCCGCAGCCTCACCGTCGTCGTCAACGCAGCCCTACCGGTCCCGGAAACCGAGCAAATCCACACCTCGATCGCCGCCGTCGAACACAGTCGCTTCGTCGGACACTCGACCCGCTGACCGCGAGAAGGAGTTCTCCCGTGTTCGAGCTCATCGCCAGCCCGTTCCTCGACAACTACCTCGTCCTGCGCCCCGGCAGCGAATCAGGAATCCGGCTGCCGGTGCGGCTATGGGAGGAACTGGCGTCCACCGCGTCCGGACTGCTCTGCCCGGACTGGTTGGTCGATGCGGCGTGCCGACGCTGGCCGGACCTCGATCTTTCCGGCCGACGGCTGGGCGAAGTGGTCCTCGTGCGCTCCCCATCCGGCCATGCCTACGGTCGCGCGTCCTATGAGCTGAACCTGGGCTGCAACTACGACTGCGAGCACTGCTACCTCGGGCTGAAACGCTTCGAAGGCTTACCCTGGCGCGATCGGGAGCGACTGCTGCAGCTGCTCGCGGAGGCGGGTGTGCTGTGGCTGCAGCTCACCGGCGGCGAGCCGCTGATCGACAGGCTGTTCACCGCGGTCTACCAGCGGGCGTTCGAGCTGGGGATGATGCTGTCGATCTCCTCCAACGGCTCCCGCCTCGCCCAACCCGACATCCTCGAACTGCTGACCCGGCACCGGCCGTACCGGCTCACCATCAGCGTCTACGGCGCCACCGCCGAGGCCTACGACGGGCTGACCCGCCGTCGCGGATCGTTCGCGAAGTTCTCCCGCGGCCTGGCCGCCGCGCACGAGGCTGGCCTTCCGCTGAACTTGAATCTGATCGTCACCCAGCACAACGCCCACGAGCTGGACGCGATGAAGGCCCTCGCCGACCGCTATGAGCTGCCGCATCACGTGTTCTCCAACATGTCGCCCACCATCTACGGCGGCGCGGAAAGCCTGCCCGCGCAGTCGCAGGAGTACCTGCGCAAGCGCAAGCCGTTCACCGGCTGCAACGCCGGCCACACCTTCTTCCACGTCGACCCGCACGGCATGGCCAGCATCTGCAAAGTCGGTCGCGACCCCCAGATCCCTCTCCTCGAAGCGGGCCTGGCCGGGCTGGCGCAGCTGGGTGGGATCGCGGACCGGCTACTACTCCGCCAGGGCGGCTGCACGGGTTGTCAACTGCAGGGCAGCTGCGGCACGTGCATGCCGCTGGTCACGCTCTACCGGAAAGCCAAGGCTCCGCTGAGCACCTACTGCCAGCACTGATCAACCGAGAGGAGGGAAACCATGACCGCTGTCCTCGTTCCGCTCGAACGGCGCGACCCGAGCGGCACAACCATCCCCGTGCCGCTCACCACCCCACGAGGCCCGGCCGAGATCGAGTTCGTCGAGCACCTGGACGATCTCGTCGAGTCGTCGAAGTGCAGCTGCAACGCCGGTGACGACAACCCGTACTAGCAGCACCTCAGCTGTCTTGGTGACCTCCGGCGTGTCCACCGCCGGGGGTCACCGAGCAGTGTCGGCCGGATGGGTAGCGTGCCCGGCATGCGATTCCGGCCGCGCTGGTTGCGCCGCGTCCTGCAGGTGCCCATCGTCCCCACCCTGGGACCGGTGCACCCGGACACGCTGCGGCCGGAGATCTTCGACGACATCGTGGCCGCCGCGCGCACCGGCGAGATGCTGCCGTTCGACAAGGAGCGCCGCTGGTCGGCGACCAAGTCCGAGACCGTCCTCGTCGACGAGATCATCCACCGCCCCGACCTCACGATCATCCCCACGCTCAACCACCGCGGAACCGGCATGATCAAAACCCACGTCTACAGCCCGGCCAAGCCCGACACCGCAGCCCTCCGCGCGGCAACACGACGATGGTGCGCCGCCTACGGCGCGGCGACCGGCCGCGTCATCTGGTTCACCCCCGAGCCACCACAGAACGACACCGCCACAGCAACCCGAATCCTGCTCAAGACATTCGCCGAGGAGGACACACCCAGTACTGCTGAACGAATCCGCGAGCTCGACGCCTGCCCTCCGTCCACTCAGGATACCTTCGCGCAGCTGGCCCAGCAGGTATCGGAAACCGGGCTCGACTTCCTGTTCCGGCGCTGGCGTGAAGGCCGCGTGGACGGGCCGATCCTCGCCGCCGTCGACGACGGTGTGGTCCTCGGAGCGATCGGCCCGCTCGCCGTGATGCCCGATCGCGACGGGACACCGGTCCTGCTGCCGCAGTACTTCGGGGTCGCTCCCGAGCATCGCGGCTACGGGCACGGCCGCGCCCTGTGGCGGGCTGCCATGGCCTGGGGCACCTGGCACGGCGCGCGCTACCAGCTGCTGCAGGCCACCACAGGAGGCGCGTCGGAATCACTGTTCTGCTCTGAAGGGCTGACCACCCTCGGCTTCACCTGCGCGGTGGCCGCGTGAACCAGCCCGGCGCAGCGGCGTCCATGGGCACCCGCGACCGCGCCATCCTCCCTCCAGCGGCCCGCGCCGCGGTCGAGGCCGAAGTCGGTGAGATCCGTCGCGTCGAGCCAGTGGCCAGCGGCTTAAATTCAACATTCGCCGCCGTACTGCACACCGCCGACGCGGCAGTATTCGTGAAGGGAACGCCCAGCGACCATCCCCGTGTCCGCGGACTGCACCGCGAAGTCGCGATCGCCCCGTACCTCGCCGGGATCGCGCCGCCACTGCGCTGGCACCTGGACGTCGCCGGCTGGGATCTGCTCGGATTCGACTACCTTCCCGGCCGCGTCGCCGACCTCTCCCCCGGCTCCGACGATCTCGCCGCCGTGGCGTGCACCCTCGCCCGGCTCGGCGAACTCGAGCCACCGGACCTGCCGCTCCTCCGGATCGAACAACGCTGGACCGGCCTGGCCGACGACGCCGACCTGGCCCTCCTCACCGGCGACCACCTCCTGCACACCGACCTCAACCCCAACAACGTCCTCATCAGCGACGGCCGCGCTTGGCTCGTCGACTGGGCCTGGCCCACCCTCGGCGCGGCCTGGATCGACCTCGCCGGCGCCGCGCTCTGGCTCATCGCCGAAGGCCACATCCCCGCCGCCGCAGAAGCATGGGCACACACCCTCCCAGCCTGGAACCACGCACCGGCGGAAAGCCTGGACACCTTCGTCGCTGTCAACGCCCGCCTCTGGGCCCAGATCGCCGACAACGATCCCCAGCCGTGGAAGCTTGACATCCGCAACGCCGCCAACCAGTGGCTGACCCACCGGAGCTCATGAACCGCTCACGAGGACTCGCCCGATGACCACTCCCACCGAACCGCCGCTCCGCGTCGGCGCCCGCGTCCTACTCCTCAACACCGCCGACGAGGTCCTGCTCATCCACGCCCGCGACCCCGACGAGCCCGGCCACCACTGGTGGGAGCTCCCCGGCGGCGGACAGGACCCCGGCGAGAAGCTCGAGGACACCGCCCGGCGTGAAATCGCCGAGGAAACCGGCCTCGTCCTGGGCGAGATCGGGCGCAAGCTCTGGACGCGGGAGAGCCGCTTCATCTATCGCGGCCGAGAGCATCACCGCCTCGACCACGTCTACCTCGCCCGCACCGACCACGACGCGCCGCAGGTCGCCCTCCGGCACACCGTCAACGAGCGCGCCGGCCTGATCGAGCGCCGCTGGTGGTCGGCCGCAGCGCTCTCGAACTGTGGGGACAAGCTCCTGCCGGCTGAGCTGCCGAACCTTCTGCAGGAACTGCTCGACGACCGCCTTCCACTTGCTCCGCTCGCGCTCACCGCGTGAGGTCGGCTGCGCCGGCGTGGGCGCATCGCTGACCGGGTCGGCGCATGGCGATTCGGGCGCGGAACGACTGCGCCACCGGGCCATCCGGCAATGGCGCCGTCCAGCGGTAAGACGGGGCACGAGCCACGGCAGCTGCCACCAGAGTGCGGCCGAAGCCGAGCCGCCGGTACTCGGCGACGACATGGACGTAGTCCACCGTGGCCGTTCGGCAGCTGGCGCACGGGCTGGCGGTGACCGCGCCGACCTCGGTGCCGTCGAGATGGAGTTCGATCCGGCCGGCCAGCGTCCCCGCAGCCGGTGGATGGGCGACCAGGACGAGCCCGTCGCCCGGGGCCGCGCCGGGCGCGTGCTGGACCGTGACGTCGAGGTGAGCCCATTCGGCAAGGCGCCGGGCTGCGGGGTCGCAGCCTTCCTGCGCGCGGCAGACCTCGCAGAGCGTGCCGTGCAGCCGGTAGCGGTGACTGTAGGGCTTTAGCTTGTCATAGAGGTCCAGGTCAAGCCGATGGCCACGCAAGCAGACGACGAGATTGCCGGTCGCCGGCCGAACGGGAATCAGCCCGCCGAACTCACCGCGCGCCCCTGACCGAACGGCGCCGCCGACTTGGTCGATCATCGGGCACCTCGGTACAGTCCCGACCGATTCGAGCGCGACGGTGACGTTGTGCGGGTCATCCGGCGACCTCGGTCAACCCACGGCCGGCGGGTGCCTCGACGGTGGCGACGGCACCGCCGGGGCCGGGGAGCTGCAGCGCGACGGTGCGCGGACGGGCCGCAGCACCGCGGCCGCGGCTGGTCGCCACGACCTCACGGAACTCCAGGTGGCCGAAGCCGTCGTCAGCGAGACCGCGCCACCGGCGGTTCGCCACGCGCACCTCAAGGTCGGCGGCCGGCCACGAGCCGGCGGCGATCAGGACCGCGCCCCGATTCCGCACCCGCCCCGCCAGCCGACGGGCCAACTGCGGCTGCATCCGGCGAGCGGCGGCCAGACCGAGCGCGACCAAGTCGAACCCGTCGATCAACGCCGACAACACCGCCGCAACCTCGGCCCCGGGCTCGGGCACGAGCGCCAGCCGCTCCAGCTCGACGCCCAGCTCGGCAGCAGCCGCCACACTGCGGGACGGTGCTGGCACTGTCAAGCCGGGCCGGTCAAGCTCACCCCGCCGCGACTGCGCCCGCGCGCAGGGCGGCGGGCAGTCCTTCTGGACTCATGAGCTACCGACGCCAGCAAGCCCAGTGGCTCAGCGGCACGGCAATGTGAGATCCCGCTCGATGCCGAGGATCACCCACGCAGCCCTCGGACTCTTCCCCGGCGTCGCCGCGCGGAAGGATCACATCGGGCCGCTGACCGTACGCGAAGAACTAACGTTGTCGCCTCCCCGCGCGTTAAATCACGACGCGCACGGTGACCTGATCATCCGCCAGCCGGAAGACCCTGGAGGACCGGGCCGTGTGGCCCTGGCTGCCAAGCACGGCCGCGGCCGATAGTTCATGAGTCGGCCCGGGAGCCGCCCCCCAGCTTCCCGGGCCGACGCAGTTGGTCAGGCTGGCGTCGAGAGCCACCACGGCCTCCAGTTGTCGATCGGCGCGGATACCCCCGGACGTCGCCGCCCGTCGCGCCGACGAACGCGGCGGAGACCGCCGTCCCGCGTTCACCGGCGAGCAACGCGCTCACCTCACCTGGGTCGACCATGCGTACGTACTGCTTGCCGAACGAGACCCCCAGCTCACCGCCCTCAATGTCACCAACCTCGACCCGGTCGACACCCACCTAGCCATTCACGCCGCCCTGGGTCAGATCAGCCAGACGGGCGACATCGACCTGGGCTCGTGTGCGGGGCACCACGAAACCGCCGAGCCCGTCTCCTACGCTGGCCACGCCAGGCCCCGTCTATCCGCCCCGAGCCGAAACCGAGAGTCCGAAACGATGACCACGTTGGCCAGCCACCGCGAGAACTCCGCTCCCACCGACCTGCTCAGCGCCCTGCGCACCGCGCGGGCAGCCGGAGCCGACGCACTGGCCGCCACGCTCGACGAACACGGGTTGCACTCACTCGACGGTGGCCGCAACAACGACGTCTTCGCATGGACCGCGGCCACCACGCCGATCTGCATCAAGCTCTACAAGAAGACCGACCGGCAGCGCGTCGAGCGCGAGTGGCATGGCCTCACCCACGCCGCCGGCCTAGGCAGCGCACCGGAACCGCTGTGGCTCGACCGGGACCCCGAACAGCCGGCCCTCGGCATGACGCTGCTCCCCGGCGCCCCGATCCTCGACGTTCTCGACCCGGCGTCAGCCATCAAGTCGCTCGCCAACACCACCCGCGCTCTGCAGAGCGTTCCGCTGAAAGAGCCGCTAGCCAGCCTGGAGCGCGTCGACTCCATCGGCCACTACATCGCCCGGCTCACCGATGTCTGGCCCGGCCAGCTCGCCGACGCCGCCGACGATCCCCAGACCCCGGAGATGCTCGATCTCCTGCACCGCTGGGAGAACAGCGGCGACGCCGAACTGCTCGCGCAGCCCGTCACCCGCGTCTACTCCCGCGGCGACGCGAACCTGCTCAACTGGCTCCACGAGGGCGAGTCCACCTACGTCGCGGACTTCGAGTTCAGCGGCTACTCCGACATCGCCGTCGACGCCGCCGACCACATCGAGCACATCAGCGCCCGCGTCATTCCCGACGACGTCTGGACCAGCGCCGAAGCCGACCTCGGCGTCACACCGGACAACCGGGCTCGGTTCGAGGCCGCGCGGCGCACCATCGCGCTGCGCTGGCTCGCCGTGCTGTGGAAGCAGCGCACCAAGCGGGTCGAGGAGTTCACCGCTGCACGAGCGGGTTCGCGCGCTCCAGGGCTAAATCACGACTGCCCAATGCCCGCCAGCGACGTCAGCACGGCCGCCGCGTCGACGTCGCCCTTGCTCAGCATCGGCACAACCGCGAACAAGCCGGTCGCCAGCAGCCGCGTGTCGGCGAACATCGCGAGGCCGTCGAGCTCCTCCGGCCCCGCCCGCCCAGCGGAACGGATGTTCCGGCTCTCGGACTGCAGCATCAGGGTCGGTGACAAGGGCGAAGTACTGGTGATCGACATGCACGTGACGATCCCCGCAGTACCCATCCGGCGGCACCGGCTGCTCGGTGATCCACCACGGCATCGTCAACACGGTGCGCGGAAAGTCGGCCGGGACTGCTGGACCTGGGGGCCGCACCAACCGAACCCGTCGGCCAGTTTCCTCTTCGACCTCGCGAAGGGCGGCATCAACCTGCGACTCGCCCGGTTCAGCATGACCACCAGGGATCATCCAACGCCGCAGGCGAGGATGCTCGACAGCCCCAAACTCCACACTCCACCGACCAGCCCGAAGATGAACACGCTCGATGTGAAGTGCTTGATCACTCAATGAGTTTGCCAGACCTCGCGATGTTCAACGCCACCGTAGGTGACGGAGCACGGAACGCAACCTTTGCAGGAATGTCCGCCGCTGCAAGGCCGTTCGATGAGCGGCGAGTCGCTTCACCAGGTCGCCGTTATCTGACGCGGCAATGGCTCCCATCGCCGTATCCACCTCTTCGATGGCCGCCGTGTCGTCCCCGAATCGCTGGCGCATTCGATCGTGACGGTCCACGTCGGTGACGCAGTCAACCAAGCGCGCGGCATCCGCGGACTGGTGGAGCATTCGTGGGTATGAAGACAACAAGTAGTCAGGTGTGTCTTCGGGCCAATTGCGAGCTCGGTAACTATCCGCCCAACTGTGCAGCCTATCGCGGTACTTCGCAAGGGTTGTCGGTCCAAACATCTGCAGAGCAGTTACGTTCAGCTCCTCGTGGGCCAAAAAGTAAACGGGTGCGCCGTTTCCCTCGCGCTTGGTGAAGCTGCGTTCGTCCATGAGGTCTTGGACAGCCCACACGGGTGTGTCGGTGAGTTCGGCGAGGTCATGCACCGTCAGGCCGCCGCATGCGGCGGCAATCAGACCAAGCAGGTCACGGTTGCTGCCCTCGCCCAGCAGCCTCTGCAGATCCCGGAGCATCTCGGCTTGTAGAACTCTGGCGTGGGTACTCGGGTTTAGCGGGCGGACGATGCCTGGGATTCGCAGGGAGTGGTGAGGCGGCACGTCGGCCGGGAGTGTCGCGTTCGATCGGTCCGCGACGATGATCCGCAATCCTCGCGGTGGGTGAGTTGGCAGTAGCGCGGCGATGCTGTGGGCGTCAGGTCCCGCGTGCACTCCTCGGTCCTCGTCCAGGCCGTCGACGAGCAGGACCAAATGCTCACCGCGGCTGCTGCAGGCTTGCGCCGCTTCCTCCAGGAGGGCAAGCAAATGGGCCTCGCGGGTCACCTCGGTCGAGAACGGTGGAATTTGCTGGCCTAACACCGCCAGTAGCTGCTCCATGACGTTGTCGACGAACGCCGACCGGTCGGACTGCCCAACCACGCGTCCCGTGACGAAGAACGACACTACCTGCACTCCTGCTGGTGGGTGCAGTGCGAACCAGGACAACAGTGCGGTCTTGCCTGACCAGGCTCCGGCTCGCAGCCACAGGTAGCTAGGTTCGTTGTCGTTTGTGGCGAAGGCAGCCAGCTCCGCGAGTTCGCGGTCGCGGTCAGCGAGCATCTGAGGTGCGATGCGCTGGATTTGGGATGAGTAGCGGGAGCGGACCGGCGAGGTGCGCCAGTCCACTGCAGCGTCTGGGGCGTCGAGCGAGTAGATCTCCACGTCGCCGTGGACCTGGCTTTGCAGGTACACCCCGAGCCGGTCGTACAACGCGTTCGCCTGTGCGTCGGACACCGCCAGGCTCTCGGTGTGCTCGATCACCATGCTGGCGTGTGCTGCGAGCATCGCGCATCGCGGCCATTGGGCCGGGTCGTCCGGGCGGATAGGGAACAGTTGGTTCACCAGCGCGACAGCCCGCGTCGCCCACGTTCGGGCGCTGGCGCCCAGGTGCAACCGCGTCACCTGCGACACCAGCCGGTGCAACCTGATTCGATCGGTGTCGATCCTGGTAAAGAGGTTAGTTCGGACCAAGGCGCCTACCGCGCGCTCGTGGTCGATCGGCTGGGCGACGGTGCCCGCTAATTCGGGCGGAAGGAGCTTGGGTAGGGACAGCAGCAGGTGTAGGTCGATATCCTCGGGGTCGAGGAAGGCACACAGCCTCAGCAGTTGCAGGGCCGCGGGTTCGTCCTCGGCGAGCTGGTCGTAGTGCAGCAGCCAGGTCGTGGCGACACTGGCCGGATATCCGTCGATTGCCTCGGCAAGTAGACGGCCGGCCGCGTCGCGATCCCGATACAACTCCAGGTACCTCTCGATCGGCAGATCCCGCAGGTCGAGGTAGCCAGCGGCCTGAACTAGCGCCAGCGGCAGGTCGCCCAGCGCTTGGGCTAAATCATCGGCGGCGGCCGGGCTATAGCGCACAACAGCGCGGGCCAGATAGGCCAGGGACTCCTCGCGTGTGAACCGATCGAGGTCGACTTGCGCTGCCAGCTTGCCCCAGCCGCGGAACCGGCTGGTGATCAAGGTGGCTCCTAAGCCGACTGGGATCCAGGGGCGGACGGCGTCAGGACCAGCAACATTGTCGAACACGATCAGCCAGCCGCTTCGTTCCTGAAGGGCCGCGCGCACGTCCTTAACGGTTTGGTCTTGGTCATCCGACACGCTCAGGCCCAGGGTGGGGGCCAGGTCTGCGATGTCTTCGACGAGCGTCGATTCCGTCTCCGCCCGTATCCACCAGGCGATGGAGTACCTCCCGGACTCGTGTCCCCGGTGGGCGAGTTCGAGGGCGATGGCCGACTTGCCCATGCCGCCAAGTCCGTGCATCGCCACCACCGCGACGGGGCCGCCCGCGAACTCGGCCTCGATGCGTTCGAACACCGCGTCGCGGCCGATGAAGGCCGGATTGCGCGGCGGCAGGTTGTGGACGGGCTTGACGGTGGCGAGCTCAACGGTGCGGGCGGCAGCAGGCTGGCCAGGTTCGTCGGAGGACAGCCGCTGGAGAGCAACACCAACAAGGATGACCAACATAGCGAGAACCGTGGTTGCACCCCAGGTCCACCAGGGATCCTGGGTCCAGCGTGCGAACCGCTGTGGAACTGCGTTGGTGGCCAGATTGGTGGACACTGCTAGCAGAGCGACGAGCAGGGCGCTCAACCCGGTCAGCAAGGCAAGCAGACCAGTGCGCCGTCGGTGACGCCTGCGCTCCCTAGCGGCCATGACCAAATCGTCCCAGAGGTCCTGCACAGGTACTGGAGTGCCCTCACGAGTCTTGCTCCGGTTGTTGTGACCGCGAGCGATAGTTGTCACCGGGAGGTGTGGGAGATCCACCCACCGACGCGGCTTGTTGTGGCCCCTGGCTGCCACCGGAGTGGGACCTACTCGTCACTACAGGCCACTTGGCCGCTGGACTGGGCACTCTCAGACCTTGCCGGCCACTGTACGACCTAGGTAATATAAGGGGATGGCGGATGCTCCAGCCCGGGTGACCGCGTCCCTTCTCGACGTACTCGTCGTGCTCCTTGATGGGTTCGCGCAGGGCGAGGACGTACACGGATGGGCGATCATGAAGACGATCAAACGCTCCGGCCCCACCGTGTATGGGGTGCTAGATCGGCTCGAAGACATCGGATGGGTGACTGGTCGCTGGGAAGACAGTCCCCCTGAGTCAAATAAACCCCGTCGCCGTTTCTATCGACTTACCCCGCATGGGGAGAGTGCTGCGCGCGCTCTTGTCGCCGAGCGGCGCGGCGAGAACTGCCAATCCCAGGTACACCCCACGCTCGGGTTGGCGCTTGTCCGAGAGCTTTTCGGTCGACAGCCCGGGCGGGCGACGTGACCACTGGAGAAGTAGTAATCACGATAGCCTTGGGTTTGGCGGTTAACGAGACGAGCGAACTTTCCCCTTGGCTTGCCAGGCGTGCAGTCCGAGTCGCCGCGCGTCTACGCTACGCACGGAACCGTCGTAGCGAACTTCGAGGGGAGGAATGGGCGGCACTAATAGACGAACGTCCCGGTAAACTCTTCAAGCTTCTCACCGCAACCGGGTTTCTTCTCGCTGGCTTTTTCGGTTTCACGCTTCGCATAGGCTGGTACGTGACTACCCTATGGTTTGGCGCCGCATGCGCGAAAATGTTGATAATTGGCGGGCTTCGGTACGTCGTCTCCAACGGCGACAGTCGAGCCGCTGAGGCGGCGCAGGCAATTATGCTTCGCGGAGTGCAGTTTACAATACGGCCAGCGGTGCGATTGGGCACTTTTTCAACCGAGGAACAAGCGATGGAGTTCTTGTTTGCTCACCTTTCCAGCGGTGAGCTCATGCAAAGGTTGAGCGAACTGAACTCGAAACCCGCCCCGCCCCTAAGTCGAAGCAGTCAAGTCACTGATGGATGGCTTAGGGTCAAAGCAATCAAATTGCTAGTTCTGACTTTTTTTGGCCTGGCCGCCATAATGACGTTGGTCGGATTTTCGCTAACACGAGCAAGGTTTTCCGAGCATCGCCTGATCCGGCTGACTCAGCAACTTGAGAAGAGATTATTTCATATCTACGCATGAAACCGGTCTGGACGATGACTTACGAGCGCGCGCACGATCGCTACTTTCGGCGAACCCGCGCCGGGTACTTCACGATCCCCATGTGACAGGAGACGTCTTGACGGCCATTCTGCCTCAGGGAGTCGCGCCTCAGCTGACCAAGTCGGATTCGACTACCTCACACTCGGAGGTCGGACGACCAACCCGAAGTCGGCAGCCATCCTGTCCAGCGCCTGGCGGACCCACCTGTCGACGTCCTCACCCGATAGCCCCAGAGGGGCAGTCGCAGCCACGGAGAGATCTCGGGACTGGCTACTGCGTGGGACGCCGAGACTAGACAGGTCGACCATATCTAAGGGCCTGACAGTCCGATCTGTTCCAGCGTATTCCGGACGTTCGCTCTGGATGTAAAGCTCCACCCGTGGCGCGCCGGCAGGCTGGGCACTGATCGGGTCGTCCAAGGCTGCCAGTGGCACCACCATCGTGGCGACACGCCAGGCTTGTATGAAGAACTCGATCAACTCGGCCATCGAAACTCGAAGAGTCACAGGAATCAGCAAGGGAGCATTCGATGCCATAGCAGGGGCAAGTGCGGTGAAGTCGATGCGCAAGTCGACGACTGTCCGCAATTCTTTGGTGTAACCGTCTGGCAGCACCATGTACAAGCAGATCGACACCGCCGGGCGGCCCTCGGCGCCGGTCGCGGTGAGGTGATACGCGCTGAACCGGCTGTTGTTGTGACCGTCAGGTTCGTCGATTTCTTGCCATTCCATCCCGGCAGCGTCGAGTCCGTATCGATCTGCAAGGTGACGGCAGACCTCACCCAGTCCGGTCTTCTGGAGGGCGGTCAGCATCTTCGCCCGACCGCGGTCGGTGATTCCCCAGTCCTCCACTGCCAGCGGGATTCTTCCGGCAAGCCGTAGCCGAAGGTCACGCTTGTCCGACAAGCTCGTCCAGGAGTCCTTATCCCGGCTGGCTTCGCTGTCCAAGACGATCTCCGGCTGCCACACCGGGGTCTTGCCGGGCCGGCGAATCAGGCGACCACGACCTCTACGGCCCCACTGCCCGCCCTCCAGCTCGATCTCCTGGCGGTCCGAGCCGATGAATGGATCCGGGTCGGCGCGATTGACGGCAGGAAAACCGATCCCGATTGTTCCGGAATTCGGCAGCCCGCCACCAATCGCCTGCAGGTCGTCCCACACGGTGCGAGCGAGGACTGAAGCAGGTTTTCCGGGCAATTCGACCAGGACCGCGGGCTCGCCATAGGGTCCGCCAGGGAAGTGCTGAACCCAGCCAGGTCCGGCTTCCTGCACTTCGCCCATCGCCTCACCGAACCGTCCGGCGCCTCCGGCCACGTCATAGGCGGTTTGGAAGGTCGCTTCGTGTCCGGGCTGACCAGGGCGATACTGCGGGCCAGGAAGAACGACATCGACTCGCGAGGGAACGGGGGGCGCCGTGAGACGATCATGCATTGCCGCGAGCACCTCGTTCGGCGTAATCAAGGCCCTGAACGCCCGCCGGACATCGGGGTAGCTGTCGAGCAAGGTGCAGACGGTGATCCCGTCCCAGACTGCCCAGCCCTTCAGACCCAGCGCTGTCGCGTAGCTTCGGATCAACGCATCGATTTGGTCCTTGCCGCCCTTGCCGGGTACAGCAGAGAGTGACACGTTGGTCACAAAGATCAGGTACTCGGGCAACCGACCGTCGAGTACACGTTTCTTACCGGAGGCGGACCACGCCTTCAACTCAGCGGAGACCTGCTGCCGCAACCAGGCCGTATCCGATCCGGTGCCCATGATCTTCGCCTTGTACTTGGCTTGCAGAACGCCGTAGCCGTCCCACGGCTCGATGGGGTTTGGATACGGCAGCCGACCGCGAAAGGTCGCTTCGCGCCCGCCATCCGGTCCCTCGCCGAACACCTCAACGCCCGGACCCAGGACACGGACGGCCAGAGCCTGACTCAGGCGCTCGAAGCCCTGCGGACCAAGCCCGCTTAGGTCGTCTACCACCTGTTCATCCTCGCCGATCGCACCAGTAAGACCCGCATCGGCCCTCTCGGCCCCTCATGATCGAGCCGCCAGCGCGGAGTTCACATGACCGGACGATGTGGAGCACCGCGGCCTCGGCGCTTGGGACGAGCAGGACCTTTCGTTTCGACGCCGGCCTGCCGAGTCCGGAAAGTCTGTTCGCCATCCGAGCCGGGATCGCAACACCCCAGTTCGACGCAGAGCTGCACCTCGTTGACCAGCTGGTTCCGGCCAGAGGCGTGCAACGACGCGAGCAGACGGCCACATCGATGGTGCACCGGGCCCTGCATCGTGATCGCAACGCGCCTATCACGCTTTGGTAACCGCCAGTAACAGTACGTGGTCGTCGGCGACACGTCCGTCAAAAGACCATCGACGCTGATCACCGATCTATCCTCGATGTTCGCCTTCGGCCGGCGGCCACCGAGGAGCGGATAGTCAAGATGCCGCGTCGAACGGAGCAGGGCAATGTGGGCGGACAACGAAACCGAGGTGGATCTTCTCGGCTTCGACTTCCTGGTGGACACCCTGTTCGTGGCGCTCACCGAGCCGCGGCTGCTCCCGCTGACGGTGGGTCTCCTGGGTGACTGGGGCTCTGGGAAGAGCAGCCTGATGCGGATCACCCGGCAGGAGCTTCTGAAGATCCGTGACGGCGAAGAGTTGCCGTCACGGTATGTGTGCGTCGAGTTCAGTCCCTGGCAGTACGAGGACTACGACGACGTCAAGGTCGCGCTGATGACGACCGTGCTCGACGCGGTCGGCCAACGAGTCGCCCCCGACGAGCAGGAACAGGTGTCCAGGCTCCGTAGGTTTGCCCAGGGCCTTGGCCGGTGGGGGCGCAGGAGCGGACGGGTCGCGGTAGCCGGCGCCCAGACCGCGGCTCCCTTGGTGATCCAGGCGATGGATCCGAGCATTGACCCGCAGGTCGTGGACGTGACGAAGGTCGTGGTGAACGCCGCTGCGAGCGAGGCCAACAAGTTGCTGGAGGATCCCAAGACCAAGCAGGCTACGTCAGGCAACGACACGGCTGAGGCGATCGCGGACGCGGGGCGGTTCCGGGCGGAGTTCGCGAAGGTCGTCGCGACGTTGGAGGACGTGGATGCCGTCGTGGTGTTCATCGACGACCTCGACCGGTGCTTGCCCGAGACCGTGGTGGACACCTTCGAGGCGATTCGGTTGTTCCTCAACACTCCCAAGACCGCGTACGTCCTGGCGGCCAACCAGGCGGTTGTCGAGTCCGCGATCGACTCGCGCTATCCGCAGTTGCGCCGGCCCGACGGCGCTGGGATCGGTGCCGACTACCTGGAGAAGATGCTGCAGCTCAAGGTGGCCATCCCGCCGCTGTCCGCCCCGGAGGCCGACACCTACGTCAACCTGCTGCTGGCCGAACTGCGCCTCAACAACGAACAGTTCGCCAAGGTCCTGGACGAGACCCGCAGCCGCCGCGAAGCCGGGAACCTGCAGGTCGCGTTCAACGTCGGCATAGCCGGGGAGGTCCTCGACAACGTGCCAGCCGACCTGGTGCGCGACCTGAACTGGGCGGCCAGCATCGCCCAGGTACTCGGGGGCGGACTGCGCGGGAACCCCAGGCAGCTCAAACGATTCCTCAACAACCTGCTGCTCAAGCACCGCAGCGCGCAGCGCCGGAAGATCGCCCTCGACCTGCCGGTGCTAGCCAAGCTCATGGTCCTGGAGGAACAACACTTCAGCGACTTCCAGCGGCTGTTCGATTGGCAACTCACCTCGCCCGGCCCGATCCCGGAGCTGGCGGCTGCGGAGACCATCGCACGGGCCGGAGCGACCACCTCCAAACCGAACGACGAGAAGGACACGCCTCGGCCTGACGAGAGCGACGCCGCCGACGGGCCTTCGGGCGCCCGCCGGACCCCGGCCGGAAAGCGGGGACGGAGGGCCTCCCAACAGCCGCCAGTCGCCGAAGAGGTGCGGGCATGGGCGGACAAGTCGCACGTTCGTGCGTGGCTGGGGTTGGAGCCTCCGCTCGGTGAGTTGGACTTGAGGCCGTACTTCACCTACTCCCGCGACAAACTCGCCTTCGGTGTCGCCGTCACCCGGCTGCCTCCCCACCTGCAGGAACTACTCGCCAGGGTGCAGACTGAGGTCGCCGCAGCGCGGCGACTCGCCTGTGACGAGATCGCAAAGCTGCCTGACGACGAGCGTGCCCAACTCGTGGAAGCGCTGGTGGAAGTACTGACGCGTCGACCAGGCGGACCGGCCTTGGTCGCTGCGCTCGAACTCGCTGAGCGGGCACCCGACACCGTGTCAGCCGTCTGCGACGCTCTCATGCGGATCCCACCTGCGGCCGTCCCACCCGCGCAGGCTGGGAACGCCGTTCGTCGCCTCCCAGCCAATAACCCGACCGTGTCCACGCTGCTGGACCAGTGGGAAAACAGCGATGTGCCCAGTCTGAAGACCATGGTCAAAGCCGCTCGCGAAGCACAACGACTCAGCGGCCGGCGCTGATGGGGACCTCGGCCGATCGCACCGCGGGCAGTGGCGGAGCGTGGACTCCGCTTAAACACGCGACCGCGTCCTACGTGCGCGGGCTGACCTCCGGATCTCCGAGCACCCGCACGTATGCCCAGCGAGTGCTCGCTCGCCACGTCCCCGTGCTGGGTGGAGCTGGCGGTGCCGCAGCCGGCGCACGTGCAGGACGCAGCGGTGTCCAACGCCTCGGCGCCTTGCTCGCTGGAGTCGGTGGAACCGGGCTCGAAAGCACGCTGACCTCGCTGGGACTGGCCACTCTCGTTGGCCGGACCCGGTTCGACGTCCTGGATGAACTGATCACCTTCATCGCGGGAGACGGCGATGACCTGGACTCCCAAGCCGCCCGTGACGCCGCCTGCGACGTGCTGGACGAGGTGTTCGGCGACGCCGACACGTGGACCGAGCTGACCGACACTGCTGAGACGGCCGTCTCGCGGGAAAACCTGCTTACCCTGCTGGAAACGTTCCTCGCCCAGTACGTTTACAACCGGGTTCCGGTCATTGCCGAACGCCTCAGCCGCATTACCGATCCGCACGCCTTGCGCCAGGCCGACGAGGAAATGCGCCAGATCATCCAGGTCCTCGTCTCGCTCCGCATCCCCCACGACCCCTACGCGGTCGACTGGGCCGGCCCCGAGGGACGCCAGATCGCCGAGGACACCGTCCTCATGACATACGAGGCCCTGCAAGGACTGGACGGAGACGCACAGTGACCACATACCTGGTGCGCACGGATCTCACCACCTCGGTAACCGAACCCGACGACGTTCGGCTGCTCGACTGGGCCCCTGCGCGGACCGCAGCCACGATCCAAACCGGCGACACCGGCCCCGAGTTCTTCGCCGGCTGGCGACCGCCCCGGCCAGCTGCCGACCTCCTGTTGCTCGGAGCAGCCGTGTACTGCGCCGACAAGACCACTCGACGGCGCGCCACATCGGACTCCTGGACGAGGGAGCTCAAACTGCGGCTTCCCGTCGAAGACCCTGCTGCCTGGCAGAGCGCCGGCTTTGACGCGGCCCTGCGATTTCTGACCGGCGACCACTGGGAGATCAGCCCCTACGAGTCCGATCGCCACCCGCTCGCTCATGTGGCCGGCGTTCCCGCTGCTGATCGCCCGGTTGGGCTCGACGTGGACGGCGTGTGCCTGTTCTCCGGCGGTCTCGACTCGCTGTGCGGCGTCATCGATCTTCTGGAAGGAGATCCCAGACCGCGGCTGTGTCTGCTGTCCCACCACGAAGGCGGACAGGCATCCACCGCCCAGCAACTGCTCCTCGACGAACTGAACGAACAGTACGGCGCTGAACGCATCGTTTCCCGCCGCCTCTACCTGCGCCCCGCTCCCGCGAACAGCCGCCAGGCACGCGCGCTGCCCAGGCCACGCGAGAACACCACTCGATCTCGGTCGCTACTCTTCCTGTCGGCCGCCCTGGCTCTCGCCGCCGCTGAGGGAACCGAGACACCGGTGTACGTGCCGGAGAACGGCTTCATCGGCATCAACGTGCCCCTCACCCGATCTCGTGTCGGCAGCGCGAGCACCCGAACCACTCACCCGCACTTCATGAACCAACTCGGCGCCGCCGTCACTGCGATCGGCGTGCCGAATCCGGTCCTCAACCCGTACCGACTGCGGACCAAGGGCGAGATGCTCGCCGAATCCCGGAACGCCGAACTGCTGCGCCGGCTGGCGCCGCTCAGCGTCTCCTGCTCGCACCCCGAAACCGCCCGCTATGTCGGCCGCAAGCAAGGAAACTGCGGATACTGTTTCCCCTGCCTGATTCGCCGCAGCTCGCTGGCGCACATCGGATGGGACGACGACGAGTACGCCTACGACGTGTTCGACGAGCACGACATCACGATTCTCCTCAACCGCCGTAGCCGCCGCGGAGCGGACCTGCGGGCCGTGATAGCCGGTGCGTTCGAAGATCGACCGGACCGCGACGTCCTCCGCAACGGCCCGCTCCCGCAAGGCGAACGCGCAGCGTTCACAGGAGTCTGGCGACGGGGACTCGCCGAGCTTCGCGCCTGGCTAGCCCGCGGGGCCCGCGGGGCCCTGACCGAACTGGTGGAACCGCGATCGTGACTACTGCGGCGCTAACTGACACCCACTGCCACATCGACGCCTACGACAACCCCGTCGCGGTCCTAGACGGCGCCCATGCCGCGGGAGTGCACGTGATCGCCGTGACCGAAGACCCCGGAAAGTACCGCCTCCTGCGCACCCGCCTTGGCCGACGTGACGGCGTCGATGTCGCACTGGGCTTTCACCCGCTTCGTGCAGGAGATGCATCCCCCCACGATTTAGCCCGATTTCTTCGACTTCTGCCGCAGGCCACATGGATCGGCGAGATTGGACTCGACTTCTCCCGCGCTGGAGTCGCAACCCGAAAGCAACAGCTTCGTGTGTTCGAGGCCATCTTGGCTGACCCTCAGGTGCGAACTCGACCTGTCACCGTCCACAGCCGGGGCGCTGAGAGGGAGACCATCGCCCGACTCGCGCAGGCGCACGTGCCGGCAATCCTGCACTGGTATACCGGACCGCTGTCCGCCGTCGACGAGGCGCTGACCGCAGAGCTCTGGTTCTCGATCAACCCGGCCATGGTCCGGTCGAAGAAAGCCGTGCCGCTGCTCCAACGGCTTCCGCAGGAACGCGTCCTGCTGGAAACAGACGGCCCCTTCGCTTGCTCCGGGAGCCGCTCAGCCGTTCCTTCCGATCTCCTCGGAACACTCGATCACCTGGCACGGCTCTGGGGCATGTCGACCGATGAAGCGCGAGAGGCGATTGCGCAGAACGAACAGCGACTTCGCTGCACCGCCAGTGAGCCGCCGCCAGCCTGACTTACGACTCCTTGACCGCCTGCGGCCGACTCCCAGGAGGCATACCATCGCCATGGCGAGCCGTATCACCGACGTCACCCGGCGGCGCCTCATCGAGGGTCTCGCCACCACGGCCCGGTACGGGGTGCTCAACGGAGCGGAGTTCCTCGGGCGCCTCTACGACCTCGACACACTGCCCACCACAGATTCCCGGTCCACGAAATTCCCCACGGCGCGCGAGGACATCATCCAGCACTGCATCGCCAACCTGGACTGGCCCGAAGACTGGATCTTCAACGACGAGCGGTTCGGCTTGGCCGACACGACGACGCGCTCCTGCGGTTCCTGGCCGAGATGCTGCACCCAGCGGTCCGGACCAACCTCACCGAATTCGAGCAGTTGCACGACTTCCTCAATCAGACGCTGGTTCACGCCGGCTACGAGATCGTCCAGGTCGCCGCCATCAGCGGCGCGCCCGTCTTCGCCGGCCGCAGGATCGGTGCTGGTGTGCCCGGCTCCATGAAGAACCTGATCTTCGCCGCGGCCGGCCCCAAGTCGCAGATCATGTTCACGCAGAGTTGCAATGAGGAGTGCTGTGGATATACTCAGCGATTGGTATAACTCTCTTGGCGACGCAGTGAACCCCGAAGATGGCAGAATCACGTGGTTGGGTCGTCGCCTCGCAGTTCCGGGCTTGGAGCCTGTTACCGCTAGCGAGATACTTCACGTGGTCCCAAGAGAGAAGATAATTCGTCCAGGTCGAGGGCCTGAGCGATTGCATATGTTCGGTCTTCCTATTCTCAGAGAGAAGTCGGGCTTCGCTCTATGGGAAGCCGAGTTGTCGTCGGCGGTTGCTGGAGTGTTGACATTTGCCACAGGGCGAAGGATAGAGACTTTTGAGGAGATGGCGCTCAAGCCTAAGGAGGGCGACGTCTTTTTCTCTCCGGTGGTCCAACTAATCGACAAGAGACTAGATGCGCCTATTGATGATGGAGTCGACTTAGCTCAAAGCTTTCGGAATATCGTTTTGAAGCTGGTCAAGCTTGAGGAAAAAGAACGGTTAGCCGTGACTGCCGCGCTTCAACTTCACTACGGCGCTTGCATTCTTGCCCCTAGCTCACCGACTACTGCCTACACGTCTGTAGTTGCAGGAATTGAGACTTTGTCCCGAAAGTTTGGAAGCCCTCCAAGTGATTGGTTCGAGTGGGATCTAGCGGCGACTTGGGATAAGTTTGCCCGTGAAGCTGGCCTAACCGAAGACCAACACCTTAGCCTGCGCGCAAAACTAATGAAGGACCGACAAATTAGACTAAAGGAGACCTTCTCTCGGTATGCAAGCTCTCGACTGCCTGAGAGTTTCTACGATGAAGTTTATGTGGATTGGACATACGTCGGGGACGGTGTTGGCGGATGGCAGAATGGATTCGAGGCATGGCGAGAGCCCTTCTCGAATTTTGTCCCTCGCGACCGTGAAGATCTAAGGCAGAGCTTGAAGCGCAGTTACGATCTTCGGTCGGAGTTTGTTCACACGGGACGCAGTTCTATTACATTTCTTACGCCAGGTATTCCATATGACCTGGGAACTTCGAGGGGTATGACTAATGAATCGCGTTACAAAAGCGGCGACCCGTTGTCGTTTGCGATGCTCCGATCGGTTCTTGTCGCTCTGATTAGGGCCGAGTTGAACTCCGCGCCTGTTGGCTAGTGCTGCGTCATGCGACCTTGATCGGGTAATGGGGCCAAGCCGTAATAGCAGATTACGGCGGTGTAGCCAACGACGATCGACCCAACCGATGAGCGACGTTCGAGGTGGTCTGTAGATCAGGCTGCAAGGGGTTGCCCTTCTCTGCGTCACGCGGTGAACGGCTCAGCCGTTGATCGCCCCTCAATAGGTTCCTGTTACTCGGAGCGCACGGCCTTGACCAGTCGCCGCGCCGGAGTCGCGCCTATGCCTAACTGAACACGACGGGTTTCGCCGAAATCGGCTTCTGGTGCGCGGCACGATGCGTGGTTGGCCGGTGAGCCATGCGCTCGACAGCCCCGTTCACGACATGGGAAGGTTACAACCTTCCCAGTCACGTCTGGTGCTCACTGCCATTTGGGTCTGACTGGCGCGCTAGATTGGGTTACGGCCCTCGGTAAGGGCCTCGGCAGTGAGTTCGACGCGGCTTCCGTTCGGGTCGAAGCCGAACATCCGCGTCGGACGGTTCAGGGGTGCGGATTTCGAGGGATAGTGGAAGTAGAGAACCTCGCCACAGTAGGGGCGCGCCTCTGTCATGATTGCGTCTTGACAGGTCGCCAGAATGGTGATGCCGTGAGCTTTGGCCACGGTCGCAATAGCGTCAAGGACCTCGCGCCGATGTTCTGCTCCGAGCGAATCTGCGAGTTCATCAAGAATGAGTACCCGTCCACGCGGGTGAGGCGCGGCGAGCAGAGCCGCAAGGACAAGGTGGATCGAAAACAGCTTCTCCTGTGCCGTGTTGGTAACATTGTCGTAGGGAAGCAGGGGGCCACCCGGATTCCTGCGCCACCGCGGGGTAACGCGGCATGTCCAGTCTTGGTCCGGCGCACCGGGAGGAATTACGTCGTAGGCAAGTTGAGCACCGATACCGCCTGAACCTCGGTTGAGGTTGTCAAGTGCCGCGCTGATTCCGTCAAGGGCACTGGCCGCGCGCTGGGTGATCGCTTCCTGCGTCTGGTTCAACGCGTCCTGAAGCTGTCTCGTCTGGGAGGTGACGAATTCAGTAGTCGCCGCTCGGTTAGCTCTGGCCGTATGAACTTGTTCGTGCGCGGTTCGATCCCGATCGTCATCGTCATCGAGCCACGCCTGTAGATTGGCCAACGTCGTCTCGAACAGGTCGCCCGCCGGATCCTCCTCTCCGGCCTCGCGTGCCTTCAGGTACAAGTCAGCCGCAAGACGAAGTTCTGACGGTGGGCCTCCTACTCCTTCTGCGTGGTATTCGAACGCTGATAGCGCCGTTGCTAGCTGCGTGCGCGCAGCTTCCGCCAGCGTGATGGCTCGGCGGCGCTCGACCGTGACCAATTCTGCCGAGATTGGAGGAGCTGTGGCCTCCTCGCTCAGTCGATCCGGCATTGCCGATTCCGGCACTCCTGGCGGCCAGCCTAGCTCGGTACGTGCGGCATCCCTGCCTCGACCCCAGGCGGCCAGCACCGCGTCTTCTGGTCGAGCCGCTTGCGTCAGCCGCTCGATCTCCGCGTCTTTCTTACCAAGGCGATCGCGTGTTCCGCGAATGGTGTCGCCGAGGCGATTGAAGTTGCTGTCCCGGTCGGCTAGAACACGTTTCGCGGTCTCGTGGGATTTCCAGGCTTCGTCGCGCTTTTGTTCAAGCGGAGGAAGGACCTCGCTCCGGTGATCGGCGAGTAGTTTCTCTTGTTCAGTCACTTTGGGTGCAAGCGTGGCGACGCGTTCGGCCGCCTCTGCTCTGGTTGCGGTGGCGGTAGCCAGTTCGAGTTTCGTACCCAGGGTTGCCATGTGTCGGGCCAGTGAGCTTAGGCGCTCGCGAGCCTGGTGCATGCGGTTGCCAAGATGTTTCCGCAGATCCTCCCCACCAATAACGGGGTCGTCGAACCCACCTACAACATGGACCCCGGTAGACGGGTCTATGGCGTGTGGCACCGGAACGTCAGTTGCTTCCTGCGTGGCCAATGCGCGCAGAAGGGGAACTGCTTCCGCGGGCGCGTACAGGATCCCTTCAGGCAACGATGTGACGACGTTCGTACTGTCGATATCGTCTTGCTGCGTTGGTAAGGTGTTCGACGAAACTAGGATTGCACCCGGAGCGTCGGCCAAGATACGGAGTGCGTCTGGCAAGTGTGGTGTTGCGACACATACGGCGTCACGCCATGGCGCGAGTCGCGCCTCCCACATCGGGCGCGTTTCGGGTGCCAGACGAGTGACCTCAGCGAGAGATTCTGAGTGGATGTCCTCGGCAGCTAGAGTTCGAATGATCTGGCCGGCGAAGCCGAATTGCCCGTCGCGCGCGTGTTCGAGGTCCTCTTCGAGCTGTCGTACTTTGGTTTTCATCTCCTCGTGCGATTTGCTTGTTTCTTCATGTTCCTTGGCCAGGTCGTCACGTTTGGTCGCGCACTCGGCGGCGGTGCCGTTTCGACTGGTGTCGTGGCCTGCGGCTGCGGCCCGGCTCTCGCGCAGTTGGCGTTCGAGGTCGTTGAGGGTGTATTCGAGTGCCCCCTCGGTACGGACGGCCATGTCGTATGCCGCTTTGTGCGTGGACAGTTCTTGTGCCGCGTCGGCGACGGCTTTCCGTAGCGTGGCGGGTTTGCGCAGTGCTTCCTGATCTTGTAGGTGCTGTTGGAGCTCGGCATAGATTTTGTTGCGATCTGGTTCGGCCTGCGAGAGAAGGGCGGCGGCTGATTCGGCCTTGGCGTAGGTGTCAAGGACGGCCCTCGCACGGTATGCCCGCCATTGGCCGGTGGCGCCCTTTGCCTGTCTGCGGAGCCGATTCCGGGCCTCCACCTGGCGGAGGATCTCGTCCTCACGTGCGGTGTGTTCTTTGTCGCGCTCAATGTGTTTGGCGAGCTCGGTCTGTTTCGCCGAGAGGTCTCGACGGTCCTGTTGGTCCCTGTCGAACAGTGTGGCTCGACCGGTTAGGGCGATCAAGGCGTCACCGATTTGCTCAGGAGTAAAGGTTCCAGCATCGAGTTTGAGTAGGGACGGTCGGGAACGGACCCGGCCGCGGCTGGCGACGTATGCGAGAACGCGAGGGCTTCGTCCGTACAGGCGATGGGCATATTCAGTGCTGCCGAGCGGCTCCACCCCCAACGACCGGCAGATTCTGGGTGCGGCTTCATGGCGCTCTCGATCATCGACGCCGCGCGCGAGATGTACACCTTGTACGTGACGGACCTGCAGGTGAGGCCGTCCCGACGAGATCTTCATCCATACGGTGTGTGCCGTGGTCGACACATCCTGGGGCTCTGCGAACACGCCAACGATGTAGCCCTCGGTCGCAGCATTCAGGCCGACTGTGACGCCGGCTGTAATCGGCTCGAACAGCAGAGCTTCCACGCTGGCGGCACCGGTGCCGGCGACTCGCCACTCCGGGTCGCCCAAGAGCAGAGAAACTGCGGACAGGAAGCTGGTTTTGCCCGACTCGTTTGAATCAACCGGGCCCATCCCTGTCACGGCGACGAAGGTTTCCGGTATGAGACGGACGGGGTGCGCTGTAAGCCTGGCGATATCCAACGTCTGCACGGCAACGAGTTGGCGAGTACCGATGATGCCTAGTCGTTCGGTAGGCATGCCAGGTATTGGATCGGTGGTCATGTCTGGTCCTTACCTGCTGCATCAACGGACGGGAACCCGTGGTGTGTTGCCGTGGCCGCATCGTGGCGCCGGCTCCGAATCTTCTCGGCCATGTAGCCGTTGGGCCGTCCCAGGATTACTAGGTCCTCCCACAGTGCCTCCCGGGCAGCCGGACTGAGCCGGGCGAGCGCGGACCCGGGCACATAGCCGCCGGAGGACGTGGTCGTGACGTAGCCCGCGGCGCGCAGCCCCCGAAGAGCGTCGGTGATGGCGGTGCGAGATAGCCGTCGGTTTGCGTCGAGTTCGTCAAGGGTGGTCGGATGATCGGTGCCAGTCCATCCGCCGTGGTGGTGGCGGCCCTGAGCGCGTGGAATCGCCACGGTGCGTAGCAGAATCAACGCGAGTACCGCCCGTTGCATGTGAGTAAGTGTGCCGGTCTGTTCCGCCGCGAGGGCTTGCGCGATGTGGTCAACGTAGCCCGTCGTCCAGCCACCATCCGGTGTCGAGATCAACGTACGGCCGCAGCCGGCTAGGGCCTCCTCGGTCGCCCGCCGGATGGCGGGATCTGCCAATGCGGGCAGATCCGAGCGGGAGACAGGGCGTTGAGCAATCTCAAGGGCGGTGACGGCCGCGCGGACCGTCGTTTCGATGGGACCGGCTGGGTCGGCACACGGGCCGGGCAGCCTGCGGGCGGTCAACGGCTCTTCTTGTTCATCGCTCTCCCGAGCGGTCCTGTCCTCAACGGAGGTGGATCTGTCAAGAGCGGCGTGCGGTAGACGATCGTGAACTCGGCGAAGGGCGGACCAAACGGCGCTCGGCAGCGCTGCCGCGGCGGGGCCCAGCCGTCCGCTTGCTGCTGAGAAGGTGATCAATCCCGCTTGCGGAAGCGTGCGGTCGAGTGCGGTAACGACGTTGGGCAGGTAGGCGCCCAGGTCCACGCAGGTCTGCAGGATGTGCGTGCGGCGGAACGGCTGGCCAGGGTAGGGTTCGGCTGCCGCGTGGGGCCAGGCTGCGGCCAAACAGACGCCCCATACCAAGTACGGTATCGGGGACAGACGGCTGGGTGGCGCGGATGGATGTTGGTCGGGGTCAGGTCCTGCGCCGTCGGCCCAGCCGAGTACCAGTCTCCGCCTCGCGTCAGAGCGCCGGCTGATTTCAATCAGCCGGCGGTCCACCTGCGTTGCAGCGGCCGAGGCGGACATCAAGGCATCAGCTGAGGCCGTTGCTGGTGCATGTCCAACAGCCCGAATCTGCGCGAGGATCAGTGCGCCACCGATCGTAGATCTGGATGGACGGATACCCAGGGTTTCCTGCACTGCGTCCAGGTCTACTGGCTGCACCTGCGGTGCGGCCGACGCGGTGAACTCGTCATCGAACTCATCGGTCACGGTTTTCTCCGAGTTCTTCCGCGTCGCCCGAAGTGAAACCGCTCTCCGGTATTACAAGATCCGTGCGGATGAGGCGTGCGGGGTGCAGGTACGTTACTGGTGCTGCGGAATCGACCATAAGCCACTCGGCAAGGTCGAGAACGAACGGCTCTCTTGGATCGGCGTCGAGGGCAAGCGCATCAACAACAATCTGTACGGCTGTATCCCAGCTGACCTGCATGTGCGGTGTGAGGTCGACTTCTCGCTCGCCAGCGAGGAGAGCCTCCAGTCCAAGCCGACGATGACGGCGGGCGGCCTCGTCTGCTACCTCGACAGCTGCGAGCGGATCCGGATCATCAGGAGGTGCCACGGATTCGGGTGGGCGGACACGGGTCCGTGACCGGGGCTGGTACTGCTCTATCGCCTCGATCAGCGCTTCAGGGTCTACGTAGGTGCTGGGCGCATCGAATATCAAACTTGTTCCTACCTCAGCGAGCTGGTCGACGCTAGCGGTCAACGCGGCCGTCTCGTACTCAGCCGGGGTTAACACGTCGAAGTTGAGGCCGGCCCCGCCCTGGGCCAACACCTTACCGATCGCTGAACGCACCTGGGAGCGATAGAACTGCTCCGCCTCGATCAGCGCGGTACCTGCCTCCTCCAGCTCATATCGCCCGGCGAACCGGGCCGTCACCAACTGGTTCAGCTCGGCGACCTGGCGGGTGAAGCTGCTGTGGTCATGTTGTCGCCCCGCCTCAATCAGTTCGGCGGCGGTACCGGACGCGACCCGCCGCTGCAAGTCCAACGCAAAGACCATGAGGGCATGCCGACACGAATTCAAATGCGCCAGGATCCGGACAGGGTCGGGATTCCGCAGTTGTAGCGCAGACCGCGTCCGGTCTAGAAGCAAGATGAGCTCGTCGACGCCGCCGCGTTCAGTAACGCGGGCCGCAGCAAGTGCGCCCGCCAGCCCGGCTGGCCGCACCACGTACCGTCCCTGATGCAGTTTCGGCAGGTACGGCTCAAGAAAGCCCATCCGATGAAGGTGCTCAAGCCGAGCTTCGATAACCGCCAACGGGCGCCGAATCCCGAGATGTCGAAGCCCTTCCTTCAGCTGGGCAAAACTCAAACCGCTACGGCTCTGATGATCAGCGAATATGGCGAGAATATGAACAGCCAGCTGAACGAGCTCGGGGTCCTCAACAACGGCACCTGCGTTGGCGGCCAAGGGGGCCGCAAAAGCCCTCCACGTCGCCAGCCGCTCAGCCACGGCGAGTTGCTCGTGCTGAACATCCATGAGGCTCAACTGCTCGATGTGCGCACCGGCGTCGTGGTCCGGCTCAACCGTCAAGTCGTCTGAACCGTCGACTGGCTCAAACGGCACCTCGCTGTCCTGCACTGCTGCACACCCCTCTCCGAGGCATCCAACGTGAACAACTGCTGACAGTTTGCCCTTTCCGAGACGATGTGCTAACGGCTGAGGCCGCGTGTCGCGGCGGGTTCCCCAGATTCGTCAGGGCGGACTATCGCTGCCAGAGTCTCGGCAAGGTGTGGCAGTACCAGATCCTGAATCGCCTCCTGTTCGCACGAACCACCATACGTGGCGATCTCTTGAGCCAGCGCTCGCAGAGACTCGGGACCTTTGGTAGCCAGCCTGGTTGCGAGAGCCTTGTCTCGTGTGATCTGCTCGGGCTTCTGCCGACGGTGAGGGGTAGACCGCCACAGGTCTAGCCCCATGCCGACTGGGCGAATGGGACGCTGCAGCTTTCGGGCAAGGACGTCGATGATGCCGATACCGTCTGCGTCCAGATCACACCAAGCAACCACCGGACGCGGCGCTAGATACGATAGCAAAGCCACGACACCGTCACTTATATGTCCCTTTCCCCAGACACACAGCCATCGTTCAACTATCTCGGGGATCCTGCAAATCTGCTCGAACGTATCGGAATTCTCCACAAGCAGGATGCCGTCGGCCGTGCAACGTACAATTCCGGCAGCATGAAGTCCCTTGGCTGGCAACGAAATCCACGGTTCTGCCACGCCCGCGTCGGCGGCAACTCGACCCAGTCGCCAGACAAGTGGACCACGCACCCTCACGTCGGTATCGGCCTGCGACACCGCCTGGTCGAAACTGATGCCCAGTAAGTTCGAGAACGCAAGCTCCCGCTCAGCAGTCCATCCTTTCGAGTTTCGAAACGCTTTGGAAGCTAACCCTTTTGCCGTCAACGGCTCTCCGCCAGCATGTCGATGTGGCCACCAGACTGCGGCGGCACGGATGACGTTCTCGTAAACGCTCCACGCCTCTGTGCCGGTGGCGCTGCCCTTCGGCACCCGTAGCGGTGAACCCGGAAGGTATGCGGACAACAGCGCGCGTTCGCCGCGCAACTCATCGACCTGCGTCATCATCTGTACCAATTCAGCACGAAGCGCATCAGGGTTTGGACGCCCGCGAAGATCATTCAGAAGGTCCGCGTGCTGCAACGACCATGCATGCGATCGACGCCAGTCGATCGGCTGCGCGAGGTCGAGGTTCTCGTCCGTGCCACAGCGGAGAACCACGCCCCCGCATCGCACGAGTGTGATCGCCATATCCCAAGCCCGTTCCGCCCCGAAGAAGTTCTTAACGGTTGACCATTCCCGACGGCCAGCTTCCAGAGCGAAGATCAATTCGCGGGCTGCCAGATGCGCCGGCGGATTGTAAGCACTGGTCGGCCCATCTGAAATCAGATCCACATCGCCGATCTTCAGTCGACGGCGGCGATCCCGAGGTGCCCTCGCCTCGCCATCTCGGCGTACCGGCACCGACACGGCAATCACGCCGCTCGGAAGATCGCCCACCGGAACCCGCACCCGGCCGTCACGTTCACCGAGCAAGAGTTGGACGTGCGCTAGCCCGGTTCCGTGCAGGTCGGTGCTGTCGCCGTCGCTGCCAGTTGCGGCCATGTTCCGGTCGCCACCAGGGGGACCGGCAGTCACCGCGTCGGGGCGTTCGGCGAGAAGTTGGCTGCGTGCGGTCGAGTACGACTCGCCGGTCTTGGCCATTCGGGCTCGCACGCGCTGCTTGAAGTCAGCCTGCTTAGTCATGGTGTCTCCCGCGACCCTCCGCGGATCCCCCAGCGACCGGTGCGGCGAGTGCACCATCGACAACGAAGCTCCGGCCGAGAGGTGGGCCTCCCTTTGCCTCCGTGGGTAACCCAGCTGGGGCGGGTCGCCGGAGGTTCGGCGCGGACGGGCGCCGCCTGGCATTTTACCGCGCCTGGTGACCGAACACACATGCGCTAGGTCAGCTGGGTGATTCGGGCGGCGTCACGACGATCTTGGACTTGCTTCCCATGCAGGTCAGCGGTACGGCACAAGCCGAGGCCATTCGCCGAGCCAGTTCGCGAAGCCTTCGTCGTGTTCGGGTTCGGCCTTGCCGTCAGTCGGCGCGCCGGCCGGCGCGCGATGGCCCGCGCGAGCGGCAGGCCACCGTCCATGATCACGCTGCCGCTGTCACGGCGGAACCACTGTTGTCGGATCCGACTTGGGCCTTGGCCTGCTCGCCCGAGGCACGCGCCTGGGCTTCGCTGCGCGGCGGCGCCGAGCTCACCGAAGGCCCAGCCACGGACAAGCTCCTCGCCGCGTTCTTCGACCGGCTCGCCGACCGCTACGCGAGTTAGTTAGCCCCCAAGCCTTATCCGCATGGCCCGTCCAAGAGTGGGACCCCGCGGAACGCTAGTATTGACAGCTCCGATGCAGGTCAAAGTGCAATCGTTGCAGGCAGGGACCTCCCGCTGAAGTACACCCGAATGGGTACTGAGGGTGCTCGGTAGAAACGCTGGCCGGAACGATGACGACCAGGACAACACGGACACCGACGTGCGCGACCGCGCAGGGGGCTGATGATGGCGGGACTCGACTTCGGCAAGTTGACCAAGCGATCGGTCGTGGACTCCGCCACCGAACCGCGGCGCATCTTCGCCGCGCTGCCAGCGCGCGACCCGAAGTACGCCCGACCGTGGGACGTGCAGACGCAGGTGTGGGACCGCTGGCACGAGCGGCGCACCGAATCCGACCTGCTGGTCAAGATGAACACCGGCGGCGGAAAGACGGTCGTGGGGCTGATGATGCTTAAGAGTTGCCTCAACGAGGGGGCCGGTCCGGCCGTCTACATCACCCCCGACATCTACCTCGCCGACCAGGTCCGGGTCGAAGCCAAGGCCCTGGGCATCGAGACAACCGACGATCCCCGCTCAGGTCGCTTCCAAACCGGGAAGGCCATCCTCGTTACATACGTGCACAAAGTGATCAACGGCTTGTCCGTGTTCGGCGTCGTGGGCGACACCCGGCAGCACATCGAGATGGGCTCAGTGCTGGTCGACGACACGCACGCCTGCCTGGCGACCCTGGAAGACCAGTTCACGCTGACCATCCCCCGCGGCCACGCGGCCTACAACGCACTGGCCAACCTGTTCGATGATGCGCTGCGGGATCAGTCGCCCTCGGCGCTTCGAGACCTGGCTGAAGACGTCCCCGGTGTCGCGCTGCGCATCCCGTACTGGGCCTGGGCTGACCGTCACGAGAAGGTCCTCAACGCCCTGCACTCGCACCGCGCGAGCGACGAGTTCAAGTTCGTGTGGCCTCTCATCCACGAGGTTCTGCAGCTGTGCGACGTAGCGATCAGCTATGACGAGATCGAGATCAAGCCCCCATGCCCGCCAATCGACCGGATCCCCAGCCTGGCCGCCGCCCAGCGCCGGATCTACCTGACCGCGACCCTGGCCGACGACAGCGTCCTGGTGACGCACTTCGACGCCGCGCCGGCCACGATCGCCACGCCGATCACCCCGCAGACCGCGGACGATCTCGGCGACCGCATGATCCTGACCCCGCTGGAAACCCACCCCGGTACGACCGACGAGGAAGTACGCGACTTCCTGGTCGAGCAGGCCGAGCAGCACAACGTCGTGGTCATCGTGCCGTCCCGCCGCCGAGCCGCGTTCTGGCGCGACGTCGCCGACGCCGAGCACGACAGCAAGACCATCCACGACGGCGTCCGCGCGCTGCGGGACGGACACGTCGGCCTCGTGGTGTTGATCAACAAGTATGACGGCATCGACCTTCCCGGCGACGCCTGCCGCATCCTTGCCCTCGATGGGCTGCCCGAGGCATACAGCGCCTTGGACCGCATCGAAGCCCTCGCGCTGGACGAGAGCGACGCGATGATCACCCGGCAGATCCAGAGGATCGAACAAGGTATGGGCCGCGGCGTGCGGTCCAACGACGACCACTGCGTGGTGCTGCTGCTCGGCTCGAAACTCACCCAACGCCTGCACAAGGCCGGCGGCGCAGCCAAGTTCAGCCCGGCCACCCGAGCCCAGCTGACCCTGTCTGGACAGGTCGCCGACATGCTCCACGGGATGCCGTTCAGTGAACTCGGCAACGTGATCGACCAGTGCCTGGACCGAGATCCCGAGTGGGTCACGGCCAGCCGTGACGTCCTTGACGGCGTCACCTACCCGGCTACCAGCACTATCTCGCCCGTTGCCGTGGCCGAACGGGAGGCGTTCCGCTTGGCTGAGCTCGGCCGCTACCGGGACGCTCACGCGAAAATGCGCGAGGCGATCACTGCTGCCCGCGGCGATCGGCGGCACGAGGGCTGGCTCAAGCAGCGGGCCGCCGGCTATCTGCACTTGGTGGACCCGGCCGCCGCGCTCCAGATGCAGAAGTCCGCGCAGACCGACAATAAGGCGGTGTTGCGTCCGCGCGACGGCGTCGAATACCACCGCTTGAACAGCATCTCCGACCAGGCCCGGCAGGCCGCGGACTACCTGACCGCGCGCTACGACAACGGGAACGACCTGATCGTCGGCGTCGCAGCAGTCCTTGACGACCTCACACCGGACCCGGACCCGGCCAGCGTGCCGAACTTCGAGCAGGCCATGCACGACCTGGGCCTTCACCTCGGGTTTGGCGCACAACGACCTGAGCGCGACACTGGAGAAGGGCCGGACGTGTTGTGGTCCCTGGGCGAGCTGACATATCTGGTCATCGAGTGCAAGAGCGGCAGCACGACGGACGCGATCTGGCGTCACGATGCCGAGCAGCTGTCGCACTCGATGGACTGGTTCGACGAGAAGTACGACCACACCTCCAGCGCGACCCCGGTCCTCATCCACAACACCAACGTGCTGCACAAGCAATCCTCCGCCCGACCTGGGGCCCGAGTGATCACCTTCGCCAAGCTCGCGAAGCTCCGCGAAGCCGTCAGCAAGTACGCCGCAGCCCTGGCAGCCGACAACGCCTACCAGGACGCCGACAAGATCAGTGCCCAGCTGGCGACCTGGGGTCTCAACGGCAAATCCTTCATCCAGAAATGGGGCGTGGCGCCGCGCAAGCCCTGACCGTCCAGGAGACCATGGCGCCGGCAACATGCCGTTGATGAAGGGAAGAACCAGTGGGGCAGCTCCATCCGCCCTGGGACGCGCAGGTCGTCGAAGGTGTCGCCGACGTTCTGGGTGACACCAATACCGGCCTAACCGCCTCCCAGATCGGTCAACTGCTCGCCGAGCTGAACATCCCCGACCCCCTGGAACGCGACACCAAACGAGTGCGGCTTCGCTACGCCCTGCTGTCCAAGCAGCAAAACGACCGCGCGTCCAACTGCGTGATCGCCTTCATCACCCGGTCTATGGCTCCGGTGCGTTATCGGAACGAACCGAGCCTCCGGACGCTGCGCCAGGACGCTCTCAACGAGGTGCTGGTCTACGAGGGACTCCGGGTCAACGACAAGGGGCAGATCCAGCGAGGACCGCTGGCGTCCACCTTGAGCGAGGCCGCTCAGCACGCCAACAACCTGCGCGCAGAGCTTCGCCGCCGCGGCACGCATCCGGACGTTCTGCGCTACTGCACCACCGAACTGCTCCAGAAGAACGCCTTCCACGCCATGCTGGAGGCCACGAAGAGCGTCTTCGACAAGCTCCGTTCCCGGACCGTCTCACCGGCGATGGTGCCGCTCTCGTCGACGCCGCCCTTGCGCTGGGCCGGTCAGGCATCCCGCGGCTGGCCATCAACACCTTGGCCAGTCATACCGACAGGGACGAGCAAACCGGCTGCGCCAACCTGATCAAGGGTCTCTCCGGAATGTTCCGCAATCCTGTGGCGCACGATCCACGCCTGAATCGCACCGTCACCGACGACGAGTTGCTGGAGTTGCTGACGACGCTGTCGATGGTCCATCGCCGCCTCGACAACGCCCAGCTGCAGCCGTAGCCGGCCAGGCGATCTCGTGTGTCAGCCAGTAGCCTTGCGAGGATCAAAATCCTGGTCCGCGCGCTCTTCGTCCTGCGGGTGAACGAGTGTGAGCCCGCGACCGGCCGCCGCGCTGGTGCGCTCTCGCGCTACGGCGACGCCCTGCTCAACCGGCTCCTGATCACGGACGACGACGATGCCGGCGAGCTTCTCGGTAACCCAGCTTGCGGGCGTCCTGCCCGCGAGCAGGTCGTGGACGTAGTCGGGAGGGCGATGCCGCAAGCCACCGAGGACGTGCGCCAGGTAGGGCACGCCGAAGTGTCCACGGTCCGTCGGGAGATGGCTGAACACTGCGTCGTCGACGGTGTCCGCTTCGTCGGAGAGCGCGGCAGAATACTGACCCAGGCGGATCGTGTGGGCCGCTTCCAGCATGACCTTGGCGAGTCGCCGGGCGCCGACCTGCGGACGGCGCATGAACTCGGCGACGTCCGGATGAACCTCTGCCAAGGGATGCAACGGCGGCTGGGGGTGGTTGGGGTCAGCGACGTCCTCAAGCGGCAACGCCCAATGGAACGCCTCAGCCGCGAGGGTGTCGCCTACTCGCGGCATGAGGTAGTGCGGAACGATGCTGGGAACAATGGAGACCCCGGCTCGGTCACGGTCACGGCAGTTGGCGCCTTCGGGGTGTGTCAGGCCGCAGTCGAGACCACTGCGGTACGCAGGCGTACCGCAGTACAGGACGTGTGCAGCCGGGACGTTGAACTCCCTGGACGAGGCGAGGAGCCTGTCAATCTGCGTAGGCTCGGTTTTTCTACGGCGGTATCCGAAGTCGACGTGCCACCCGACGCCGCGGCGTTTCAGGACCTTGGCCTGGGTCAGCAGCCCGAAGCTGGCCCCGGATGTGTCGATCCACCACCACAACCAGTCAGCGCCAACGGTGCTCTCCTGCTGCTTGGTGAATTTCCAGTACCGGACGTCGGGCGCTGCTTCTGCGAGCAGGATGTCCGTCGCCGTCTCCTCTGCCCACATGTCCTCAACCTGGAGCACCTTCGACACGTGTCGGTCGACAGCGAGGCGCCCCCGTTGGAACGCCCGGTACAGATCAGGCTTCCCGTCGCCTACGGTCACGCGCTCACCACCATCCGACACGCCGGGTACAGGCGGAGCTGACCTGGCTCAAGTGACGATTCTCTCATGCAGCCACGGTCGCAGCGGCGTTCTGGACCTCACGCGTGTGTTCCTCGGCTTCGGGATCGGACGCACCATTCGTTTTGAACTTGGCGCGAACGATCTTGACGAGCCGTCGCGCTGTGGCGGAGCCAATCTCCAGCCGAACACGAAGGGTGTCAGCGGAGATCGGCTTCTGGTGGGCAGCCCGATGAGCCGCGTCCTCCTGCCGCGCCCGTTCCAGAAGCTCCTCCAGAGGACGCCTGCGCGTCGCCCGTCGATCAAGCTCCGACGGGCTCAGATCCTTTCTCTCGCCCTCCGGCCGAGCCGAAACATCGCCCAAATTCTCGGTTTCGGCGCCTTGGTGCTCGACGGTGACGACGCCGCCGCCGGACGCTGGTTCTGGCGGGTGGGTCGCGCCGATCGCCTGCAAGAAGCCTGGTCCAACCTCGGCCCAGCCGATCAAGAGAAGAGGTCCGACGGCATCGAAGGCCGCCTTGCCGTACTCGCCGGCAACGAGCGGGTCCGCAACGTTCAACGCCAACGTGACCACACTCGCGAAGATCAGTAGCCGGCGCGCCGGTCGCAGCACTTCTTCGGTAGCGCCGGCCAGCGCAAGGTGCCGGGTGCCGAGCAGCAGTCCGAGGATGGATAAGTCGACTGCCGGTGCGACGAGTGGAGCCACCCAGGCCGGCACCCCCAATCGAAGAGCGAGGTTGAGCACGTTGCCGAACCCGAACATGAAGGTGAGGCCCACTACGGTGCCCATGATCACGCTGACAGCCTTGACGACGGTCACTTCCACACCTGACCGAGTGGCCAGTTCTGCCGCATGCCGCGTCATCGGGCACCCCCTGCTCCGACGCGTGGACGCCCGTGGCTATCTCGGGTGGGGATACCGCGCTCGCGCAGCTTGTTGAGCACGGTTGTGTGGTTGACGCCGAAGTGATCGCCGACTCGCGCCAGGGACCAGCCGAGCTTGTAGAGGTGGATGGCGTCGTCGACCTGCTCAGGCGAGAGGCCGCGGCGGCGCATCTCTACGCCATGCCGATGGAGGATGTTGCTGACTGTTCGCCGCTCGATGCCGAACCGGTCACCGAGTTCGTACACCGTCGCGCCGGACCGGTAGTCGGCGATCAACTGCTCGACTTGCTCGGCAGCGAGTTGCCGGGCGCGGCCGGGGCGGTCGCGCTTCATCGACGGCGGCTCGGGTGTGTCGAGCCCGGGGAGCTTCTCGCGGAGCTCTTCCAAGGCTCTGACCTGGTCTTTTATGTTCGAGTAAGTCCCCTAATCTCCACATCGTAGGAAACCCCTTCGTTTCAGCCTTCCTGGCTGGTCGGAGGGGTTTTCTGCATTCCGGGTTCGATCTTCGGTGATCAGCTGGCGGCGTGATCTTGTGCTCCTGCTGGGGCAGAACTGGAGCACCGCCCCACCGCTGATCCGACGCCGGCGCGGTGTTCCTGCTGCTCCCCGGCTCGTCCGGCGGGTGACCCCCACCGTGGCGAAGAGGGGGACAACCGGCGCCACCCGCCCACCGTCGACCACACCCGGTGACGGTGTCGGCGGTAGTGGTGTCGCCGTGTGCCAGCGGCGCTCGAGATCGTCGAGCAACCGCTGCTCGACCTCCGGCGCGACGTGGGAGTAGGTCTCGATCACCCGGTTGTCCAGGTGGTGACCGAGCCTGCGGGCCTGCGGGATCTCCGGCGCACCGCCCGCGATCAGCCAGGTCTTGTGGCTATGCCGCAACCCGTGGAACGTCAACCCCGGTCGGACCGCTGCACAGCCCGCCTTCGTCCCGGACGCGTCGCTGCCGTCGACGGCGGGGCGGAAGACACGTCGCAGGAACGTCGAACGCCACAACCATGTCCCGCTCGGCGTCGTGAACACGAACTCATACCCGTGCCGCGCGAGATGCTCACGCAGCAACTCCGTCAGGAACGGCGGCAGCGCGATCGTCCGCGCGGAGGCCCGCGTCTTCGGCGGACCCAGCCACCGCATCGACCCCGACTCATGCAACGCCCCCACCAACGGATCGATCACGATCACCCCGCGTCGGAGATCGACGTTGTCCCGATGCAAGCCGGCCAGCTCGCCCCACCGGCAACCGGTCCAGGCCGCCGTGATGATCAGCAGCCGCGCGATCGGCCCACCGAGCAGACCGGCCTGCGCAGCGATCCGCACCACCTGCTCCGGAGTAGCCCAGACCCGCTCCGCCACGGCCCGCCGTGATCGCCGGCCCCTGCGCCGCCGTCGACGCACCGGATTGAACGGGATCAGCCGCTCATCGGCGGCGTCGGTCAGCAGCATCGACAGCAGGTTCAGCTGCGAGCTCACCGTCGACGGGGCGTACCCATCCCGCTCCAGCTCCCGAGCCCACTCGGTCACCCCCAACGCCGTGATCGCACCCAACGACAGGTCCCCGAACTTCGGCAAGACATGACACCGCAGCCGACTCCGATAGCTCTCGATCGTCCGCCGATCGAGATCCAGCGACCGGAACCACCGCCCTGTCCACTCCGCCACCGTCACCGCGCTGTCGGCCGGATCGATCCACACCCGCCGACGCCGATCCACCTCCAACCCGGCGGCATAGGCCATAGCATCACGCCGCGAACCGAACCCCGACACCGAACGAACACCGAAACCTGGCCGCCGATACCTCACGCGCCACGACCTACTGTCGAATCAGACGATCTTTACAACTTGGTGTCGTGGTGTCTCCTTTCCTCTTCTCGAGCGGAGTTGGTCGTCGAGACGCGCGCTGTCAAAGTCGACCTGAGCAGGTACTTCCACTCTGGCCGCTACGACGGTGTCGTGGACGATCCGTGCACACCGACCAAGCCTGGGGCGGACATGACGACTCCTCCGAACACCTCTGCGCGACCAAGCCGAGCGCCGCGCCGTTCACGACCGGCTACGCGCCAGGACACCGCCGGAAGTCGGCCTCGACCTGATCGTCGGCGCGACGTAAGCGCGCCGACAGTGTTACTGCCGGCATCCCCGCCGCAGTTGTCGCACGGCGCTGCCAGCGCGCTGCTGCGGCTGCTGCTTGACGCGGACAAGGCGGCCTGATCATGCGGTTCGCGTTCTACGGCCGGGTCTCCACCGAAGACCAGCAAGACCCCGAAGCATCTCGGAACTGGCAGCTGGCCCGCGCGAAGGCGCTGGTCGACAAGCACGGGGAGATCGTCGCCGAATTCTTCGACATCGGCCAGTCCCGCTCGATTCCCTGGAAACGCCGCCCCGAGGCAACCCGGCTGCTGGCGGCGATGCGCAACCCGGACCGCGGGTTCGACGCCGTCGTCATCGGCGAACCTCAACGCGCGTTCTACGGCAACCAGTACGGCCTGACCTTCCCCGTCCTTGTCCACTACGGCGTCGGACTGTGGGTGCCCGAGGTCGGTGGCGCGATCGAGCCGGAATCCGAAGCCCACGATCTCGTGATGTCGGTCTTCGGCGGGATGAGCAAGGGCGAACGCAACCGGATCAAGATCCGCGTCCGCGCCGCCATGGCCGCCCAAGCCTCCGTCGAAGGCCGCTTCCTCGGCGGCCGGCCGCCCTACGGCTACCGCCTCGCCGACGCCGGCCCTCACCCCAACCCGGCCAAAGCTACTGAAGGCAAACGGTTGCACCGCCTCGAACCCGACCCTGATACCGCGCCAGTCGTGCAGCGCATCTTTGCTGAATACATTGGTGGGCGCGGGAAGTTCGCCATCGCCGAGGCACTCACCCGCGACGGCATCCTCTCCCCCTCGAGCAACGACCCCGCCCGCAACCGCCACCGCACCGGCGTCGCCTGGGCCAAAGGCGCAGTCAGTGTCATCCTCACCAACCCCCGCTACACCGGTCGCCAGGTCTGGAACAAGCAACGCAAAGACGAAGTCCTCATCGACGTCGAAGACGTCGGCCTCGGCCACGAAACCAAGATGCGCTGGAACACCCGCGACAAGTGGATCTTCTCCGAGGAAATCGTCCACGAGCCGATCATCGACGTCGAGACCTTCCAGCGCGCCCAGGAGATCACCGCCGCCAAAGGCGCCGGCCGCACAACCCGCGAACGCACCCGAACTCAGCATCGCTACGTCCTGCGAGGGCTGCTTCACTGCGGCATCTGCGGCCGTCGCATGCAGGGCCAGAAGAGCCGCGACCAGCTCCTCTACCGCTGCCGCTACCCCAACGAGTACGGACTGGCGAACAAAACCGAGCATCCCCGTAACGTCTACCTCGCCGAACGCGACCTGCTCGGCCCGCTCGACAGATGGCTCAGCACCTGCTTCGCACCCCACCGACTCACAGAGACCATCGACAACCTCTATGAAGCCCAGCCAGAACTCGACATCGACCCCGGCGCAGCGGCCGCCACCAAGACGATCGAGGAATGCGACCGAGCGCTCGGACGCCACCGCGCAGCCCTCGAAGCCGGCGCTGACGCCGCACTAGTTGCCGGATGGATCACCGAGACCCAAGCCCGCCGCGCCGAAGCGAAGGCACGCATCGTCGCGCGACCCCAACGGCAGCGGCTGAGCAAAGAGCAGATCGGCGACCTCGTCGAGCGGCTGGGAGACATCCGGAAGATGCTGGCCACGGCCGACGCCGAACGGAAGGCGGAGGTGTACCGGCAGCTCCAGCTGCACGCGACCTACCACCCCGGCAAACGACAAGTGCGGATCGAGACCAATCTCGATCCGCACAGTTGGGGTTATGGTAAGTGTCCGAGGGGGGACTTGAACCCCCACGCCCGTTAAGGGCACTAGCACCTCAAGCTAGCGCGTCTGCCATTCCGCCACTCGGACCTGCTGAGAAAAGAGTATACGGCCACCCCGCCCCCTCGTTCAGGGGGGTCCGGGTCCACGTCCGGACCGGGTCTGGCATCATCGGCCGGTTCTGTGGCTCTGCATCGATCCAGGCGCCGCCGCACCTGGTCGCTTCCTGCGTAACGCTGTTGCTCATACGGTTTACAAGACCGGTTCTGCTTCCTAGGATTCGCCGGGCAAGCCAGCGCGTTCGAGCGCCCTCAGGACCTGGAGGTTCCGGTATGGCGCGCGCCGGTTGGCGGTCTGATGATGAGATTTCCGTTGATGAGCTGCTGCGGGAAACCGGGGCCATGCCTCGGGCGCTGGATGCCTCCGAGCCCCTCGCGCGGGTCCGTGAGGATGACACCGGTGACGGGTACCGGGAACGGCTCGAGCAGCGGGCGCGGGAGGCCGCCGCCGCTCAGCAGCGTGCCGGGCGGCGGATTCGGTGGGTCTCTGCCGTCTGTGGGGCCGTTGTCGTCGTCGGGAGCCTGGTGATCATCGCCGTCACCTCGGAGAGCTCGCCTGGGCGGCAAGCCGCTTTGGCTGGTGATCCGCTGGCTCCCGCCACCACTCCGCGGATCGTGGCCAGCACGACGCCGAGCGCCACGCCGGTGCCCACCGTCCTGCGGCAGGTCTCGACCTCCGCGTCTCCTACCACGACTGCGCCCAAGACCACCGCCGCCACCAGTCAGGCGCAGGTGGCCGCCCCGCCCGCTCCGGTTGCCTCGTGCACCGTCCACTACGCCGTCACCGACCAGTGGAACAACGGGTTCACCGCCGGGGTCGCCGTCACCAACACCGGGAACCAGACGCTCTCGCCCTGGTCCGCCACCTGGAACTTCACCGCCGGCCAGCGGGTCACCCACAGCTGGAACGGCGACTACTCGCAGAGCGGCTCGCGGGTCACCATGAAAGCGGTTTCCTACAACCTGACCCTCGCCCCCGGCGCGACCGTCGACATCGGCTTCAACGGCGCCTTCGACCACGGCAACCCCACGCCCGTCGGCTTCACCCTCGACGGCGCCCGCTGCGCCACGAACTAACCCAGCACCTCGCGCATGAAGCCCACCAGCCAGTGCTGGGCCGGGCTGCGGGCGTGCGTGTGCCGCGTGTACACCGACACCTGGGCCGGCTCGACCTCCATCGGCAGCTCGAACAGCCGGACCCGGTGCTCGGCCGCGAACATCTCCGCCACCAGCCGCGGGACCATCGCCACCAGCTCGCCGTCCTGCACGAGGTACGGCAGCGCCGCGAACCGGGTCACCTCCAGCACCACGCGGTCGAGCAGGCCGCACGCCTCCAGCGCGCGGCGGGGGCCGTCGTGGCCGGTCGGGCCGAACACCGTCACGTGGCGCTCCGCCGCCAGCTCGCCGGACGACACCGTCGCACCCAGACGCGGGTGGTCGCGCGCCACCATGCCCAGGTAGCCCTCGGAAAACAGCGGGATCCGGGCGACCCGCTGGGAGCTGATCAGCGAGGACGCGATGAACGCGTCGATCTCGCCGCGGCCGAGCTGGTCGGCCGCGCGGTCGACGTCCAGGGGCCGGACCGTCAGCGTCACCCCGGGAGCGCGGGCCGGCAGCGCCGCCATCAGCCGTGGCAGCAGCGAGATCTCCCCCAGATCCGACAGGCACAGCGTGAACGCCGTCCGGGCCGTCGACGGCGAGAACGCCTTCGCGCCGCTCACCGCCGTCTCGATCTCGGACAGCGCGCTGTGCAGGGGCTCGTACAGCGCGCGGGCCGTCGTCGTCGGGACCAGGCCGCCACCGGTGCGGCGGAACAGCTCGTCGGCGAACCGGCGCCGCAGCTTCTGCAGGCTGTAGCTGATCGTCGGCTGCGTGACGTGCAGGGACTCGGCCGTGGCGGTCACGCTGCGGGTCTCGTACAGCAGCACGAACGTGCGCACCAGGTTCAGGTCGAAGTCCGGCATCATCGATCCCCTCTATGAAGTACCGAGGCAACATTTATTGGAACACAGGCGAGCAGCTCCATAGGGTCGGTCCGACTTCGAGGAGGCCCCGCCCATGCCCACCGCCCGCCGGCTCGCCCACGAGTTCCTGGACCGCCGTGGCCTGACCACCGTCTTCGGCAACCCCGGTTCCAACGAGCTGCCGTTCCTCGCCGAGCTGCCGGAGCACTTCCGCTACGTCCTCGGCCTGCACGAAGGCGCCGTCGTCGGGATGGCCGACGGCTACGCCCAGGCGACCGGCCGCCCGGTGCTGGTCAACCTGCACGCCGCCGCCGGCTCCGGCAACGCGATGGGGGCGCTCACCAACGCCGTCTACTCCCGCACTCCCCTGGTGCTCACCGCCGGCCAGCAGGTCCGGACGGCGATCGGGCTGGAGGCGATGCTCGCCAACGTCGACGCGACGCAGCTGATGCGCCCCCTGGTCGCCTGGTCGGGCGAGCCGAGCTGCGCCGCGGACGTGCCGCGCTCGCTCGCCCAGGCGGTGTTCGAGGCCGAGCTGCACCGGCGCCCGAGCTACCTCTCGGTGCCCTACGACGACTGGGCCGTGGAGCTGGCGGAGACCGCGACGCTCGACCGGCAGGTCCAGCGAGGGCTCTCCCCGAGCGAAGGCCAGCTCGACGCCCTCGTCACGGCCGTCGCCGCGGCGCGGAACCCGGCGCTGGTCCTGGGCGGCGACATCGACGCCACCGGGCTGTTCGACCGGGCCGTCGCCCTCGCCGAGCACCTCGACGTGGCGACCTGGGTGGCGCCGTCGCCGCACCGGCTGCCCTTCCCCAATCGGCACCGGCTCTTCCGGGGCGTGCTGCCCGCCGGCATCGCGCCGGTATCGGCCGCGCTGACCGGCCACGACCTCGTGCTGGTGCTCGGCGCGCCGGTCTTCCGCTACCACCAGCACGTGCCCGGCACGTACTTGCCGGAGGGCACCCGGCTGATCCAGGTCACCGACGACTTCGGCGCCGCGGCCCGCGCGCCGATGGGCGAAGCGCTGGTCGCCGACCCCGCGCCGGTGATCGAGGCACTGCTGGCGAAAGTCCCCGCCCGGGGCACGACAGGCGGCTACGTCGAGACCCCGGAGCCCAAGACCGGCGCGAAAGCGCTGCACCCCGAGCAGGTGTTCGCCGCGCTACGCGACACCCAGGCGGGCGACACGCGCTACGTCGTCGAGTCGACGTCGACGAACTCGGCCTGGTGGCGGCAGATGGACCTGCGCCGCGAAGGCTCGTACTTCTTCCCGGCCGCCGGCGGGCTCGGCTTCGGCCTGCCCGCCGCCGTCGGCGTCGCGATGGGCAGCCCGGATCGCCCGGTCGTCGGCGTCATCGGCGACGGCTCGGCCAACTACGGCATCACGGCGTTGTGGAGCGCCGCGCACTACCGCGTGCCGGTCACCTTCGTGATCCTGCGCAACGGCGTCTACGGCGCCCTGCGCTGGTTCGGCGAGCTGCTCGGGACGCCGGACGTGCCCGGCACGGAGATCCCCGGGCTCGACTTCACGGCCATCGCGGCCGGATACGGCGTCGAAGCCACCACTGCCGGCGACGAAGACGACTTGCGCGCCCACCTCAAGACGACCCCGGACGGCCCGCGGCTGATCCAGGTCGACACCGAACCGACCACACCGGAGTGATCATGACCCTGCTCGCAAGAGAATTCGCCGGCGGTAGCGGCGGGACCCACCCGGTCGTCGAACCGGCCACCGGGAAAACCCTGGGCCGCGTGGGCATCGCGACGCCGGACGACGTCGCGGAAGCCGCCGCGGCGGCCGCGAAGGCCCAGCGCGACTGGGCCCGGCGCAAGCCCGCCGAACGCGCCGCCGTGCTGCGCCGCGCCGGTGACCTGTGGGAGGCGCACGCCGCCGAGGTGCAGGACTGGATCGTCCGCGAAGCCGGCTCGACGCGGCCCAAGGCCGGGATCGAGACGGAGATGGCGGCCGGGATCTGCTTCGAGGCCGCGGCCCTGCCCACCCACCCGCTCGGCGAGGTGCTGAGCACCGGCGAACCGCGCTGGTCGCTGGCCCGGCGGGTGCCGGCCGGGGTGGTTTCGGTGATCTCGCCGTTCAACTTCCCGCTGATCCTGGCCATCCGCTCGGTCGCGCCCGCGCTCGCGCTCGGCAACGCCGTGCTGCTCAAGCCGGACCTGCGGACCGCGGTGTCCGGCGGCGTGAGCATCCTGCGCGTCTTCGAGGAGGCCGGGCTGCCCGAAGGCCTGCTGCACCTGCTGCCCGGGGACACGGGCGTCGGCGCCGCGGTGGTCGACGCGCCGGAGGTCTCGGTGGTGTCGTTCACCGGCTCGACCGCGGCCGGGCGGAAGGTCGGCGAAGCCGCCGCGCGTTCGCTCAAGCGCGTGCACCTGGAGCTGGGCGGCAACAACGCGCTCGTCGTGCTGCCGGGCGCCGACGTCGCCAAGGCGGCCTCCGCCGGCGCGTTCGGCTCGTTCCTGCACCAGGGCCAGATCTGCATGACGACCGGCCGCCACCTCGTCCACGAGTCCCAGGTGGACGACTACGTCGAAGCCCTCGCGGAGAAGGCCCGGCGGCTTCCGGTGGGGAACCCGGCCGAGAGCGACGTCGCGCTCGGCCCGATCATCGACGACCGTCAGCTCGCGCACGTCACCGACGTGGTCGACCGCAGTGTCGCGGCCGGCGCGCGGGTTCTGGCGGGTGGGAAGCCCGACGCGCCGTTCTACCCACCGACCGTCCTCTTCGGACTCGACGACGCGAGCCCGGCCTGGCGCGAGGAGATCTTCGGCCCGGTGGCGCCGGTGCGCGCCTACCGCGACCTCGACGAGGCCGCCCGGCTGGTCAACGACTCCGAATACGGCCTGTCGGTCGGGATCCTCGGCGACGTCGGCACCGCGATGACGCTGGCCGAGGAGGTCCGCTCGGGCAAGGTGCACATCAACGAGCAGACCGTCGGCGACGAACCGACCGCGCCCTTCGGCGGCGTCGGCGACTCCGGCAACGGCTCCCGCTTCGGCGGGGCGAAGGCCAACATCGAGGCCTTCACCGAGACGCAGTGGCTGACCGTCCGCGCGGACATCGCGAACTACCCGTTCTGAGGAGCACGAAGATGAAGACGTCTCGTGGTGCGTGGACGGCGGTCCTCTGCTGGCTGACCGTCCTGCTCGAGGGCTACGACCTGGTCGCGCTCGGCGCCACCATCCCGACCCTGCTCAAGAGCGGCTACCTCGGCTTCACCGCGGCGGGCGCGACCGCGGTCGCCACGGTGTCGCTGATCGGCGTGGCCGTCGGTGCCGCCGGTCTCGGCCCGCTGACCGACCGGTTCGGCCGCCGCGTGCTGCTCATCGGCTCGGTCCTGCTGTTCTCGCTGTTCACCCTGGTGACGCCGCTCGCGCCGAACGTCGCGACGTTCGGGGTGTTCCGGTTCGTCGCCGGGCTCGGCCTCGGCGCGTGCATGCCGGTGGCGCTGACGGTGATGTCGGAGAACCTGCCGGCCCGGCGGCGCGCCAGCGCGAGCACGTTCACCATGACCGGCTACCACGTCGGCGCGGTGCTGACGTCGGTCCTCGCGCTGTCCGCCAAGGAGGACTGGCACCTGCTCTTCTACGGCGGCGGGGTCATCGGCCTGCTGGCGGTGCCGCTGATGTGGTGGAAGCTGCCGGAGTCCGCGGCCTACCTCGCGGCCCGGGACCAGCACGAACGCGTGGGGCTGAAAGACCTGCTGAGCGGCCGGTTCCGGCGGATCAGCATCGCCGTGTGGACCGGTTCGTTCATGGGGCTGCTGCTGGTCTACGGGCTCAACACCTGGCTGCCGCAGCTGATGCGCACGGCGGGCTACCCGATCTCGACGTCGATCACGCTGCTGCTGGTGCTCAACATCGGCGCGGTGCTCGGGCTGGTGCTGGCCGGCACGATCGCCGACCGGTTCGGCATCCGCCCGATCGCGCGGATCTGGTTCGGTGCCGGGGCGGTCCTGCTGGCGGCGCTGAGCCTGAAGATCCCGAACGCGGTCGTGCTCAACGCGGTCGTGCTGCTGACCGGTGTCTTCGTGTTTTCCGCGCAGGTGCTGATCTACGGCTACGTCGCGCACGCGTTCCCGGCGTCGGCCCGAGGTACCGCGCTCGGGCTGACGTCGGCGGTCGGGCGGCTGGGCTCGATCCTCGGCCCGTTCGTCACCGGGGCGCTGGTCACCGCCGGGGTCGCTTATCCGTGGGGCTTCTACTTCTTCGCCGTCGTGGCGGGGCTGGGTTTGGTCGCGGTGCTGCTGCTGCGCGGCGAGACGCGGTCCGAGGAGCGGTTGGCGCCCGTGTCCGCCGGGTCGCCGGCCACGCAGGAGAACTCCCGCGGCTAGACCGTGTCTTCCGGACGGCGGCGGCCCTGCGTCGCCTCCGGGTGCTCGGTGCGGCGGTCGGAGTCGCGCAGGACCTCGCGGGCCTGGCCCTCGGGGTCCGCGCTGTCCACGGTCTGCTCTTCGGGCAGCAGCTCGGCGCGGGTTTCGGTGCGGTCAGGGGTGTCGGTCATGCTTCGCGAGTACCCGATCCGGAACGATCTCAGACACCCCGCAGCCAGCCGAACGCGAGCGCGATGACCAGCCCGGCGACCATCAGCACGAGAACACCGGTCAGGACCAGCCACAGCACCGGCATCGCCTTGGACGGCATCGGCTGCGGGTGCGACAGCCCCGACGTCTGAGCGGAGTCGGGCGGCGTGCTGCCCGGCGGCACCCCGCCTCCGGCTTCCAGGTCCGGGGTCCGGCGGGGGTCCGGGTCCGGGGGTTCGGCGGTCATGGCGGCACCGTCCTTCCGTCGCTCCCGCGGCGGGTGCCCGGCCGGGAGCCGGGCAAACCCGGTCAAACCGCTCAATCCCGGGACCGGCGGTTGCCTGCGGCGTCGCGGCGCAGCTGGTCGGTGTGGGCCGAGATCTCGCCGAGCTGCTCGGCCAGCCCGGCGTGCGCGCCGGTCAAGTGCGGTTGCGCGGCGGCCAGCGGCGGGAGCAGCGTCGCCGGGTCGTCGTCGCCGAGGGCCGCGCCGAGGCGGTCGGCGCTGGCCTGCCCGGCCGGGCCCAGCCCGTCGAGCGCGCTGACGCGGCCGGCGAGCTGGCGCAGGATCGCGGAGTTGCGGCGGGCCCAGTCGGCGACGGCCCGGTCGCCCGCGCGCCGGTCGCGTTCCGCGTCGACCCGCGCCTCGCCGGTCTTCTCGCCGGTGTGCGACGGCTGCAGCCGCAGGTAACGCCGTTCCGCGGCCTGGCGGCTCGCGACGCCCAGTGCGGGGGCGAGCGCGACCCAGCTGGCGCCGGCCGCCCTGGCCGCCGCGATCAGCTCCGGTTCCCAGCTCGCCAGCTCCTCGCGCAGCAGCCGCAGGCCGGACAGCGCGTCCAGCACCCGGTCCTGGTCGCCCGTCCCGGCCCGGGCGGCCGCGACCGCCTCCTGGATCCGGCGCAGCGCGCCGGTGGGATCGATCCCGTCCATCGTGTCATCCTTTCGACGACCCACACCTTGTCATCGTTTTGACGACATGCTAGAACAGCTTCGCGTGTTGACACCAGAGTCGACGAGTTCCCAGGAGGTGGATCCCGATGTTGATGCGCACCGCCCCGTTCCGCGACTTCGACCGGTTCGCCCAGCAGGTCTTCGGCGCCGGCACCTGGTCGAAGCCGGCCGCGATGCCGATGGACGCCTACCGCGCCGGCGACGAGTTCGTGGTGTGCTTCGACCTGCCCGGCGTCGATCCCGGCGCCGTCGAGCTGGACGTCGAGCGCAACGTCCTTACGGTCAAGGCCGAACGACGGCCCCTGCCGACCGGTGACGACGTCCGGATGCACGTCTCCGAACGGCGGCTGGGCGTGTTCTCCCGCCAGCTGTTCCTCGGCGACACCCTGGACACCGAGCACATCACCGCGAACTACGACGCCGGAGTGCTGACCGTCCGCATCCCGATCGTCGAGAAGGCGAAGCCGCGGCGCATCGAAGTCGGCGGCGCCGGCGACCGCACGCAGATCGAGGCGTGACCCCGGCGGGCCGGGTGCGCCCGGCCCGCCGCCGGCTCAGGACTGTTCGACGCGGAAGACCGCGATGCGCTCCGCGGCCGCCGCGACGGCGTCCGGCGTAGGTGCGTCCGCCAGGCCGGTCGTCACGAACCGCTTCCCCACGCTCGCCGGGCTCGTTTCGACGAGCCGGCGCAGGACCGGCCGCCGCTCCGGCACCGGCAGCTCGGCCAGCCGGGCGACCGACGAACGGCGGCCGCGGGTGAGCGTCACCTCGCCCGCGGCCCGCACGTTCGCCACCCAGGCCGCCTTCGGATAGGCCTGGACGATGTAGCGGGCACCGTCGATCGGAAGCACCGCGATGGGGAACGTGCGGGGCACGCCGGTGCGCCGGCCGGGCACGGTGAGCAGCTGCATCGGGCCGAAGGCGACGCCGAGCCGCTGCAGGCCCACGACGATCTTGTTGCCGGCGTTGACCATCCGGCGGTAGCTCTGCGCTGTTGTCATACCCCGACGGTACACGAGATCATATGAAACTCATATGATCTGTAAGTCATAGCCGATCTCGGTCGGGACCGGGAGCCGGCTCCGGCGGCAGCGGGTCCGGGACGGGCACGCCGGGTCCCGGGAGTGGCCGGCCCGGTCCCGGGTCCGGGACGACCGGGGCAGGCTGGACCGGTTCGGGCGGTATCGGGGGTGCGGTGGACATCGGTCTTCCCTCCGCCTCTCTGCGCCGCCCGCGAATCGGACGACGATCACCGGAGGGCTACCCGCCGCGGCGGGGCGGGGAAACCCGTTGACCCTGACACCGTGTCAGGCGCTATCCCGGACCCATGACGCCTTTCCGCACCGCGACCGAGGTGGCCGCCGGGATCCGCCGCGGCGAACTCTCATCGCGTGACCTGACCGAACAGCTCTTCGCCCGCATCGACGCCTCCACGGTCAACGCCGTGATCGCCACCTGCCGCGACTTCGCGCTCGAAGCCGCTTCGGAGGCCGATCGGGCCGCGGCGCGCGGCGACGACGTCGGCCCGCTGCACGGCGTCCCGATGACGGTCAAGGACGCCTTCGCCGTGAAGGGCCTGCCGACCACCTGGGGCGAGCCGGCGTTCGCGGCCTGCGTCGCGGACGAGGACGCGACGGTCGTCGCCCGGCTGCGGGCCGCGGGCGCGATCGTGGTGGGCAAGTCGAACGTGCACCACCTGCTGGCGGACTTCGGCCGGACCGACAACCCGCTCCACGGGCGGACGCTCAACCCGCGAGACCCCACCCGGACGCCGGGCGGTTCGAGCGGGGGCGCCGCGGCCGCGCTCGCCGACGGCCTGACGTACCTCGAATACGGCTCCGACCTGGCCGGGTCGATCCGGATCCCGGCCGCCTACTGCGGCGTGTACGGCCTCAAACCCACCCCGGGCACCGTGCCCCTGCACGGGTTCCAGCCGCCGGGGCCGCCCGCGCCGCTCGCCCGGGAATTCCCCTCGGCGGTGGGTCCCCTGGCCCGGTCGGCGGCCGACCTGCGGCTCGCCCTGGAAGTCACCGGCGGCCCGCTGCGGCCCGCCCGGCGGTCCCGGCTCGAGGACTTCCGCGTCGGCGTCGTGCTCGACGATCCGGCCTGCCCGGTGACCGGCGAGGTCGGCGCGGTGCTGTCGGACGCCGTCGACGCACTGGCCCGCGCCGGGGTGCGGGTCCGCGCGGGCTGGCCGGCGGGCGTCGACCCGATCGCCCAGGCCGAGGCGTTCGGCTTCCAGGTGGACCTGTTCTTCGCGAGCCAAGAAGGGCGCGAACCGGCCGGGATCGCCGAACAGGAGCGGCGGCGGGCGGCCTTGACCGCTGCCTGGAATCGGCACTTCGCCGACGTCGACGGGTTCCTCTGCCCGACGGTGTTCACCACGGCGCCGGCCCACGACGACCGGCACCGCTACGAAGACCAGGTGTTCTGGATCGCGCAGGCGTCGCTGCCCGGGCTGCCGGCGGTCAGCGCCCCGGTGGGCGGGGCGCGGCCGGCCGAGCTGCAGGTCGTCGGGCCCGCGCACGAGGACGGCACCGCGATCACGTTCGCGGAACTCGCCGCGGACGTCGTCGGCGGGTTCGTCCCGCCTGGGGAAGGATCGAGCCGTGTTCTCGATCGGTGACTTCGCCCGCCACGGCCGGGTTTCGGTCCGGATGCTGCGCCACTACGACGCGCTCGGCCTGCTGCGCCCGGCGCGCGTCGACCCCGCGACCGGCTACCGCAGCTACACCGCGGGCCAGCTCGCGCGGCTCAACCGGATCGTCGCGCTGAAGGACCTCGGGTTCACGCTGGAGCAGGTGGCCACGCTGCTGGCGGACGAGATCACGGTCGAGCAGGTGCGCGGCATGCTGGCGCTGCGGCGCGCGGAGCTGGAAGCCGCGCTCGCCGAAGGCGCGGCCCGGCTCGCGCAGGTCGAAGCCCGGCTGCGGACCATCGAGGCGGAAGGCCGGCCGCCGGCCCACGACGTCGTCGTCAAGGAACTGCCCGGCCTGCGGGTGGTGGAGCTGACGGGGGTCGCGGCGGGGTTCGCGCCGGAGGCGATCGGGCCGGTCGTCCACCCGCTGTGCGCGGAGCTCGGCCGCCGCCTGCCGCAGGCGGACGTCACGCCGGCGGGCAGGCTGACCTGCTACTACGAGCAGCGCGCCGAGGACGAGGTCATCGTGCACGCCGCGGTCCCGGCATCGGTCGGCGGCGGCGATCTCAACGGCCTGGCGGTGGTGGACCTGCCGCCCACCCGCGCGGCGACGCTCGTCCACCGCGGCGCGATCGACGGCGTCCTGCCCGGCTGGCAGGCGGTGGTGCGCTGGATCGACGACCACGGCTGCCGGTCGGCCGGGCCGCAGCGGGAGGTGTACCTGGACTGCCCGGAGGACCCGGCGGGCTGGGTGACGGAGCTGCAGGAGCCGATCAGCTAGACCGCGGGCGGTGGGCGTGCTCGCCCGAGGGGAGGTCGCGGTCCACGTGCTCGGCGTGGTGCAGGGCCTGGGCCAGCAGGCCGCGCACGTGGTTGTCGGCCGCCGAGTAGTACACGAACGTTCCTTCGCGACGGCCCTTCACCAGGCCCGCCAGCCGCAGCTTGGCCAGGTGCTGGCTGACCGCCGTCGGGGCGGCGCCGGCCAGTTCGGCCAGGCAGGCCACCGATGATTCACCCTGCAGCAGCGCCCAGAGCACCTTGATGCGAGTGGGGTCGGCGAGCAGGCGGAACGACTCCGCCGCCAGGTGGACCTGCTCTTCGGTGGGCATGTCGAACTCCGGCAGCGACGCGTGCATGGCCGAAACCTTACTACTTGCGTATCTGCGTGCTTGCGCAGATAGACTGCTTCCATGCCGGGACACGGACACGGCCACGGCCACTCGAAGTGGCGGCCGCACAGCCACGACAGCGCCGACCGCGTCGACCACGCCCTCGAAACCAGCCGGCGCGGCGTGCGGGCGCTCGGGTGGTCGTTCGCCGCGCTGTCCTCGACCGCCGTCGCGCAGCTGGTGCTCGTGCTGGTCACCGGGTCGGTGGCGCTGCTGGGCGACACCATCCACAACTTCGCCGACGCGCTGACCGCCGTCCCGCTCGGCGTCGCGTTCCTGCTCGGCCGCCGCGCCGCGACCCGCCGCTACACCTACGGGCTCGGCCGCGCCGAAGACCTGGCCGGCGTGGTGGTCGTGTTCGTCGTCGCGGCTTCGGCGGCGATCGCCGGCTACGAATCGGTGACGCGGCTGCTCGACCCGCGGCCCGTCGCGCACCCCTGGGTGGTCGCCGCGGCCGGCGTGATCGGCTTCGCCGGCAACGAACTGGTGGCGCGGTACCGGATCAGGGTCGGCCGCGAGATCGGCTCGGCCGCGCTGGTCGCCGATGGGCTGCACGCCCGCACGGACGGCTTCACGTCGCTGGCGGTCGTCGCCGGCGCGGCGGGCGTCGCGTTCGGCTTCCCCGCGGCGGATCCGGTCGTCGGGCTCGTGATCACGGTCGCGATCCTGTTCGTCCTGCGTGACACGGCGAAGGAGGTGTTCCGGCGGCTGCTGGACGCCGTCGACCCGGCGTCGGTCGAGCTGGCCGAACGGACGGCCCGCGCCGTCGGCGGCGTGCTCGGCGCGCGGGACCTCCGGATGCGCTGGATCGGGCACCACCTGCGGGCCGAGCTGGCCGTGACGGTGGCGGCGGACCTGACCGTCGAAGCCGCCCACGCACTGGCCCACGAGGTGGAACACCGCCTGCTGCACACGATCCCGCGGCTGACCGCGGTGGTGATCCACACCGAACCGGCCACCGGCGCGGACCGGGCGCACGAAACCGTGGCCCACCACCGGTGAGCGCCGCCGCTCAAGAGCCGACGGGCTGCTCCACCGGTTCCGGCTTCGGGCTCAGCACCCCGGCGAACACCGCCGCCAGGACGCACAGCACCACCGGTACCCCGAAGGTCACGTTGAGCGGCATCCACCGGGTCAGCCCGCCGATCAGCGCCGGGCCGGCCAGCAGGCCGACGTACCCGAGGCCGACCACCCGGGCCATCAACGCGCCCGATGCCCGCGTGTCCAGGTTGCCCGCCGCCGAGAACAGCTGCGGGACGCCGCCCGAAAGGCCCAGGCCGAACAGCGCCCAGCCCACCAGGGACAGCGGTACCCACGGGGCCGCCGCGGCCGTCGTCAGGCCGACCGCCGCCAGCGTCGCTCCATAACGGACGATCGCCGCCGGGCCCGCCCAGGCCGCGACGCGGTCGGTCAGGAAGCGGCCGGTCGTCATCGCCACCGCGAACGCGCCGTACGCCAGCGCCGCCGTGGACGCCGACGTGCCGAGCACCTTTTCCATGTGCAGCGCCGCCCAGTCGTTCGCGACGCCCTCCGACAGCATCAGCGCGAGCGCCAGCAGGCCGAGCAGCCAGACCGTGCGGCCCGGGGGCCGGCGCGTGCCGACCGGCCCGGAGGCGGCGGCAGGCGCATCAGGAGCAGGCACCGCGTCCGGCTCCATCAGGAAACGCGCCGACAGCACGGAAAGCAGCACGCACAGCAGGCCCGTGCCGGTCAGCGTCACCCCGGTGGGCACGCCCGCGCCGAGCGTCGCCGCGCCGATGACCGCGGCGATCGCGCCGCCGATCGACCACATCGCGTGGAAGGCCGCCATGATCGGGCGCGGGTAGGCCCGCTCCACGACCACCGCGTGGGAGTTCATCCCGACGTCGATCGAGCCGTTGCCGAAGCCGAAGCCGATCAGCCCCAGGCCCAGCGTCCACCACGAGTCCGCGAACCCCGGCCCGCACACCGCGAGCCCCATCAGCACGCCCGCGGCCGGCACCAGCCGCCGGTGCCCCAGCCGGTCGACGAGCGGGCCGGCCACCTGCATGCCGGCGAACGCGGCGCCGCCGAGCACCAGCAGCAGCGCGCCGAGCGTGCTGTGCGAGATGCCCGTCGCGCGCTCGATGTTCGGGATGTGCACCACCCACATGCCCATCGCGAACCCGTTGAGGCCGAAGAACATGAAGGTCGCGAACCGGGCGGCGCGCGGGCGGGGCGGGGCGGTCATCGGCTCTCCATGGGGACGGCGACGTGCACGAGCACGCCGCGCTCGGCCAGCGCGGCACGCTGGTCCTCGGGCGCCGCGGGATCGGTGATCACCACGTCGGCGCGGTCGGCGGGACAGATGCGGGCGAGCGCGGCCCGGCCCCACTTGGCGCCGTCGGCGAGCACGATCGCCCGGGCCGCGACGTCGAGGGCGGCCTGCTTGACCTCGGCGTCGCCCAGGTCGAAGGCGGTGAGCCCGGAGTCGAGGCCCAGCGCGCACGGGCTGATCACGGCGACGTCGAACCGCAGGGCCCGCAGCGACGCCAGCGTCAGCGGGCCCACCAGGGCCTGCTCGCCCGGGCGCGGTTCGCCGCCGGGCAGCAGCAGCCGGACGTCCGGGTCGTCGGCCAGCTCACGGACCGCGTGCAGGGACAGCGGCATCACGGTGACCGGGCGCCCGCGCAGCAGCCGCGCCAGCTCCAGCGCCGTCGTGCCGCTGTCGAGGACGACCGTCTCGCCGTCGCGGATCAGCTCCGCCGCCGCGGCGGCGATGGCCCGTTTCGCCGCCATCGCGGCCGTCGCGCGGGCCGCGAACGGCGGTTCGACTCCCGACGGCGACGCCGGGACCGCGCCGCCGTGCACCCGGCGCAGCACGCCCCGGGACGCCAGGTGGTCGAGGTCGCGGCGGACGGTCATCTCCGACGCGCCGGTCGCTTCGGCCAGCTCGGCGACACCCACCTGGTCGGCGTCCCGCAGCCGCTCCACGATCACCCGTTGCCGGTCCGCGCTCTTCACGCCGTGATGCTCGCAAGCCGTCCGCGTTCGCACAACCGGTTTGTTCGTTCGCTCACGTGGCTTGTGCGAACGACCGCTGCGGCATGATGGTGCCGTGCACGCCGCCGAGACCAGCGCCACCCCGTGACGGGGGGCTACCTGAAGGGCCGGATCCGCCGCGAAGACATCATCACGGCGGCGGCCGCGGCGTACGGCGAACTCGGCTACCACGGCTCGTCGCTGCGCGAAATCGCCAAGCGCGTCGGGATTTCCCACGCCGGTCTCCTCTACTACTTCCCCACGAAGGAAGCCCTGCTCGCCGCCGTGCTCGAACGCCGGGACGCCGAGGACGCCGAGCGCGAGCAGCTGACCGTGCCCCCCGGGCTGGCGGTCCTGCGCCACTTCGTCGCGCTCGCCGAGCACAACGTCCGCCACCCCGGGATCGTCGACCTCTACTCGCGGCTCGCCGCCGAAGCGGTCGCCGCGGACCACCCGGCGCACGAGTACTTCGTGCGCCACTACCGGGCCGCGCGGGACGGCGTGCACGAGTCGTTCGAAGCCCTCGCGGCCCGCGGCGAACTGCGGGAGGGTGTCGAGCCCGCGATGGCGGCGCTGACGTTCATCGCGCTGATGGACGGCCTGCAGGTGCAGTGGCTGACCGTGCCCGGCGCCGTCGACCTGGTCGGCTCGCTGCGCTTCTACCTGCAGAACCTGCTCACCGTCCCGCTCTAGAGGGTCTTCGCGTACGGGTCCCACCCCGCCGGCAGCAGCGGCGGGACCTCGACGGTGCTCGCGACCTCCACGCTCTGCCCGCGCGTCATGGATTCGCCGATGGCCAGCATCGCGTCGAGCACGTGGTAGGCCAGCTCGCCGGACGCGCGTTCGGGCACCCCGGCGCGGATCGCCCGGGCCAGCTCCAGCGCGCCGGTGCCGCGCGAAGCCGCATGTCCTTGCGGCGCCAGCTCTTCCGGCTCGTCCCGGTCGAGCAGGTGCAGCCGCGTCGGCTCGTCGAACCGGTTGGGATCGGGCAGCGCGGCGGTGCCGAGCGCGCCGGTCAGCTCGAGCAGCCCGGTCCGGTGGAGCGCCGAGTCGAAGCTCAGGACCAGCTGCGCCGAGGCGCGTTCGAACTCGACGAGCGCGGTGACCGTCGTCGGCACCGACACCGGGAACTCCGTGCCCGCCCGCGGCCCGGACCCGACGACCCGGGTGTCGCGCGCCCGCCCGCCGGCGCCGGTGACGCGCCGGACCGGGCCCAGCAGGTGCACCAGGGCCGTCAGGTAGTACGGGCCCATGTCGAGCAGCGGCCCGCCGCCGGGCTGGAAGTAGAACTCCGGCGCCGGGTGCCACCGCTCCGGCCCCGGCACCTGGAACAGCGCCAGCGCGGTCAGGGGACGGCCGATCCGGCCCGCGTCGACGGCCTGCCGCGCGGTCTGCAGCGCGGCGCCGAGCACGGTGTCGGGCGCGCCGGCCACGCGCAGGTTCTGCTCCCGTGCGCGGTCGAGGAGCTTGCGGCCGGTCTGGCGGTCCAGCGCGAGGGGCTTCTCGGTCCACACGTGCTTGCCCGCTTCGAGCGCGGCGAGCCCGACCTCGGCGTGCGCGGCCGGGACGGTCAGGTTGACGACCAGCTCGACGTCCGGGTCGGCCAGCAGCTCGGCCACGGTGCCCGATCGCGGCACGCCGTGCTCGGCCGCGCGGGCCGCCGCGCGCCCGGTGTCGAGGTCGGCGACCCGCACCACGCGGACGTCCGGGAAGGCGGTGAGGTTCTCGAGGTAGGTGCCGCTGATGACGCCGGTGCCGATGAGCCCGACGCCGACCGGGCCGCCGGTCACCGGCCCGCGCCGGTCAGGAAGGCGTGGCTGGCGGCGATGGCCTCGAAGAGGTCGCCGTCGAACGCGTCGAACTCGACCACCTGCAGCGCGTCCGGCGCGGCGGCCAGCACCTCGGCGACCGGCACCCGGCCCTGCCCGGCGGGGACCTGGCCGGTGGCGTCGGTGGCGAGGCCGCCGTCCTTGACGTGGATGGCCCGCACCCGGTCGCCGAGCCGCCGCAGCAGGGCGGGCGCGTCCTCGCCGCCCGCGGTGGCCCAGTAGGTGTCGACCTCCAGGGCGACCGCCGGGTCGAGCTGCTCGGCGAACACCTCGAAGGCGCTGCGGCCGTCGATCCGGGACTCCAGTTCCCACCAGTGGTTGTGGTAGCCGACGCGGACGCCGTGCTCGGCCGCGAGCTTCGCGGCGGCGTTCAGCCCCTCCGCCGTGGCCGCGATGTCGGCGGGCTCCTGCCACCGCTCGGGCGGCACGAACGGGTCGATCACCAGGCCGATGCCCAGCTCGGCCGCGGCGGCGAAGACGGCGTGCTGGTCGGCGCCGAGCAGCTGCGCGTGCGCGGTCGGGGCGGTCAGGCCGTTGGCGGGCAGCCCGGCCCGCAGTGCCTCGGCGTTTTCGAGGACGCCGTACGGCTCCACCTGCGTGAAGCCGATCGCGGCGAGCCGCCGCAGGGTGTCGGCGGGTTCGGCCGCGAACGCGTCTCGGACCGAATACAGCTGCACGGAAGGCACGCTCATCACCGGCTCCTCCACTTCGCCGTGACGCCGTCGGCCGCGGCTCCTCAATTTCTACCACCTGGTCAAAATTGTGACCAGGGGATTTCCGGCCGATCCACCGGCCGGCGGATCGGGTCCCGGGTGCGGCGGTTCACGCCGGCGGGGTTTTGGCAACCGCCCAATGGGGCAGTAACGCCAAGAGCAGGGAGCCAGGGCCGATCCGGGAGGTGCCGGTAGTGGACAGGGCAGGGAACGAAAGGGACACCGGGGCCGCCGTCGGGCGCTCGGCGTCCCGGCGCGACCCGACGGACCTGTCCGAGGCCGCGCGCGACCTCGACCGGCGGATCGACCAGCACCTCGCGCGGCTGCGGCGGGAACGCGCCCAGCGCGCGGCCGACATCCCCGGCCAGCGGCTCCGTCCGAGCGGCTGAACGGGCCACCTCGGCTTCACCGCCCGGACGCGACCTACTACTCTGGGTGGCCCCACGCCACCCGCCGAAGTCCTGCGAGGTCGCCATGTCCGACACGCCGTCCGTGCTGTCCCCGAGCCAGAAGCCGGTGGGCGTCGACCCCGCCCGGCCAAGCATCGCGCGGATCTACGACGGATTCCTCGGCGGGCACAACTTCTACGAAGTCGACCGCGTGGTGATGGACAAGATCCGCACGGCCGTCCCGGAAGCGGTGGACATCGCCCGCGGCAACCGCGGGTTCCACAACCGCGCGCTGCGGATGCTGGCCAACCAGACCGGGATCCGCCAGTACCTCGACTGCGGGTCCGGACTGCCGACGGCCGAGAACACCCACCAGATCGTGCAGCGCATCGACAAGGACCACACGGTCGTCTACATCGACAACGACCCGGTGGTCCTCGCCCACGGCCGCGCGCTGCTCGTCGAGAACGACTTCACGCACATGGTCGAGGCGGACATCTTCAAGCCGCGGGAAGTCCTGGGCCACCCGGAAGTCCTGGCGCACGTCGACTTCTCCGAGCCGGTCGCGCTGCTGCAAGTCGGCACGATGCACCACTTCGAAGGCGACGGCGTCGTCGACCTCATGCGCGAATACATCGACGCGCTGCCGTCGGGTTCGTACGTGGTGCTGTCGCACTTCTTCGACCCCGAGGTGCCGGAGCTGACCGCGATCGCCAAGCGCATCGAGCAGATCCTGGTCTCCGGCCCGCTCGGCGCCGGCCGCTTCCGCACCCGCGCGGAGATCGAAGCCATGATGGCCGGCCTCGAACTGGTCCAGCCGAACGCGACCTCCGGCCCGGGCATGGCGGTCTGCGACGAGTGGTGGCCGGACGGCCCCCGGCTCACGCCGCTCAGCGACTCCGCCAAGTGCGTGGCCGGGATCGTCGGCTACAAGCCGTAACGCCTCACCCTTCCGGTTCCTCCGCTGTCTCTTCGGCTGGCACCGCGCCGGCGCGCAGCCACTTCAGCTTGACCTCGAACTGGCCCTGCAGCCCGGTGCGTGCGATCACGGCCCCGGCCTGGGCGTCGAGCTTGACGCCGAACTTGAGCTCGACCTCGTCCGGGCCGAGGTCGCGGAACTGGGTCAGCGCGGCGGACGCGGCCGCGCGGACCTCGCTCAGGGCGTGCTCGAAGGTCGTGGTCGCCTTGCGGAGCACCCCCGAAGGCACCGAAGCCTGCTCCAGGCCCGGTTCCCCTTCGACCTCGACGACCACCGAACCGCCGTCGGCCAGCGGGAAACGCACGAACTCCTGCACCGGATCTCCTTTCGCACGGGTTCAGCACGGCAGGTCGAGCCATTGCTCCCGGCCGATGCCGCGGCGCACCTGTTCGAGCTCCCGGAGCAGGGTGTCCAGCCGGTCCGGGTGGGCCAGGTACTCCAGCACCGCCTGGTAGAACGCGCTGGTCATCGCCGAGGGCATCAGGTCCGACGCGTCGAAGCACAGGTCGGTGCCCTTGGCCAGGGTCGTCGCGATCCGCTGGGTCACGTCGCTGCGGTAGACGTCCCGGCCGGCGAGACCCTGGTGCACCGAGAACGTCGTCCCGCCGGACGGCCAGATCCGCTGCCCCTGCTCCCCGGCCAGGTAGACCATGAGGCGGCGCGCGGCCGGGGTGTCGTGGAACATCCCGGCGAGGTCGGCCGACACCTCCGACCGCGCGGGTTTCCCGGTGCCCGGGAACGGGAAGAACCGGAAGTCCCGGTCGGGCACGGGCGGCCCGGCCGGCCGCGGGACCGCCCGGTAGCCGCCGATCGCGAACGAGCCGAGGTGCTCCAGCAGGCAGTGGGGTGGATCGGCGAACAGGCCCCGGCCGGCGTCGGCGAACGAGGTGAGCAGGGCCGCCGTGCTGCCCCCGCGGACCGCGCCCGGCGCCAGGACCAGCGTGCCCCAGCTCAGCCACGCGTCGCGCACGACCTCGTCGGTCCAGGCCAGCTCGCCGGCCGCCCACTTGCCGTACTTGTCCGGAGCCTGGTGCAGCAGGATGTCCTCGAGCCAGTCGGTGCCCGGGAACCCGGAGTTCGGCGGCGCCCCCATGCCGAGGCACCACGGCTGCTGCCCGGCGGCGGACAGCCGCCGGGAGGTCGCCACGAGCGCGTCCCAGGTGGCCGGCGGGTCTTCCCGGAACCGGTCCGGGTCGTACCAGACGATGCTCTTCAGATCCGCCTTCACCACGACCGTGTACGTCGTGTTCCCGCCGAGCTGCTGCAGTTTCCGCCACGTCGAGCTGTACGCGGCGGTCGCGTCCGCGTCGAGGACGCCGTCCAGGGATTTCAGCTTCCCGGACTGCGCGTAGCCCGCCAGCTCGGCCGGGTTGGACAGCACCGCCACGTCGGGCGGGGTGCCCTGTTGCAGGTCCCCGCGCAGCACCTGGCTCTGCGCGCGGGTGCCCTGGTAGAGCGTGGGAATCCCGGTCTCCCGGGTGAACCCGTCGAGGACCCGCAGGAACGCCGTCTGCTCGTCGCCGGTCCACGACCCCAGCACGGTCACCGGCTCCGCACCGGTCCCGGCGGCACACCCGGAGATCAGGAGCACGAGGGCCAGCACCGAACCGGCGCAGCGCTTCATCACGGCTCTCTCCTCGCGCGGAACCGGTACTCGTCGAGCCGGGGTTGCAGGCCACCTACCGTCAGGACGCCGATTCCGGCGGCCAGCACCGGAATTCCGTAGCCGAGCGCCCCGGTCCAGCCCGGTTCGGTGAGTCCCGGGCCCAGCAGTGCCGATTCGTCGACGGCGCCCGGCGGCTCGTCCGGGACGGCGGCCGGGACGGGTGTCCCGGCGGCGAACGCGGTCACCGTGTCACCGCACGCGGCCACCCCCTCGATCCCGCACTGGGCGGTCAGTACCTGGGCGAGGGTCCACCGGGCATCGCCGGCGGCCGCCGAGGTGGCCGCGGACCGCGCGTCGACGGTGCGCTCCAGCGCGGTGCCGCCGTCCCGGGCGTCGGATTGGATGCCGAGCAGCAGCGCCGTTCCCGCGCCCAGCAGCACGCACGCCACCGTGGCGGCCAGCAGCGCGGTGTTCACCGTGCGCCGGAACCGCCGGGCGAGGAACCGCTGGGCCCAGACGAGCGTGGCGAGCAGCAGGACCAGCGGCACCGCCCACAGCGCCGTGATCGCGGGACCCAGCCAGTTCGCCCCGAGCTGCCGGTCGAGGGCGGCGCGCTGAGCGGCCTCGAGCGCGTCGAGCCGGGCGAGGATCCCGTTTTCCGGCGCGGTCAGCAGGTCCGACGCGGACTGCAGGTTGCTCGCGGCGAGCGGGCCGTCCGGGTCCTCCCGGAAGTGGGCGGCGGCGTGCCCGATGAAACCGTTGTACGACGGCAGCAGCCCTTCGATCAACAGCAGTGTCTGGCTGCCCGCCCCGCCCGCCGCGTTGTGCTCGGCGACCTGGGCGAGCTGCTGGCTCGTCCGGGCGATTTCGTCCTCATACTGCTCGCTGGGGCCGGTGAGGCGCGCTTGCCGGGCGTCGAACGCGATCACCGCCGCCCGGTGCGCGGCCACGATCGCCTCCTTGGCCAGTGACACCTCGAGCACCGCGGGCGCGGTTCGCTCCCGCACCTCGGCGATGCTGGCCCGCACGCCGAGGAAGGTCGCCAGCGCCGTCCCCAGCACGAGCACGCTGGCGGCCACGAGCCCGAGCCGCAGCCACCAGAGGGTCTGCCGGGTGGTGCTGGTCGCGGTCACGAAGGCGCTCCCGCCTCGAACGGCGGCTCGCCGCAGTGCCGGCACCACTTCGCCGCCGGCGGCACCTTTTGTCCACAGTGGACGCACTCGCGCAGGGCCACGTCGGCTTCGGGCGGGACGGCGACGGCGGCGGCGGGTTCCGCCGAGCCGGTGTAGGTGGAGATGGTCGAACCGAGCACCAGGGAGAAGCCGTCTCGCGGGCGGACGCCGTCCTTGATCGCGACCGTGCCGTCGTCGTGCACGTCGATCAGCCGGCCCAGGCGCTTGAGGATCTCCGCGTTGCCCAGCTCGGTCGCCCGCTGGACCGCGGTGCTCCATTCGCGCGCCGCCGTCACCCGGTCGTCGCGCTCGAAGGCCTCCCAGCCCGCCCGGACCGCGCGGCCCAGTTCGGCCTGCCCGGTGACGCGGGCGACGTTGTCGTCCGGCACGCTGGAGAGCGCCAGGTCGTCGGTGAGGTAGCCGACGACGGCCAGCTGGTCGCCGGCCGGCTCGTCGCCGGCGAAGAGCGTGACAGTGCCCAGCAACCGGTCTTCGTACCGCGTCAGCGCCCCCGCGTCGACGTCGAGGCAGAGGTGGTACTCGCGCAGCTCGTCGCCCCACGCCCCGGTGGGCAGCTCGATCGCGCGGCCCTCCTTTGCCTGGCACTGCCGGGTGAGTTCGACCTCGGTCGGAAAGACCTGCTTGACGAACCGCAGCCGGCTGTAGGGCAGCGTGGTCATCCGCAGCCGCAGGTCCGGCACGGTCCGGCCCATCGCCCGCTCGACCAGGCGCCGGAAATCCCCGGCGAGCTCCGCGTCCTCCAGGACGGCGTCCGCGCTGCCGCGCAGGGCGGACGCGATCCGTTGCAGGTCCCGCGGATCCCAGTCGTCGCCGATTCCCCGGGCGTCACAGGCGAACCGGCCCCGGCAGCGGTCGAGCGCGGCGTCCAGCGCCCCCCGGTGGTCGGACTCGTTCTTGCCGTCGGTGAGCAGGACCGCGTGCCGGATCACGGCCGGGGTCGTCCCGAACAGGTCCCGGGCCAGGTCCAGCCACGTGCTCATCGCCGTGCCGCCCCCGGCGATCAGCCCGGAGGCCGCGGCCTTCGCCTCGTGGCGGGTCCGCTCGCCGGCCACCGCCAGCGGCGGCTCGGCCGGGTACACGAGCCGGGCCCGGCTGGTGCATTCGACCACCCCGAACAGCACGCCGTCCCGCAGCGAGCCGATGGCCGCCCGGCAGGCGTGCCGGGCGGCTTCGATCTTCGTCGGCGGCCAGTCCATCGAGCTCGAGCAGTCCACCAGCAGCAGCTCGGCGGTCGGTGGCAGCCCGGCCGCCGGCACCCCGGCGTCGCCCACCCGCACGGTGAGCACGACGTCCATCCGGTCGTCGGAGGGCGCCAGGTACTTGTTCTGGCTCAGCTGAAGGGTGAACGACGGGCGGTCCCGGTCGGGCATCAGATCACCTTCTCGTCTTCGGCCGGACGGAGTTCGCGAGGTCGACCAGCACGCCGTGGGAGTTGCGGTCGGGCGCCCGCTCGGCGAGCCGGCGCAGGGACACCTCCACCAGCGAGCGCAGGCCGCGTTCGGTGACGTGCTCGCCGAGGAGCTCGCCGCCGTACCAGTCTTCGCGGCCGGTGATTGCGGCCAGGGCGGGCAGCTCGGCGAGCGCGGCCTCGCGGACCAGCGCCTCCAGCCGGTCCTGGGCCTCCCGGTCGAGGTAGAGCTCGGGCAGCCGGCGCGCCGCGTCGGCGAAGTCGTCGCGGCCGGGCGGCCCGGACGGCAGGCGCCCGGCCCGGATCCGCACGGCGGCGATCCGCGCGGCGTCGTAGTGGCGCGAGACCGGCGGTACCGCGTCGAGCAGGGCGACCGCGGCGTCGCGGCCGTGCGTCCGCAGGTGGCAGCGGGCCAGGCCGAAGGCGGCGCTGGCCTGGCCGTGGTCGCGGTGCCACACCGAGCGGTAGCAGCGTTCGGCCTGCTCGGTCTCCTTGCGCAGTTCGGCGCAGAACCCGAGCGCCAGCTTCGGGGCGATTTCGCCGGGCCAGCTGCGGTGCACCCGGTCGAACGCGGCCGTCGCCTGCTCGGCGTCGTCGCGGGCCAGCGCCAGCAGCCCGTGGTGCCACGCCGCCCGCCAGTCCCGCGCGGCCTCGTTCCCGAGCTGTTCTTCGGCGGCGGCCAGTGCCGCGGCCGCGGCACCGGAGTTCCCGAGCGCGACCTGGGCTCGCGTCCGGGCGAACGCGATCTCGACCGAGGGCTGCCCGAACATCGTCAGCTTGTCCAGCCAGCGCTGCGGCCCGGGCGCTCCCGCGGCGGCGATGAACTCGGCCGCCGGGTCGTCGGGAGCGACTCGCGGGATCGGCAGCCGGCCGGCGCCGCCGGCGGCACCCGGCAGGCCCAGGTCCAACCGGCCGGCGACGCGTTCGCCGCCGACCCAGTGGTCGAGGCCGGGCACCGCGCCGAGGCCGTCGTCGAGCAGTTCCGCGGTGTCCTCGAACAACGCCGACGGCACCGGCCGCGGCCGTTCGTCCCGCAGCGAAAGGATTTCCCGGCGCACCCCGTCGAGCTGCTCGGCCATTTCGGACGCGGTGGCGAACCGCCGTTCGAACGGCGCGACCGCGCGTTCGAGCACCCGGTGCAGCGAGTCCAGGCCGCCGGCGACGCGCGCCGGATCGGCGTCTTCGCTCGCGGCTTCGAGCAGCACCTGCAGCGTCCGGCCCACGGTGTGCAGGTCCGAGCGCACGGTCAGGCCGTACCGGGTGAGCTCGTGCGCCGGTGCCTGGAACCCTTCGGTGCCGATGCTCGGCCCGGCCGGGTCCGCGATCGAGCGGGCCGCGCCGAGGTCGATGACCTTGACCCGCTTGTCGCCGTGGATCACGTTCTCCGGCTTCATGTCGCAGTAGAGCAGGCCTTCGCCGTGCAGGTAGTCCAGCGCGCCGAGGATCGCCCGGCCGTAGACGACCACGTGCTCCACGCGCGGCGGCGGCCCGTGCTTCAGCAGGTCCCGCAGCGACCGCCCGCCGACGTACTCCATCACCAGGTAGGTGTCCGGTTCGCCGCCGCCGGGCGGCGCGTGCTCGACGAAGTCGCTGATGCGCACGATGTTCGGGTGGTCGAGCCGGACGAGCACATCGCGCTCGACCCGCGCCATCGCGCGCAGCACGGCGTTGCCGCTGTTGATCACGCCCTTGAGGGCGACGTGCTGGCCGGCGAGCGCGGTGTCGGCGGCCAGGTACACCCAGCCGAGCCCGCCGCGGGCGAAGCAGCCGAGGACGTCGTAGCGGTCGCCGACCCGCTCGCCGCGTTTCAGCTTGGGCAGGAAGGAGAAGTGTTCGCCGCAGTTTTCGCAGTACCCCTCGGCGATCGCGGGTTCCCCCGCGTAGGCGCGGCCGACGGGTTCCCCGCAGTGGCCGCAGAACCGGTACTGCTCGGGGTAGTCCGGGTCGGCGAGGACGAGCTTCTCGGGGTCCGGCACCTCGATCGCGGGCAGCGACTGGAAGTCCGCCTCGCCGCTCCAGAGTTCGACACTGCGGCCGAGTTCGACACTGCGCCGGGTGCTCTCGGGAGCCGGCCCGGGCGTGGCCGGCGGCTCGGCCGGCACCCGGAGGCGACCGCACACCTCGCAGAACCCGGTCGGCCCGACCGGTTGTCCGTGGCACCACACCGGTTCCGTCGTCACGCGCCCTCCAGCCGGCGGCGAACCGCCCGCACGTACCGCTCGACCAGTCCGGCCGCGGCCTCCGGTTCGGCCGGCCGCGCGGTCAGCGCCGCCATGGCCGGGCGGTACAAATCGGCCAGTTCCTCGTCTTCCATCAGGCCCGCATCGGTCGCCTTGGCGTTGTAGCCGCGCAGCCGCCCGCGCAGTTCGTCGTGCCGCGCGGCCAGTGCGTCGAGTTCGGCGTACCGCCGGACCAGCTCCCACCGGGCCGCTTCCGCGTCCCGTTCGGTCGCCGCGAGGGCCCGCCGCACGCGGCCGGGTTCGATTCGCTCGCCCGCCGAGCGCAGCGCGGCCAGCCGCAGGCGCAGGTCCGCGGAGCTGCCGGGCACCGCCACGTGCGAACCGATCCGGGCGGCCCGTTCCCGCGTGCGGTCCTCCTCGTGCTCCACCATGTCGACCAGCAGCGCCAGCCGATCCAGGCGCTGCGCGTTCCGTTCGTGCTCCCAGCGCCGCGCCAGGCGCACGGCGGGCGAGTCGGGCCCGCTGAACTGGAGCAGCACGGTGGCGCCCTGGTCCATCAGCGGCCGCACCACGTCGGTGAGCACTTCCTCCGGCGCATGGGCGTCTTCGACGCCGGTGACCGCCACCGCGACGTCTTCCGGGTTGGTCTGCAGCACGGTGACGACCTCTCCGGTGCTGATGCCGGCGCTGACGTGCTCGGCCACCTCGCCGGTGGTCTTGCCGGTCGCGTCCACGATCGCGGTGAGCCGCCCACCGGGCGCCCGGTCGGTCCCCGGTGGGCGGGACACCCGGCGTTCACGCCGCACCTGCGCCTGAAGACTTTCCCGGCCGGCGGAGCCGCGATCGCCGATGACGACGATCAGCGGGCCGGCCGACGGCCGCGGCGGCTCCCCCACCCACCGCGCGACTTCCGGCACGTGCCGGACGATCACCTCCACCGGGATCAGGTACGCGAGCCCCGCCCGTTCGTCGGTGTACTCGGTGACCACCATGCCGAGCACCGCACCGGTCGCCTTGTCGATCACGCCCGCGCCGCTGAACCCGCGCCGCACGCGCTCGCCGGGCAGCGGCGAGTTGAGCTGGATCCATTCCCCGGCGGCGCCGGCCAGGCCGGCCAGTTCGGCGTTGTTCACCCAGACGCCGTAGCGGTGCGGCGCCGGGAAGCCGTAGGTGTGGACCACCCGGTCGCGGACGGCACCCAGGCGCACCAGCGGGGCGCCGGGCACGTGCGGGAACGCTTCGGCGAGGTCCAGCAGCGCGATGTCGCCGCGGCCGTCCTCCGACGGCGGCACCCAGCAACCGGGCCGCACCGTGGCGAGCGTCTCGGGCATCCCGTCCAGGCCGACGAAGCGGACCAGCACGTGCGCCCCCGAAAGCGCTTCCTCCTCCGCGGCCTGCACCACGTGCGCGCAGGTGAGCACCGTGGATTCGCCCAGCAGCATCCCGGCGCCCAGTGCCCGGCCCGACGAGTTCACCAAGCACACTCGCCACGGTTCCGGATCCCCCGCGCGCCCCTCGGCAGAACCGTTGTGCTCCCTCACCGGGTGCGACCTTACGACCCCGCACCGGCCCTCCGGGACGGGTTCGCCCGCTTACCCCCGCAGATCACCCGATCGGCCGCTGACTCCGTGCCACCGTGGGGAAATCACGAACCCGCACCGGCGGCCGGTGGGCCCTGACCGAGGGTGCCGGGTCAGGCGACCGTCCGCAGCCGGCGGAGGGCGAAGAAGACCAGCGCCGCCGCCAGGAGCACGAAGATCCCGGTCTCGATGCCTTGGAAGAGCCAGAACCGGTCCCCCGGCTGGTACCGCAGCCAGTTGACCGCGCCAGGACCGGCCTGGGAGTCGCCGCAACCGCCGGGCGGGCACGGACCGAGCTGCGCGTTCGGCAGGACCAGCTCCCCGGCCGCGTTGCGGACACCGAGGTCCATCACCCAGTTCCCCCGACGCCGGGTTCGGCGTCTGCCCGCCGGTCGGGGCGAACGTGAGGCTCTGCGCCGGCAGGTACCGCGGCCGGGCGAGGACCTCGATCGCGACGCGGACCGCCGCGAACCCGACCAGGGCGATCCCCATGGCGGGCAGGACCTTCCGCCAGTACGTCCCGGCGAAGACGCCCAGCGCCAGCGCGAACAGCGTGTACGCGATCGGGACGATGCCCTGCACGTCGAACGAGAGGTAGTTCAGCCGGCCGGTGCTCGCGCTCACCAGTGGCTGGAACCACCACGACACGCCCAGCGCGTACCCGACGGACAGCGCGGTGGTCATCGCGCCGACCACGCCGAACTTGGCCAGCGCCCACTGAAGGCGGGTCACCCCCTGTGTCCACACCAGACGGTGGGTGCCCTGCTCGACCTCGCGGGCGACGAGCGGTGCGCCGAAAAACACGCCGACCAGTACCGGCAGGACCACGAACAGGACGGCGATGAAGACCATGCCGCCGTACTCCTGCTGCAACTGGTGGCCGAGGCTTTCGCAGCGGGAAACCGCCTCGGTCTGCGTGATCATCGACGCATTGCCGAGCGCGGCCCGGCAAGCGCCCAGGCCCAGGCTGTCGTACTTCGCGTGCATCGCCAGGCCGGTGGGCACCATGACCGCGGCGAGCGCGGCCAGGGCGGCGAGGGTGAACAGCGCCTGCTTGCGGTGCTGCCGCCAGATCAGCCAGATCACGCCGGCACCCCCCACGCGGACGCCGGGACGCGGGGCCCGGCTTCGGCGAGGTGAGCCAGCACCACGTCTTCCAGGGTCACTTCATGCTCCGTCCACAGTGGATCGATCGGGCCGTCGCCGCGGCGGACCAGCAGCGTCGACTGGCGTTCGGTGTGACTCGCGCGGACCACCTCCGCCACCCCGGCGATGGATTCGCTGCCGGCTCGCGGGCCGGTGAGCGTGCAGTACGTGGCGAGCAGCTCGTCGACCGGCGCCGCCAGCCGGACCTCCGACCGCTGCAGGACGATCAGGTGATCGCAGCTGCGTTCGAGATCGGCGAGCAGGTGCGAGGACAGCAGCACGGTCGTCTCGCTTTCGGCCACGGCACCCATCAGCGTCTGCATGAACTCGCGGCGCGCGAGCGGGTCGAGGCTCGCGATGGGTTCGTCCAGCAGGAGCAACCGTGGTCGCTTGGCCAGGGCCAGCGCCAGGGCGACCTGGGCGCGCTGGCCGCCGGACAGCTTCCCCACCGGCTTGTCCGGCGGGATGCCGAGCATGGCGAGCCGGTCACGCGCCAGCGCGGCGTCCCAGCGGCGGCGGTTGAGCTTGCCGCCCATGGTGACCAGCTCCGCCGCGGTGAAGTCGCGGTAGAGCGGGGTGTCCTGCGCGACGAACCCGATGTCCGGCAGCGCGGACCGCGGCTCACGACCGAAGACGCGCACCTCGCCCGCGTCGGGTTTCAGCAGGCCGACGGCCAGGTGCAGCAGCGTCGTCTTGCCCGCGCCGTTCGGGCCGACCAGCGCGGCGATGCGCCCGGCGGGCACCTCCAGCTCGCAGTCCCGCAACGCCCAGGTGCGCCCGTAGCGCTTGCCCAGCGCCCTGGCTTCCACCGCCAGTTCCATTCCGGACTCCTATGCCAGGTCGTGCGGCACCGGGGTGCCGCGGATCGTGGTTTCGATGAGGGCGGCGATGTCGTCGGGCGACATCCCCGCGGTTTCGGCGCGCTCCAGCCAGGCCACCAGCTCCTCGCGCAGCTGCGCCTGGTGGCCCAGCGAAGGCCCGGCCAGGCTGCCGGTCACGAACGTGCCCACCCCCGGGCGGCCTTCGGCCAGCCCCTCCAGCACCAGCTCGCGGTAGGCCTTGAGCACGGTGTTCGGGTTGATCGCCAGCGCCTCGGCCACGGCCCGCACCTTCGGCAGCTGGTCGCCGGGCCGCAGCAGGCCGACGCGCAGCGCCTGCTTCACCTGGACGACGAGCTGCATGTACGTGGCCACCCGGGAACGGCCGTCGAGGACGAACTCGATCACCCTGCCCACCCTCCTATTGTCTTACGACATTAAGACAACACCTGCCGGTGTCCGGCTGTCAAGACATAAGGTCTTGATCGACGGACGCACACCGGCACCGGGAGGCAGGCATGTCGTTGTTGGACGGGCTGAGCAAGGCGATCGCGGGCGGCGCGATCGAGATCGTCGACCTCACCGCTCCCCTGAGCTCCAGCACGCCGATCCTTCAGCTGCCCGAGCCGTTCGCCAACACGATCCCGTTCCGCCTGGAGGAGATCAGCCGGTACGACGAACGCGGCCCGCGGTGGTACTGGAACGACATCCACACCGGCGAGCACACCGGCACCCACCTCGACGTCCCGGTGCACTGGGTGTCCGGAAAGGACGGTCACGACGTCTCGCAGGTGCCGCTGAAGACGCTGGTGGCGCCCGCGGTCGTGCTGGACTTCTCGGCCCGGGCGGCCGAGGACCCGGACTTCCTGCTCTCGATCGACGACGTCCGGGCCTGGACGGCGGAGCACGGGCCGCTGCCCGACGGCGGCTGGCTGCTCTACCGCACCGGCTGGGACGCGCGCAGCGGCGATCAGGAGGACTTCCTCAACGCCGACGAGGCCGGCTCGCACACCCCCGGCGTCGCACCCGGGTGCGCGCGGTGGCTCGCCGAGGAAACGCCGATCACCGGGCTCGGCGTCGAAACGGTGGGCACCGACGCGGGACAGGCACCCGGCCTCGAGCCGATGTTCCCCTGCCACGAACTGCTGCTGGGCGCCGGGAAGCACGGCCTGACGCAGCTGCGGAACCTCGCGTCCCTGCCGCCGACCGGCGTGCTGCTGCTGGTCTCGCCGCTGCCGATCGTCGGCGGCTCGGGCAGCCCCGCCCGCGTGCTGGCCCTGGTGGAGCGGTGAACGTCGCCGAACTGGTCGGCCGGACGTTGGCCGGCCTCGGTGCCGGCACGGCGTTCGGCGTGGTGGGCAGCGGCAACTTCGAGGTCACCAACGCGTTGCGCGCGGGCGGCGTCCGGTTCGTCGCGGCCCGCCACGAGGGCGGCGCGGCGAGCATGGCCGACGCGTACGCCCGGATGAGCGGCCAGGTGCCGGTGCTGTCGCTGCACCAGGGCTGCGGCTTGACCAACGCCGTCACCGGGATCACCGAAGCGGCCAAGAGCAGGACGCCGATGCTGGTCCTCACGGCCGACTCCGCGGCCGCGTCGGTGCTGTCGAACTTCCGCATCGACCAGGACGGCCTGGCGGCGGCGGTCGGCGCGGTCCCCGAGCGCGTGCACTCGGCCGCGACGGCGGTGGCCGACACCGTGCGGGCGTTCCGGACGGCGCGCCAGCAGCGCCGGACGGTGGTGCTGAACCTTCCGCTCGACGTCCAGGCCCAGCCGGCGCCGTCCCCGCCCCCGCTGCCGGACATCCCGGGACCCGCGCTCGTGCGACCGGACACCGCCGCGGTGGCGGCCCTGTCGAACCTCCTGGCCGCCGCCGAGCGGCCGGTGTTCATCGCCGGCCGCGGCGCCCGCGGCAGCGGGGACGTGCTGCGCGAGCTCGCTTCCCGGTGCGGCGCGCTGCTGGCGACCTCCGCCGTCGCGCACGGCCTGTTCCACGACGACCCGTTCGCGCTGGGCATCTCGGGCGGTTTCGCGTCCCCGGCCGCGGCCGAGCTGATCGTGGGCGCCGACCTGGTCGTCGGCTGGGGCTGCGCGCTGAACATGTGGACGACCCGCCACGGCAAGCTGCTCAGCCCGCACGCGAAGCTCGTCCAGGTCGACGTCGAGCAGGCGGCGCTGGGCGCGCACCGGCCGATCGACCTGGGCGTCGTCGGCGACGTCACGGGCACCGCCCTCGACGTGCTCGCCGTGACACCTTCGCGCCAGGGTTACCGCACGGACGAGGTGGCGACCCGGATCGCGACGGGCCGCTGGAACGACGTCGAGCACGAGGACCTGTCCGGCGACGGCCGGATCGACCCGCGGACCCTCAGCAGGCTCCTGGACGAGCTGCTGCCGGCCGAGCGGATCGTCTCCATCGACTCGGGCAATTTCATGGGGTACCCGAGCGCGTACCTGTCGGTGCCCGACGAGCACGGGTTCTGCTTCACCCAGGCGTTCCAGAGCATCGGCCTGGGCCTGGGCACGGCCATCGGCGCGGCCCTGGCCCGCCCGGACCGCCTGCCGGTATTGGGCACGGGCGACGGCGGGTTCCACATGGCACTGTCCGAATTGGACACCGCGGTCCGCCTGGAGCTGCCCTTGGTGGTGATCGTCTACAACGACGCGGCGTACGGCGCGGAGATCCACCACTTCGGCGACGCGGACCTGACCACGGTCCGCTTCCCCGACTCCGACCTGGCGGCCATCGCCCGCGGCTTCGGCTGCACGGGCGTCACGGTGCGCTCGGCCGCGGATCTGCCGGCGGTGCGCGAGTGGCTGGCGGGACCGCGTCCGGCCCCGCTGGTGATCGACGCCAAGATCGCCGACGACGGCGGATCGTGGTGGCTGGCGGAGGCGTTCGGCCACTGACCCGGTCTTGACACGGCCCCGGGGCGCCCTGAATGCTGGCCCAGTTGTCTTATAGTCATAAGACAGTGGGGGAACTATCCGAGGAGCTCTCGTGCGACTCTTCTTGGCCATCCTGGCGGCCGCCGTCCTACTCGCCGCTCCGGCGGACGCGGGCCAGCAACGCCCCGATCCGGTGGCGGCGCTGCTGGCGGCGTTCGACAGCCACGCGATCGTGGCGAAGTCCAGCCCTGATGTGGGAACGTTCGTGTTCGACCTGATCCGCGACCCCGGATTTCCGGCGCGGGTGAACGACATAGCGGTGGAGTGCGGCAACGCGCGTCTCCAGCCGTTGCTGGACGCCTACATCGCCGGAGCCCAGGTCCCGGAGATCAGCGGCGTCTGGCGCGAGACAACGCAGCCGAGCTGCGGGTTCTCGACGTTCTACGAGCAGCTTTTCGCCCTGGTCCGGCAGGTCAACACGACGCTGCCCGCCGCGCGGAAGATCCGCGTGCTGGCCACCGATCCGCCGGTCGACTGGAGCCGCGTGCACACGCCGGCGGACCTGGATCCGTTCCTGGACCGGGACGCCTCCATCGTGTCGGTGGTGAAGACGCAGGTCCTGCAAAGGAACCGCAAGGCGCTGATGTTGTTCGGGCTGGGCCACTTGACCCACGACGGCGGCAGCGGCGCAGTGGCCCAGCTGGAACGCGAGTACCCCGGAGCGGCGTACGTGATCGCGGACCACCGGGGGTTCACGGCGGACAACGCCCGCCTCGAGCGCCGGCTGGGCACGTGGCCGGCGTTGGTGCCGGTGCAGGGATCGTGGCTGGGTGCGCTGGAAACGACGTACTTCCCGCTGAACCGTGAGTACCCGCCGGGAACACGCGGCTACCCGGGTGTGGACGCGTACCTCTACGAGGGCCCGGCGGATCTGTTGTTGCGCGAGCCGTTGTCGGCCCGAGCGGTCCTGGACGCGGGCTACCTGGCCGAGCTCCGCCGCCGAGCCGCGGCGATCGACGCACCACCGGACTCGATCGAGTGGCCGGAGGTGTTCTTCGAGCGGGAGCGAACATCCGGAGTCTTGCTGCGCGGCTGACTCGCCGCGGCCGGGCCCAGGTGTCTCCGGGTGGAACGGAAGCCCGGACGAGATCCACCAACCGAACACCTGCGGGCTCTGCTCCGCAAGCCCAGGCCCAAGCAGACTGCCTGACCAGAGCCTGGCGAACTTGGTCGGCAGGCTCTGGCCGGGGACGCCCGGGGGTGGGCCCGTAGCCGTGTGGCTGCGGGCCTTTCCCGTGTTCAGGCTGCGAATGGGAGTGGTTCGTGGATGTTGTTGCGTCTGGGTTTTCGGCGCCGGTCGATGAACCTTGGTGGGAGGAATTCGGGGAGGCCGTCGGGGGCGATGCGGACTTCCCAGCCGGAGCGGTGCAGGAGTCGGTGGTGGTGGGCGCACATCAGGACCAGGTTGGTGAGGTTGGTGGGGCCTCCGTCGGCCCAGTGGCGGATGTGGTGACCCTGGCAATGCCGTGGCGGCCGATGACAACCAGGGAAGGCGCAACCACGGTCACGCAGGTACAGGGCGCGGCGGAGGCCGGCGGAGATGAGGCGGCGGAGGCGGCCGAGGTTGAGGGGTTCGTTCTTGTCGCCGAGGACGGCGGGGATGAGCATGCTGTCGCAGGCGTGGATGCGGGCTTCGGCGGCGGTCATTTCGCCGGTGTCGCCGAGGGTGGCTGTCCCGACGCCGGTCTTGAGGTCGGCTAGCGACACCGCGACCATCACGTGCGCTCGTTCTCCGGCCTGCATGGGCAGATCCGGGGAGTTCAAAGCAAGGTCGACCGCGTCGGAGAAGGCATCGCCGTAACGCTGAGGCAGCGTTCGGTGGTCGGAGCCCTCGTCGCCGGTGCGGCGTTCGGCCAGCGCATCGAGCAGGGCGCTGGCGCGAGTGCCGGTCTCGTCATCGAACCTGCCGTTCAGCTCCCAGATCCCGGAGCGCTTGCGGCGCAGGAAGAGTTCCCGGGTCGGGGCGGCGGGTTCGGAGTCAGAGGGTTCGGTGCCGTCAGGAGCGAGGTGGGCGAGGATGCGGGCACCGAGGGCCGCAACCTGCTTATGCCCGGCATCGGCAGCAAAGGTCAGAAGGTCGACCTCCGCAGTCGCCTGATGCTCCGGCGGAACCTGCGTGAGAACCCCGGTGATCACATCGATCATCGGGTTGCTCAGCCGCCCCGCCAGTGCGGCAACACCGGTCGCGGGTGCGAGAGCGGGAATCGGGCTGCCGTCAAGGTTCCGGCCCGGGTTGAGGGCCCGAGCCCGTTTCACCAGCCGTTCGCCGGCCTGCTTCGGAACATCGCCGAGGTGCTCCAACAGCCGAGCGACAGAGCGGTAGCCGAATAGCTCCATCACTCCGCGTTGCTCGATTTCTACCAGCAGCGCACCGAGTTCGGCTTCGGCGGAGCGCATGCACGCGAGCAGCTCGCCGATGCGGTCGGCGATGGCCACCGCTTCGGAGGAGAGAGTCGCGTTGTCGGACATAGCTCAAGATTACCGAGCATCGAACACAAGTTCATCACACGATCGGGGGTAACTGTTCAGGTTGTGTCGGTAGTTGTTGGTAGCCAGGGCTTTCCGGTGATGTCGTCGCGGAGCGCGGTGATGATGTGGCGGCCGCGTTTGCGGACGGTGCAGAGCTGAACCGGTCTGATGACGGCGACATGGACGAGTTGCCCGAATGCATCCCGAGGCGGCGTTTCAGCTGGGCGACCTCATCCCGCAGCCGAGTGATCTCCTCCCTCGCACGCGCGAGCTCCACCGCCTGCGCCGCGACCAACGCAGCCAGCTCGTCATACGACGGACGAACACCTTCCCCCACAACAAGATCATTCCATAGTCCCGCTCACGAACCGAAAACGGCCTGAACAGTTACCGAAAGGATGTAAGGGCGCTTCCGAACTACAGCCGATGCGACACCCAGACGTTGGCTTCGACGTAGACGGCATAATCATCCACAGTGGACACAAAGACCGGAGCAAGAGCCCCGGGAACCACCACCGGCCCGTCACGATCGAACGGCAACCCGGTCCACCGCCGCCAATCAGCCAGCGGAGCCTGCACGGTCGCCGAACACGAAGCGACACACTCGATCCGCCCACCGGCACGGACGTGCGTGCGCAACCACCGATCCACCGGCAACCCGTCCGGCCGAACCGCAAACGCGTACGACTCCATCGACACCCCCGGAACCAAGGCCTTGTCCGGCGGCCGAACCGGAACGACAAGAGACGCGAGTCCCGCCGCGGCAACAGCTTCCCGCATCCCGGTCAACACGACAGACGACAGACCACGCCCCTGGTGCGAAGGATGCACGGCGATCTCCAACGCACAAGCGGTATCGGGAGCAAGGCCGTCAAGAGCGTCCTCGGCCGCCCACACGGCCACTTCGTCCCAGCCGCGGGCCGGAAAGGGCGACCGACCGCGGAACGGCACCATGATCCCCCGCGCCACCGGCGACCCGCCCTCGAGCAACGCCACCACCAGGTGCGGCCACCGCCGCGCCACCCGCCGCCCCCGGACCAGCAAGCTCGTGAGGCTGCCCTCCATGAACCGAGGCGACCCCGGCGGATAAGGGATGGCGTACACCGCGTCGGCCAGCTCCGGCCGCTGCGCCAGCGTCACGGTCTCCACGGCTACCGCGACCAGGATTCCAGCGCGATCAACGTCTTCGTCCCCGTCACCTGGTGGTGCCGGCGGATCTCGTCGATCGTCTTCTGCAGGTGGGCCATGTCCCGGACGCGCAGCCACACCAGCGCGTCCGGGTCGCCGGCGATCGTGAACACCGCCTGGGCCTCGGGCATCCGCGTGGTCGTCCGGAGGATCTCGGCCACCTTCGTGTTGCCCACGAACCGCAGCTCGGTGAACGCCTCGATCCCCCAGCCCAGTTTCGCGTGGTCGACCTGGACCGTGAACCCGGTGATCACGCCGCTCTCGCGCAGCCGGTCGATGCGGCGCTTGACCGCCGCCGTCGACAGCGTCACCCGGCCCGCGATGTCGGACAGCGTGCGGCGGGCGTCCTCGCGCAGCAGGCCGAGGATCTCGTGGTCGGTGGCGTCGAGCAGCTCTTCGGGCATGCGCAAGCCTAACCACACGCAAAAATCGGCGTCAAACGCCGTCGAAACCATAATAAGGTTGCGTGGGAGGCCCCAAAACGACGCCGCCTGTTGCGTCGGTGTGGCCCACGTCGCACCCTCCCCCGAAGCACACCGAGGCGAAAGGAGCCGCGCGTGGAGACGTTCACGCTGGAGGACCGCTACCTGCGGGAGGCGGGAACCGTGCACCTGACCGGGGTGCAGGCCCTGGTGCGGCTGCTGTTCGACCGCGTCCGCCACGACCGCGCCCGCGGCGGCGACCCGGCCGTCTTCGTCTCGGGCTACGAGGGTTCGCCGCTGGCCGGCTACGACCTGGAACTCGGCCGCCGGGCGACGCTGCTGGAGAAGCACGACGTCGTGCACCGGCCCGGCCTCAACGAAGAGCTGGCCGCGACGTCGGTCATGGGCAGTCAGCTCGTCGCCGGTGCCGGCGGGCAGCGGGGCGTCACCGGCTTCTGGTACGGCAAGGCACCCGGTCTCGACCGCGCCAGCGACGCCCTCCGCCACGCCAACCTGGCCGGCACCGATCCGCGCGGTGGCGCGGTCGCGCTCGTCGGGGACGATCCCAACGCGAAGTCGTCCACCGTCCCCTGCGCGTCCGAGCTCGCCCTCGCCGACCTGGCCATCCCGGTGCTCTACCCCGCCGACGCCCAGGACGTCCTCGACCTCGGCATGCACGCCGTCGAGCTGTCGCGGGCCAGCGGGCTGTGGACGTCGCTGAAGATCGTCGCCAACGTCGCCGACGCGTCCGGCACGGCGACCGTGAGTCCTCAGTGGACTGCACCCGAGATCGCCGGCTACCGGCACCAGCCCACGTCACGGCTGCTCGGCACCAGCCTCGCCGAGCTGGAGCGCAGCCTCTTCACCGTCCGGCTCCCCCTCGCCCTCGACTACCTGCGCGCGAGCAGGATCAACCGGATCACCCGGCGCGGACCGGCCGACCGGATCGGCATCGTCGCCGCCGGCAAGTCCTACCTGGACCTCCGGCAGGCGCTGCGCACCCTCGGCCTGGACGAGGAACCGCACGGGATCCGCATCCTCAAGCTCGGCGCGATCCACCCCCTCGAGCCCACGATCGTCCGCGAGTTCGCCGACGGCCTCGACGACATCGTGGTCGTCGAGGAGAAGCGGGCGTTCGTCGAAACCGCGCTCAAAGAGATCCTGTACGGCGTTCCCCACGCGCCGAGGATCAGCGGCAAGAAGGACCACGACGGCCGGACGCTGTTCACCGAGCTGGGCGAGCTGGACCCGGACGGCATCGCCGCCGGCCTGGCCAGGGTCCTGCCGAAGGGTATTCCGCCGGTCGAGGCCTACCGGGGACGACGCCGTCGCGAGCGCATCGCCGTCCCGCTGCTCGCGCGCACGCCGTACTTCTGCTCGGGCTGCCCGCACAACTCGTCGACGAAGGTCCCGGAAGGCACCCTCGTCGGCGGCGGCATCGGCTGCCACACCATGGCCCTGTTCATGGAGCCCGACCAGGTCGGCACCGTCCTCGGCGTGACGCAGATGGGCGGCGAAGGCACCCAGTGGATCGGCATGGCGCCGTTCGTCGAGGCCGACCACTTCGTCCAGAACATCGGCGACGGCACGTTCACCCACTCCGGCAGCCTCGCCGTGCGCGCGGCGGTCGCCGCCGGCGTGAACATCACCTACAAGCTGCTCTACAACTCCGCCGTGGCGATGACCGGCGGCCAGGACGCGGTCGGCGGGCTGCCCGTCGAGAAGGTCGCGGAACTGCTGCTCGTCGAAGGCGCGAAGCGGGTCGTGATCACCAGCGACGCCCCGGCGAAGCACCGGAAGCCGCCCGCCGGCGTCGAAGTCCGCGACCGCAGCGAACTCCTGCGCACGCAGGAGGAACTGGCCGCGATCAAGGGCGTCACCGTGCTGATCCACGAGCAGGAGTGCGCGGCCGAGAAGCGCCGGAAACGCCGTCGCGGCAAGCAAACCGCGCCCGCCACGCGCGTGGTCATCAACGAGCGTGTGTGCGAGGGCTGCGGCGACTGCGGCACCAAGTCGAACTGCCTGTCCGTGCAGCCCGTGGACACCGAATTCGGCCGCAAGACCGCGATCCACCAGTCGTCGTGCAACGTCGACTACTCCTGCCTGGCCGGCGACTGCCCGTCGTTCGTCACCGTGGTGCCGACCGGCCGGAAGCAGCGCCGGAAGGCCGCCGACCTGGCCGCCGACGCCGTCCCCGCACCGGAGACACCGGAGACGCCGGAGACGCCGGAGACGCCGGAGATCCCGGCGAAGGACTTCACCGTCCGGATCACTGGGATCGGCGGCACCGGCGTGGTCACCGTGACGCAGATCCTCGCCACCGCCGCGGTGCTCGACGGCCGGCACGTCCGCACGCTCGACCAGACCGGGCTCGCGCAGAAGGGCGGCGCCGTCGTCTCCGACCTGAAGGTGACGGCGGAACCGGTCGAACAGGCCGCGAAGCTCGCCGCCGGCGAGTGCGACCTCTACCTCGCCTGTGACGCGCTGGTCGGCGCGGACGCGGCGAACCTCGGGGTCGCCGACCCGGCCCGCACGACCGCCGTCGTCTCCACGACCGAGGTCCCGACCGGCCGGATGGTCGTCGACACGACGGTGTCCTTCCCCGACCCCGCCGGTGTGCTCGCGCCCATCGAGACCGCCGCGGCGCGCACGGTGTCGCTGGACGCGCGCGGCCTGGCCGAGGAGCTCTTCGACGACGACCAGTTCGCCAACGTGCTGCAGCTCGGCGCGGCCTACCAGACCGGCGCGATCCCGCTGCCCGCGCCGGTGATCGAGCGCGCCATCGAACTGAACGGCACGCAGGTCGCCGCGAACCTGCAGGCGTTCCGCCGCGGCCGCCTGCTCGTCGCCGAGCCCCCGGCGAAGGCTCCGGAGCCGGTGGTCGCCGCGAAGCCCGGCGCGGTGCGGGCGCTGGTGCACGCCGAGCCCGGCTCCGAACTCGCGCGACTGCTCGACATCCGCGTCCCCGAACTGATCGCCTACCAGGACAAGGCCTACGCCCGGGCGTACGCGGAGTTCGTCGAGCGGGTGCGGGTGCTGGAGGACGGGCCGACGGAGATCACCGAGGCCGTCGCGAAGCACCTGTACAAGCTGATGGCGTACAAGGACGAGTACGAGGTCGCCCGGCTGTCACTGGATCCGGCGTTCACCGACGGCCTGGAGGACCGGTTCGGCGTGGGCACGAAGTACGCCTACCGGCTGCACCCGCCGGTGCTGCGGACGCTCGGCATGCGGCGCAAGATCAGCCTGGGCCCGTGGTTCCGCCCGGCGTTCCGGCTGCTCCACGCGCTGCGGCGGCTGCGCGGCACCCGGTTCGACCCGTTCGGCCGCGCCGAGGTGCGCAGGGTCGAGCGCGAGCTGATCGAGGACTACCGAGGTGTGGTCCTGCGGGCGTTGCACGCCGGGGACACCGGCACGGCGCGGGCCCTGGCCGAGCTGCCCGACCTCGTCCGCGGCTACGAAGACGTCAAGCTGGCCAACGTGGCCCGGTACCGGGAGCGGCAGGCCGAAGTCCTCACGCCCGCAGATAGCTGAGCATCGCCTGGGCACCGTCGGGGACGCGCAGCTTCGCGCTGACGTCCCCGGCGTGCTGCCGCGCCGCGGCGGTGCCGATGCCGAGCAGCCGCCCGATCGCCGGCACCGAATGCCCCTCGGCCAGCAACGCCACGACCTCGCGCTCGCGGGCGTTCAGCGTCGCCACCGGGTCACCGGGCCGGGGCCGGGCCAGCTGGACCGCCACGACGTCCCGGTCCAGGACCGTGCCGCCGGCGGCGACGCGCCGCAGGGCGTCGAGGAACTCGCCGGGCTTGCCGACGCGCTCCTTGAGCAGGTACCCGGCTCCGCCGCCGCCGGCGGCCAGGAGGTCGCCCGCGTAGCCGTCTTCGACGAACGCCGAAAGCGCCAGGATCGCCAGGCCGGGCACGCGGCGCCGGGATTCGAGGGCGGCGCGGAGCCCTTCGTCGGTGAACGTCGGCGGCATCCGGACGTCGACGACGGCCAGGTCCGGTTCCACGGCCTCGACCGTCGTCACCAGGTCGCCGGGGTGGTCGACGGCCGCGGCGACCTCGAACCCCTCACTGCGCAGGAGCAGCACCAGCCCTTCCCGCAGCAGGGCGTCGTCCTCCGCGATCACGATCCGCACGGCGGCTGCCTCCTCGCGTCCACGTCACCCCCTGCCTGGATGCACGGACGCGCGAGGGAAAGCGTTCAGCTCTGGCCGGACCAGCCGCTCAGCCGGGTCAGCAGCCGCTCGAGGACCTCCGGGTCCGCGGTCACCGGGTCGCCGGAGACGGGCTCGTCGACCAGCGTCCGGCGCTCCTGACGCCGGGGCAGGCGCACCTGCCGCGCGGTCATCCCGCCCGGCAGCGGCAGTTCGCACCAGGTGGTGCGGCCGCCGCCGTCGGCGGGCGCGACGCCCAGCCGCTCGCCGGGCCGGGCCTGCGGGTCCGGCCGCCCGGGGACGTCGTCGTCGACCTCGATCGAGAGCACCTCGGCGCGCAGCCGCAGCCGCAGCGTGACGAAGGCGGGGGCCTTGGGATCACTGGCGTCGACGACGGCCTCGACCAGCCGTCTCGCGGTGGCGGTCACCTGCTCCAGCATCGGCAGCAGGGACCAGTCGGTGAGAATCAGGCGGACGAACAGCTCGGTGACCGGCAGCGCGCTGGGCTGCGCGACGAGCCGGATGTCGTCCATCTGGGAGGTGTGCGCGCTCAAACCCGACCTTCCTCGCCCCGGTGCGGCCCGTGCCACACCACCTCAGTCCGCCCGCCGCGGCACGGTACCGCCCGGGCCGGGCGTGGCCGCCGTCGGGGTTGCGGGTGCGAGGTCCTCGCGCGCCGGCCGCGCGGACTGCCCCGCGCGGCCGGTCTCCCGGCCGGGTCACACCCGGGCCGGGACCCACAGCTCGTCGATGGCGCGTTCCGCGGCCGCGAGGCTCTCCTCGGCGAGCGGGATGAGGTCGGCCAGCGCCGGGCGCACCGCCGCCAGCGTCAACTCCGCCGTGATGAAGCGCGGTTCCAGGCCGGTCATGGCGACGCCGTGGGGCAGCCACTGCTGGGCGTGGTCCCAGCCTTCGCGGGGCGTGCCTTCGCCGTAGCCGCCGCCCCGGCTGGCCAGCACGACGAACTCACGCCCGCCGAGCAGGCCGGCGTAGGTCTCGGCGTCGACCGAGAGGCCCGGGGCGATGAGGTGGTCCACCCAGGTCTTGACACTGCTCGGCGGCCCGAAGTTGTACAGCGGCAGGCCCAGCACGACCGTGTCGGCCGCCTTGACCTCGTTGACGACCTGGAGCGTCCGCGCCCAGGCCGCTGCCTGCTCCGGCGTGTGCTGCTCCGGCGGCACCCGGTCGGCCAGCCCACCGGCCGCGTCGAGGTGCGGCAGCGGGTTCGCGCCCAGGTCGCGGTAGGTGACCGTGCCGTCCGGGTGCGCGGAGCGCCACGCCGCCGCGGCCCGCGCGCTGAGCCGCCGGCTCACCGAGGCCTCGCCCTGGATGCTCGAGTCGATGTGCAGGAGATGAGCCATTTCGTTAGCCGTCCGTAGATCGTTGGTGTAGGACAAACTATTGATAGCACATCGACCATCAGTCTGCCCATATACTGGGCGCATGACCTCGCTCCCGGTCGTCGACCAGCCCCCGCACCGCTGCGGCGCGCTGGTCGACCACCTCGCGCGCCGGCTGCGGCTGCGCAGCGAGTCGGTGCTGGCCCCGCTCGGGCTGCGGCCGCGGCACCTGATCGCCCTCACGGTGTTGCGCGACCAGGGCGGCAGCGCGCAGCAGGACCTAGCGAAGATCCTGGAGATGGACAGCACGAACGTGGTGAGCCTGCTCAACGAGCTGGAGACCGAGAACCTGATCGAGCGGCGCCGCTCACCGGCGGACCGCCGGCGGCACCTGGTCGAGCTGACCGACGTCGGCGCGAAGCTGCTAGCCCGCGCGGAGTTCGCCCTGGCCGCGGTCGAGGACGAGGTGTTCAGCGCACTGGACGGCGAGCAGCGCGAGACCCTCTACACGCTGCTGCAGCAGGCGACGAGCAAAACGGGCGTGGAAGCCTGCCGGGAAACGCCGCCCCCCTGCTGAGCGGTCAGGCGCCGGCGATCTCCCGCGCCAGCTGCTGCGCTTCGGGCAGCGTGAGCCGGCCCGTGATCTGCGTGGTACCGCCTGTGATGGCGGACTGGATCATCGGCGCGGTGAGCACCCGGCTCTTCAGGACGATGGCGACCTGCTTGCCGATATTGTGCTCGGTCCACTCCGCCCACGTCCCTGCCCCAGCGGCGGTGAAGTTCACGGTGACGGCGGCGTTTCCGGTCTCCGGATCGACCCGTGCCGCCACCCGGCTCACGTCCGCGCCGCTGAGGAAACCCGGGCCGAGGAGGTACCGGCTGCCCTGCGCGCGGTCGCAGCTGACCAGCGGAAGCGCCGGGTCGTCCCGGCCGTCGAAAGCGTCCGGTTCACCCGGTTCGCAGGAGAGCGCCCGCGCGGCGGCTTCCTGCGTGGCGGGGTCCGTGCTCTGCCGCTGCCCCGGTGAGCCGACCGCCGGGCCGGGGGGCACCTCGCTCAGGACGGGGCGAAACCGCAGCTGCGTCCCGTCCTTGACGACGAAGCCGTCTTGGAGGGGAGAGGCGTGGCCCGCCACCTCGGCCTGGCAACCGGCGACAGCGGCGAGGACGGCGACAGCCGCGAGCATGATCCGCACAAGCGGTCATTCTGGTGCGCGAACCCCGGCGGAGTCGAGCGCTTCCGGCGGGAAGAGACGCGGCAGGAAGCCGAGCATCAGCGCCGACCAGACCACGTGCGTCAGCACCGGTGCCTGGACCCCGCCCGACCGGCCGCGCTGCCACGCGAACAGCGTGCCCATCACCGCCGACGCCAGCACCAGCGCGGGATTCCGGGTCGCCACCGTGGAAAGCACGTACACCGCCGTGGAAGTCCGGGCGCCCGCCGCGTCGTAGAGCGCGCCGCGGAAGAACACCTCTTCCGCCGCTCCCGTGAGCAGCGCCGTCGCCGCCACCGAGGCCTTCGGGCCACGGTGGGCGTGGTCCAGGACCCCGGTGATCGCCCGGCGCAGCGGCGGGATGTGGCGGGCCACCAGCGCGCACCCGTAGAACACGCCGAACGCGCCCGCTCCCGCCACCACCGGCTGGACGACGTCCCGGCGGCCGCGGGGCACCGGTCCGGCCGCCTGCGCCCCGGCGAGCCACGTCGCCGCCACCGAAGCGGTGAGCACGTGGAAGCGGCGGGAGCCGGGACGGCTGGCCAGTGACGCGCCGAGCAGGCCGGAGCCCGCGGCGGTCACCGCGGCGAGGAACGGCTTCACGCCGGCCGCCGGCTCTTCGCCCGCTCGCCCAGGGCCTGCAGGACGGCTTCGTCGTAGCCCATCGGCTCGAACTCGACGATCCGGCGGATCGCGTCGTCGCGGACGACGACCTCGTTGGTCATCGAGTCGATCAGCGCCCGCCCGGTGGTGACGTCGATGTCGGTGACGAGCGAAAGCCAGTACGACGACAGGCGCGGGGACAGCAGCGGGACCGGCAGGATCAGCAGCGGCCGGCCTTCGATCACCGCCACCCGCTGCAGCATGTCGCGGTAGGCCAGCACTTCGGGGCCGCCGATGTCGAACGTCCGGCCGGCGGCCTCCGGGTGGTCGAGGACGCCGGCCAGGTAGCGGACGACGTCGGCGATCGCGATCGGCTGCGTGCGCGTGCCGACCCAGCGCGGGGTGACCATCGCCGGCAGGTGCTCGACCAGCTGCCGCGTCAGCTCCCACGACGTGCCGCCGTGCCCGATCACGATGCCGGCGCGCAGCACCGTCACCGGCACGCCGGTCTCCCCCAGCAGCCGTTCGACCTCGCGGCGGCTGGCGAGGTGGTCCGACAGCGCATCGGCGTCGTCCCCGAGCCCGCCGAGGTAGACGATCCGGCGCAGGCCCGCGTCGGCCGCGGCCCGGGCGAACGCGCGCGCGGCGTCCGCGTCGCGGCGCTTGAAGTCCGCACTGTCGAGTGAATGCACGAGGTAGTAGGCGGCTTCGACGCCCTTGAGCGCGTCCCGCAGCGAGCCGACGTCGGCGACGTCGCCGCGGACGGCTTTCCCGGCGCCGCGGTACTTCGCGGGGTGCCGCGTCATGGCGAGCACCTCGTGCCCGGCCTCCTCCAGCGCCGGGCACAACCGGCTGCCGACGAACCCCGACGCTCCGGCCACCAGCACCCGCATGCCCGCGACGTTAGCCGGGACGGCCTTCGCGCGCAGAACGTCCGCTGCCGGCGAAGCAGACCGCGGCGACGACGCCCGCGCACCCGGTCAGCTGGGCCCACCCGGGTGTCTCCCCGAGCAGGCCGACGCCGAGCAGCACCGCGCCGACCGGCTGCAGCAGCATCAACGTCGACCCGGTGGTGGCCGACATCCGGGGCAGCGCGGCGGAAATGAGCAGCCAGCCCGCCAGCTGGCCGACGCCGGCCAGCGCGAGCAGCCAGCCGAACGCGGGCCAGCCCGGCGCCAGGTCGAGGGTGCCGGTCGGGATACCCAGCACGACGGCGACCGCGCCGGCGGAGACGGTGGCCAGCACCAGCGAGTGCGCCTGCGTGCCCGTGCCGCCGCTGAGCCGGATCAGGAACAGGTAGCCGGCGTACCCGGCCCCGGCGAGCAGCGCCGCGACGGCGCCGGTGACCGGGTCCGAGCCGAACGAACCGGTGCCCGCGAACCCGCCGGCCAGCACGATCCCGCCGAGCAGCACGGGCACCGCGGCGAGGAACCGCTTCGCCGGCCGCTCGGCCAGGAACGCGAACGCCAGCAGCGGCACGATCACCACCTGCACGGCGAGCAGCACGGTCGCGATGCCGGCGCCGACCCGCGGGATCGCCTCGCCCCAGAGCACGAAGTCCAGGCCGAGCCCGGCCCCGGCCAGCAGCGGGAAGAGCACCCGGCGGCGTGGCGCGGGGCCGGCCTTCCGCCGTTCGCGCCCGGCCAGCAGGAGCAGCACCGGCAGGGCGAGCAGGCAGCGCCAGAACGCGCTCGTGCTGCCGCTGACGTGCGAAACCTTGATGAAGACCGACGACAGCGAGATGCAGAAGCTGCCGAGCGCGGCGAGCAGCCGCGGGTCGAAGCGGCGGGTGAACGTCGGGGCGTCGGTCGTGAGCACATCCCCAGCCTGCGGTGGGCGACTGTCAAGGACAAGCGAATGTTTCTGCGTGGAATTCGGTAGCATCGCTACTGTGTACGGACTCGAGCGGATGCGGGCGTTGCACGCGGTCGCGACCCACGGCTCGGTCGCCGCGGCGGCCGAGTCCCTGCACGTCACGCCGTCCGGGGTGTCGCAACAGCTGGCGAAGCTGGAACGGGAGGCCGGGCAGCCGCTGCTGGAGCCGCGCGGCCGCGGCGTCCGGCTGACGAAGGCGGGCCAGGTGCTGGCCGGGCACGCGGAGCGGATCCTCGCGCAGGTCGCCGCGGCGAAGGCGGACCTGGAGCTGCTGCGCGAGGACGTCATCGGGCCGCTGCGGATCGGGGCGATCCCGACGACGGTCCACGCGCTGCTGCCGCCCGCGCTGGCCACCCTCGCCGACCGGCACCCGCGGCTGGCGGTCACGCTGCACGAGGGCGAGGCCGAGCAGACGCTGCCCCGCGTGCTGGGCGGCGACATCGACGTCGGCGTGCTGGAGAGCTGGGAGGACCGCCCGACGGTGCTCCCGCCGTCGACGACCCGCATCGCGCTGTTCTCCGACGTCGCGGACCTCGCCCTGCCCGCCGGGCACCGGCTGGCCCACCGCAAGGTGGTCGATCTGTCCGAAGTGGACGACCTGCCGTGGATCGGCTGGAGCGCGGGGTCCGGGTGTCACGCGTGGCTGGTGCAGGTGCTGCGCAAGCAGCGGCTGGAGCCGCGGATCAGCTGCACGGTGGGCGGCTACCCGACCCAGCTGGCCCTGGTGGCGGGCAACGTCGGCGCGGCACTGGTCCCCCGGCTGGCCCGCGACCGGCTGCCGGACGGCGTGCGGATCCTGGCCACGCGCCCGGCCCTGACCCGGACGATCTACGCGGTTTGCCGGGCCGGGGAGGAGGATCGCGGCGCGGTGCGGGCGTGCCTGGACGCGTTGCGGTCGGCGTCGGCGCGATTCGAAAGCACGGGCCGTCCGGTGGGCTGAGTCACCGGCTGAGCCGCGCCACCATCTCGGTCACCAGCGGGCCAGGACGCCGGTGGTGCACCAGAAAGATCTCCCGGACCGGCTGGGCGTCCGCCGCGTCGCGCACCTCGACGCGGGCCGCGCCCACCCGTTCGAGCACGCTCTCCGGCACGAACGCGATGCCCAGCCCGGCTTCCACCAGCGCCAGGATCACCTGGTAGTCCCGGGTTTCGTACGCCACCCGCAGCCGGACACCGGCGGCGTCGGCGAGCTGCTCGAGACACGCACGGTTGGGCACGCCCGGGCTGCCGGAGATCCAGTCCTCCGCGGCCAGCGTCCGCAGGGTGAGCCGGCGGGCGTCGGCCTTCGCGTGCCCGTTCGGCAGGATCAGCCGGAACCGCTCCGAGCGCAGCAGCGTCCGCTGCAGACCACGCGGGTCGGGCAGCGGTGCGCCCGGGTAGCGGTGGGTGATCAGCAGGTCGAGCTCGCGGGAGCTGACCAGGCCGTACCCGTCCGGTGGCTCCAGGTCCAGCAGCCGCAGCGCCACGCCGGGGTGGTCGCGGCGGAAGCCGGCGAGCGCGGCGGGCACCAGGGTCATGCCCGCGCTGGCGAACGTGCCGACGGTGAGCTCCTCGTCGAGCAGCGCGCGAACGGTCCGCTCGGCCGTCCGCAGCTCCCCGACGATCGCCTCGGCGTGGACGAGCAGCGCCTCCCCGACCGGCGTGAGCGTGACGCCGCGGGCGTGCCGGTCCAGCAGGCGGGCCCCGGCGTCGCGCTCCAGCTTGGCCAGCTGCTGCGAGACGGCGGACGGCGTGAACGAAAGCCGCTGGGCGGCCGCGGCGATCGAGCCGGCGTGCGCGACCTCGGCCAGCACGGCCAGGCGGTGGGCGTCGAGCACGGGAGCCTCCAGCCGTAAGTTCTGCTAACTCCAGCATAGGAGACGTCGCTGGTGCTTACGTCGGCCCGCGCGCATGCTGAAGCCATGATCAGCACAGCGGATGTCGAACGGGCGGCGGCGCGCATCGAGGGCCGGGTCCGCCGGACGCCGGTGCTCGCCGCGGACGAAGGCGTGTGGTTCAAGCTGGAGCAGCTGCAGCACACCGGGTCGTTCAAGGCCCGGGGCGCCTTCAACCGGATCCTCGCCGCCGGAGCGCAAACCGGGGTGGTGGCCGCGTCGGGCGGCAACGCCGGGCTCGCCGTCGCGTACGCGGCCCGCGAATTCGGGCTCCCGGCGCGGGTCTACGTCCCGGCGACCGCACCCGTGGTGAAGGTCGCGAAACTCCGGCAGCTCGGCGCGGCGGTGGAACTCGTCGGCGAGAAGTACGCCGACGCCTACGACGCGGCCGTCAAGCACGCGGCGGACTCCGGCGAGCTCTTCTGCCACGCCTACGACCACCCGGACATCTGCGCCGGCCAGGGCACCCTCGGCCTCGAACTGCTGGTGCAGGCGGACACCCCGGACACGATCCTCGTCGCGGTCGGTGGTGGCGGGCTGCTGGCCGGCGTCGCCGCCGCGGTCGAAGGCCGGGCGCGCGTGATCGGCGTCGAGCCGCGCACGATCCCGACGCTGCACTCGGCGCTGGCCGCCGGCGAGCCGGTCACGGTCGACGTCTCCGGTGTCGCCGCCGACTCGCTGGGCGCGTCCCGGCTCGGCGACATCGCGTTCGCGGTCGCCACCCGCACGGACGCGGGCTCGGTGCTGGTGGACGACGCCGCGATCGTCGAAGCGCGGGCGGCGCTGTGGGACCGCTACCGCCTCGCCGTCGAACCCGGTGGGGCGACCGCGTTCGCCGCCCTGCTCACCGGCGCCTACCGGCCCGCGCCGGGCGAACGGGTCGCCGTCCTGCTCTGCGGCGCCAACACCGACCCCGCCACGCTCACTTCCCCGACAGCCGCGCCACCACCGGGGCGAACTCCTCGAGGAACGCGCCGTTGACGCTGAAGTAGGACACGCCGTGTTCCGCGCGACGGCGTTCGAGCTCCGCCACCATGTCGTCGATGTCGCCGCGGAGCAGGCCGAGGGAGTCGTGCTCGATCAGCGTCTCGGCGTCGACGCCGATGAAGCCGCGGATCCACGGCGGGACCGTGTCGCCGACGACCCAGATGTTCATCGCGAACTCGAGGTCGCGGTCACCGGCCGCCGAACGGACTTCCTCGACGTACCCGGTCATTTCCTCCCGGGTGGTCAGCACGCCGCCGGCCATCGTGACGATGTCGGCCTTCCTCCCGGCGAGGCGGCGGACCTTGGGGCCGCCCGCGGCGATCATCACCGGCGTGTGCCCGTCGCCGTCCAGCCGGCGGACGTGGTCGATCGTCTCGGAAATCGAGTCGAGGCGCTCCTGCCCCGAGCCGTACGGCAGCCCGAGTTCTTCGGCCTGCTGCCGCATTTCCGGCCGCCCGGTGCCGAGGCCGAGCTCGAACCGGCCGTCCGTGACGACGGTCAGGCTGTGCGCCTCCCAGGCCGCCGCCCGCGCGGTGCGCAGCGGGCTCGCCAGGACGAACGAGCCGACCCGCAGCTCGGTCGTGGCCGCCGCGGCCGCCGCGAGCGCGGCGGTCGGCGTCGGCATGTTCAGGTTGTCCGGGCAGAGCAGCGTCGAATAGCCGAGCTCCTCGGCACGGCGAGCGGTGGCCAGCCACCGGGCACCCCCATCGGTCGCGCCCGCGACCACGCCGAACCGGAACGCCTTCTGCGGCATCGAAGCACCCCCACGTCGTTGGTCCTTCGATCAAACCACCGGTGGGCCCGGCCGTGCCACCACGGCCGGGCCCACCCCGGCATCAGCCGCGCTGGTACTCCTCCCAGGTGACCTTCGCGACCTGCGGGCCGTCGTCGGCGCCGCGGCCGGCCAGGCCGTTCATGCCCAGGTAGTAGTCGCCGGTCTGGTGCTGCGCACCCGACGACAGGTCCGGGTCGGAGATCGCCATCGCGTGGATGTGGTAGTCGAAGCCCTGCGCCGGCGTGCGGTACCAGGCCGCGAACCCGACGTTGCGCAGCGCCTTCAGCAGGGTGGTCCGGGTGGTCGAGGACATGCCGGACACCGAGATGTCCATCGCGCCGCCGCCGTCGTGGGTCCCGGCCGAGGCGTCGACGCCACCGGGGTTGTACGAGCCCTGCGTCAGGCTGACCTGGAAGCCCGCTTTTCCTTCCGCCGCAACGAGCATCGCCTTGGTGCGGGTGTTGAGGGTCTTGCCGTGGTAGGTCACCTGGCTGCCCGCGGAAACCGCATTCGTGACGGTGTACCGGCCTTCGCCCAGCTTCTCCAGCGAGGTCTTGCCCGGCAGGCCGGAAGCGTCGAGGCCGGTGTAGCCCAGCGACTTCTGGTACTGCGAGTACGCCGTGATCGTCGTGGTGCCGAAGTAGCCGTCGACGTACTGGCTCGCCAGCAGTCCCTTGGCCTGCAACGCCTGCTCGACGAGCAGGACGCTGTCGTGCGCGCCCGGCGTCAAGGTGTCGTCGGCGCGGCGCGGGTCGATCTGGGCCGCCTTGAGCACGGCCTCCATGTTCGCACCGGGCAGCACCGTCGTGGCCGCAGTCTCGGCCTGAGCCGGTGCGGCCACGGCGAACGCAGCGGCGGTGAGCGCCGTGAGCACGGCGGCCTTCGTGAACATCCTGGTCCTCCATGGGTTGGAATCGGTACGGCCATGAGGATCACGCAACCGGATACAAGGGACGTACAAACCGGTTCCACCCGGCCCGGAACCCCCGCAGGCGCAGGCTGTTCGTCACGACGAAGACCGAGCTGACCGCCATCGCCGCGCCGGCGATCATCGGGTTCAGCAGGCCCGCGGCGGCCAGCGGCAGCGCGGCGACGTTGTAGGCGAAGGCCCAGAACAGGTTGCCCTTGATCGTCCGCAGCGTCCGGCGCGACAACCGGATCGCGTCGGCCGCGGCGAGCAGGTCGCCGCGCACGAGCGTCAGGTCGGCCGCCTCGATCGCGGCGTCGGTGCCGGTACCCATGGCCAGGCCCAGATCCGCCTGGGCCAGCGCGGCCGCGTCGTTGACACCGTCGCCGGCCATGGCGACGACCTTGCCGTCCGCCTGCAGCCGCCGCACCACGTCGGCTTTGTCCTTCGGCAGCACTTCGGCGATCACGTGCTCGATGCCGACCTCGGCGGCGACCGCCCGCGCCACGGTTCCGGCGTCCCCGGTCAGCAGCACCGGTGTCAGGCCGAGTGCCCGCAGCCTCCGGACCGCTTCGGCCGACGTCGGCTTCACCGTGTCCGCGACGACCAGCCGCCCGCGAACTTCGCCGTCCCAGGCCACGGAGACCGTGGTGCCCGGGTGCTCCTCCGCGTCGTCCCCGGCGAATTCCGCGCGTCCGACGACGACCTGGTGCCCGTCCACCACGCCTTCCACGCCCAGGCCCGGCGTGCTGCGGAAGTCCACAACGGACGGCAGTGCGCCGAACCGTTCGCGAGCGGCGTCCGCGATCGCCCGGCCCACCGGGTGCTCGGACGCGGCCTCGACCGCGCCCGCGAGGCGCAGTACTTCGCCCTCGCCCCGCACCAGCGCCATCTTCCCGGTGGTCACGGTGCCGGTCTTGTCGAGCACGACGGTGTCCACGCGCCGGGTCGATTCGAGCACCTCCGGGCCCTTGATGAGGATGCCCAGCTGCGCGCCGCGGCCGGTGCCGACCAGCAGCGCCGTCGGCGTCGCGAGCCCCAGCGCGCACGGGCACGCGATGATGAGCACGGCGACCGCGGCGGTGAACGCGGCCGACGGCGTTTCCCCGGCCCCGAGCCAGAAGGCGAGCGTCGCCACGGCGAGCGCGATGACGATCGGGACGAAGACCGCCGAGACGCGGTCCGCCAGCCGCTGCACCTGCGCCTTGCCCGTCTGCGCCGCCTCGACCAGCCGGGCGGTCTGCGCCAGCTGCGTGTCGGCGCCGACGCGGGTGGCGCGGACGACGAGCCGGCCACCGGCGTTCACCGTGGCGCCGGCCACGGCGTCGCCCGGGCGCACCTCCACCGGCACGCTCTCGCCGGTGAGCAGGCTCGCGTCGATCGCGGACCCGCCGTCCTCGACGACGCCGTCAGTCGCCACCTTCTCCCCCGGCCGCACCACGAACCGGTCGCCGACGGCGAGCTCGCCGATCGGGACACGCCGTTCCCCGCCGTCGCGCAGCACGGCGACGTCCTTGGCGCCGAGGTCCAGCAGCGCGTGCAGGGCGGCGCCGGCGCGGCGCTTCGAGCGGGCCTCGAAGTAGCGGCCGGCCAGGATGAACGTCGTCACGCCGGCGGCGACCTCGAGGTAGATCGCGCCGTCGCCGGCCATCCGCTCGACGGTCAGCTCGAACGGGTGGCTCATGCCGGGGGTGCCCGCGCTGCCGAACAGCAGCGCGTACAGCGACCAGCCGAACGCGGCGAGCGTGCCGATCGAGATGAGCGTGTCCATGGTGGCGGCGCCGTGGCGGAGGTTGGCGAACGCGGCGCGGTGGAACGGCCACGCTCCCCACACCAGCACCGGGGCGGCCAGGGTGAGCGAGATCCACTGCCAGTAGGTGAACTGCCAGGCGGGGACCATCGCCAGGACGACCACGGGGACGCTGAGCACCGCGGAACCGAGCAGGCGCTGCCGCAGGGTCCGGGTGGGGTCCTCGGCGGCCCGTTCCGGTTCCTCCGCTTCCTCCGCTTCCGCTGCGGGCAGCGTGGCACCGTAGCCCGCCGCTTCGACCTGGGCGACGAGGTCCTGCGGAGCGACGTCGCCGGCGTAGCTGACCTTCGCCTTCTCCGTGGCGTAGTTGACCGTCGCGGTGACACCGTCCAGCTTGTTGAGCTTGCGTTCGATCCGCATGGCGCAGGACGCGCAGGTCATGCCGGTGATGGCCAGTTCGACCTCGGCCCGGTCCAGCTGCACGGTCACGACGCGCTCCCTTCCGCGGTGGTCACGGTGAATTCGGCGGTCTGGACGACGCCACCGTGGCGGAAGTCCAGGAACAGGCGGTAGGTCCCGGCGGAGGGCACCTCGGCGAAGAACGTCACGGCCGGGCCCGCGGCGGTCTTCCCGTCGCCGGGCTCGCCGTCCGGGTGGACGTGCAGGTAGCCCAGGTCGCCGCCGCGGAGGGCGACGAGATGGCCGTACGCGCCCAGGTAGGGCTGCAGATCGGTGACCGGGCGGCCGTCCTCGGTCACCGTCGCGGTGACCCGCGAGGAGCGGCCGGGGACCAGGTCGCCGTCGAGCCGGACGCGGTAGCCGCTGACATCCGCGACCCGCGACTCCCGGTGGTCGACCGGCTGGAACAGCCCGGGCGCGACGAGGTCGACGCCCAGCGTCTGCGCCTTCCCACCGGAGGGGGTGAAGTCCGCGAAGGCCCGGTAGCTGCCCGCTTCGGCGATCGCGATCGGCACGGTCCACGTGCCGTCGGCGCCGAGGCCGGGGTGCAGGTGCCGGTACCCGGTGGTGTCGCGGCGGACGACGATGAAGTGCATCCGCTTCTCGTGCTCCACGTCGTAGGCGGTCACGGCGGCGCCGTCCGGGCCGGTGATCTTGAAGGTGAACGCCGTGGTGGCGCCCGGGGTGAGCGTGGTGGACGCGGGGGTGAGGGTGTAGCCGCCCGCGGCCGAGGCCAGCCCGCCGGGCTGGTGGTCCGCGACCGCCGCGGCGGTGCCGCCGTGGGTGTCCCCGTGCCCGGCGGCCCCGGTCCCCGCCCCGGTCGCGCCCGGGAAGGGACCGACAGCGGTGCCGGTCACCCAGCCGCCGGCGGCGACCAGGGCGAGGGCCGCGCCGTAAGCGGCGAGCTTCGCTGCGGTGTTCATGTCAGCCGGTACCCCGCTTCTTCCACGGCACCCCGCACGTCGTCGGCGGACAGGGCCGCGGTGCTGCGCACGGTCACCGCGCCGGTACCGAGGTCCACGGCGACCCCGGTGACGCCGTCGAGTCCGCGGATCCCCTCTTCCACCGACCGGGCGCAGTGGCCGCACGTCATGCCGGTGACGGTGTAGGTCGAGTTCGTCATGCCTCCATGGATACCCTAGGGGGGTAGGGTAATCAAGGGTGGTAACGGCATGTAATCCCAGCCACAGTCGAGGACGGTCCCGCTGGTCCAGGCTTGTTAATCGGCGTCACAGAGAGTTTCCGGCGGCCCGCCCTGGACGTACCCGTGCTCGTTTCGTAACCTGTTCGAGATCTCGCGGCCCCCGGTCGTCCCCCGACGGCGACGCGAGATCGCCGCCGATACCCCCCTGCCGGGTACCGGACCCCACGCGGGCTCTTCCTGTTGCGGTCGAGCGCGCCCCGGGCACGGGCGAGGCCCCCGACTCGCCGTCCCGGTACCCGCCGGCGGCCGATCAGCAAAGGAGACCCGCGCGAGAATGCGTTCGCATCAAGTCAAGCGCGTGGTGTCAGGTGCCCTCGCCGCGGCCTCGGTGATCACCCTCGTCACCATGGCCCAGCCGGCGGCCACCGCCGCCCCCGTCCCCGTCCTCCAGGCGCCCCCCGCCGGCTCGGACGCCCTCGCCAAGTACCGCGATCTCGCGGCGCAGGCGGAAAAGCTCAACGAAGACCTGCTCCGGGCCCAGGACGACCTGACCGCGAAGCAGGGTCAGCTCGACAAGGCCAACGCCGACGTCGACGCCGCGAAGAACGCCGGCGCGCAGGCCATCGAGGCGAAGCAGCGGTACCAGTCCGAAGTGGACAAGTTCGCCGGAGCGTCGTTCACCAGCGGCGTCCAGATGAACAAGCTGTCGGCGCTGCTGGCCGGAACGTCCACTCAGGACTTCCTGGACCGCTCGGCGGCGCTCGAGGTCATCGCGACCGACAAGAACGCCGCGATGGGCAACCTCAGCGGCGCGGCGGCCAAGGCCGCGGCGGCCGAGAAGTCGGCCGCCGACGCGGCGAAGCGGGCGCAGGACGCCCGGGACGCGGCGGCGAAGCTGGCCTCGGACATCGAGGCCAAGAAGAAGGACCTGCAGGGCCAGATCGACCAGATCGAGGCGCAGAGCCGGAACCTCAGCACCTCCGACAAGGCCGCCCAGAAGGATACCGGCGGTGCGGCGCCGACCGTGAAGGCGCCCAGCGCGGCGGCCCAGAAGGCGGTCGACGCGGCGCTCAGCAAGCTGGGCAGCGCCTACGTCTGGGGCGCAACCGGGCCGAGCACGTTCGACTGCTCGGGCCTGATGCAGTGGGCGTACAAGCAGGCCGGCATCACCCTGCCGCGGAACTCCGCGGCCCAGGCCGGCTTCGGCACCTCGGTGTCGCGTTCCCAGCTGCAGCCCGGCGACCTCGTCGCCTACTACTCGCCGGTGTCCCACATCGGGATGTACATCGGCGACGGCAAGATGGTGCACGCGCCGACGAGCGGCGACGTCGTCAAGATCTCGCCGCTGATGAGCGAGTACGCGGGAGCCACGCGCCCCACGTCCTGAGGTAGCACGGGTGCCCCGTTCCGCGAAGTGTAGAAATCGCGGAACGGGGCACTTTGCGCGCATGGACGAGAACCCTGACGCCGTCACCGTCGAAGCCGTCGGCAAGGTGACCGAGGCCCTCGAGACGATCGAGCGCGCTCGCGGGCACCTCTACTCCTTCCACCAGCTGACCGGCAGCGCGGACCTGGCCCTCGGCGAGGCCGTGGAGCAGCTCGAGAAGGCCGGCCACGGCGACTGGGCGCGGCGGATCTCCGAAGAGCTCATCGGGCTCAACGTATTACCCGATCGGTGGACTTTCCAGGTCGTCGAGGAGTACGACGACGGTTACTACAAGGCGTGCCGCGACCTTGAGCGTGAGCTGCTCACTTCGCTCACCGGAGGACGCCGCCACCTGCACGAACAGCAGATGAAGGACGACCGCCGCACACACGGCAGGCCGGGGCACGAGCCGGGCGGCCCGAGCACACCCCCGGCAGGCACGTGAGCGGCGATTGTGGGACCCCTGCGCTACAGTCGACCGCAGGCGAACAGATGTTCGATTGGAGTTGAGATGACCGATCAGGTGGAACCGAACCCCGAGAAGGACCCGAGCGACTGGACCACCGGCGACGAGCCGATGACCGGGCCGCAGAAGTCGTACCTGCAGACGTTGGCGCAGGAAGCCGGTGAAGAGGTGCCGGACAACCTGACGAAGGCGGAGGCGTCCGAGCGGATCGACGCTCTCCAGAAGACGACCGGCCGCGGCACGTGAGGGGTGCGGGGGCCGGGGGCCAGGGTGCCGGGCAAGGCAGACCTCCGCGCGGCAGCGCGCAACCGGTGGGCCACGGATAGGCGGTGCCCGGGTCCGGCGCAGGTGAGCCCCGCGCTCGGCCCGCCTGGTGGGGTCGCCGAGGTGCGGTGACGCGCAGGTGAGCCCACCGGTTCGCGCCGGTGCACAACCGGTGCGCCATCGAGGGGCGGCGCCCACTTCCCGCGCAGGTGAGCTCCGCGCTCGCCGCCTGCTGGGGCCGCCGAAGCGCGGTGCCGCGCACGCGCGCCGGTCCACAACCGGTGGGCCGGCGAGGGCGGTGCCCGGGTGCCGCGCAGGGTGGCCTGCGCGCTCGCCCGCCTGCTGGGGCGCCGAGGTGCGGTGCCACGTTCGCGGCGGTGCGCCCGCTGGACCGCCGAGGGACGGTGCCCAGGTCCCGCGCAGGTGAGCCCACCGGTTTGCGTCGGTGCGCCGACTCCGCAACCGCCGGTGTGCCCGACGCCACGGCTTGTCCCTCGCCGGTGGGGGTAGTCATCCGGGAGATGCCCTACTCCCCGATGGAGGACATCCCGTGTACCTGACCGTGCTGCTCGTCACCCTCGCCGGACTGCTCGTGCTCGGTGGAGTCGCCGTGCGGGAGCTGCCGAACCCGTATCCGCTCACCGCGAAACGGACCCTCGTCGCCGCCTGGGTGGTGGCCGCCGCCGGGGTGGGGTGGTGGGCCTTTGCTCCCGGGGCCGCGCCGCTCGTTGTCACCGTTGTCGGGTTCGGGTTTCTCGTGGCCTCCCTGAACCGCGGGCCCGAGCGGCCTTCGTACCCGCGGGCGACCCCGTACCAGCCGCCCCGATGAGTGGAAGCTCGCGGACCGGGTACCTCTCGGGAATGTCGCATCCGAACGAACAGCAACCCGAGATCGCCCGGCCCGGCACCGAAGATCCCGGCCGTACCGAAGACCGGCTCTACGGTCGCGGCGAAGGCGAACCACCGGACAACCCCGGGGAAGCCGACAGCGTCGGCGCGGAAGTGATCGGCGAACTGCGGGAGCGTCGCGAAAGCTGAGCGCTCAGGCCGCTTCCGGCAGCGCCGCACCCGTCACGCGGAGCAGGAACTCGGTGTTGGAGCCGGTCTTGCGGAGCTGCTCCAGCAGCTGCTCGATCGCGTGCGGGCCCGGCAATGCCCGCCGGACTTCGCGCGTGGCCGCGAGTTCGCCCGGGGTGACCAGCAGTTCTTCGCGCCGGGTGCCGGAGGCGGCCACGTCGACCGCCGGGAAGACGCGCCGCTCGGCCGTCTTGCGGTCGAGCTTGAGCTCGGCGTTGCCGGTGCTCTTCAGTTCCTCGAAGAACACCGTGTCGGCCAGTGAACCGGTTTCCACCAGCGCCGACGCGATGATCGTGAGCGAACCGCCGCCCTCGACGTTCCGTGCGGCGCCGAGGATCCGCTTCATCGGCAGCAACGCGGCCGCGTCGACGCCGCCGGACAGCGTGCGGCCGGACGGGCGGGCCGAAAGGTTGTACGCGCGGCCGAGCCGGGTGAGCGAGTCGAGCAGCAGCACGACGTCTTCGCCGTGCTCCACCAAGCGTTTCGCGCGCTCGACGGCCAGTTCCGCGACAGCAACGTGTTCGGCCGGTGGACGGTCGAAAGTGGACGCGATCACCTCGCCGCGCACGGTCCGGCTCAGCTCGGTGACCTCTTCGGGACGTTCGTCGGCGAGCAGGACCAGCAGCCGGCAGTCGGGGTGGTTGACCGACAGCCCGTGGCCGATTTCCTGCAGCACCGTGGTTTTCCCGGCTTTCGGCGGCGAGACGATCAACGCGCGTTGTCCCCGGCCGAGCGGGGTGACGAGGTCGATGACGCGGGGCAGCAGCCGCGCCGGCGTGGTTTCGAGCAGCAGCCGGCGATCCGGGTGCACCGGCACGAGGTCGGCGAAGCGCGGGCGCGGCTCGTCCGGGTCGCGGCCGTTGACGCTGGTGATCTTCTCGGCGGTGCCGGTGACTTCGTCGCCGGGCCGCAGGTTGTGCTGGCGCACCAGGGAAAGCGGGACGGCGACGTCGTCGGGCGCGGGCCGGTAGCCGGGCCGGGCGAACGGGGTTTTGCCGGACAGGTCGAGGATTCCGTGAAAAGACATGGGTGTCTCCTGAGATGGTGATGAGGCCCGCGCACAGACGGCGAGGCCGGGAAGAAGGAAAGAGGCCGACTGGCCTGGATCCGGGGAGCTGCCTCCGGGCGGCCGAGGGGCCGACATCCGCGAGGAGCGTCTCCACTGTAGCGACAGATCTCACGAAGCACAACGGGTAAGACTCCGTGGCGGTGGGTAGTCCACGAGAGAAGCCCGCTGACACGGGGGAACCGCGGCTGAACGATGGGAGCGGATCGTGTATCGACATACCCCGGAAACTGGCGTCGATACGGGCGAGAGCACCGACGCCGACCAAGCCGGGACCACGGCCCCGGAGCGCTTCACCGCCGGAGCCGTGGTCGCCCCGGCATTCGAAGAACTGGCGCCGGCTCTGCCCAACGAGATGGCCGGCCTGCGCCGCAAGCTGATCCAGTGGCTGAGCGAGTTCCCGCTCGACCCGGACAGTCAGCACGACATCACGCTGGCGACATACGAGGCCCTGGCCAACGTAGCGGCCCACGCCTACCCGGACGGCCACGGCTGGGCCCGCTTGCAGGCCCGCCGAGAGGGCGACGCGATCACGGTGACGGTGACGGACACCGGCTGCGGCATCCCGGCGACGCGCCCGCGCAAAGCGGGCCTGCGCACCTCAGGTGGCCGCGGCCTGCTGCTGATCGACAAGGTGACGGACCAGTCCGACATAGACACGAGCACCACGGGAACAACGGTCCGCATGACATGGCGCCCGCCGGCCCTCCGGGACGCAGGCTGACGGCCGCCGCGACGCGGCCGGCCGAGAACCAGAGGAACCGCCGGTCGACTGGCGCGGCAAAGTACCAGTCGACCCCACCCGCCGGCTCGCTACCAGCGCGCCGGCGGGTTTGTGCCCGGCGGCAGCCCGGGCGGATCCCAAGGGTTGGCCCGGTCGGCAACACGCCGGCGGATTTGCCCAGCAGCATCCCCGCCGAACCGCAACGGCCGATCCGGTCGCCAACATGCCAGCGAGATTGTGGCTGCCGACCCCCACCGGCTGGGCCCGCTTGACCAGCACGGCCTGCGCCGGCGAAATAGTCCGAGGCTCTGGGCACGCGCTACCGCGACCGGTGCGCGGTGGTTTCGCGAGACAACAAGCGCGGCATCCCGGCTGAACGCCAAGACGGAGTGCATTTGCTCGGCGCGGTGTCCGGCCCGCATGCAATCCAGAGGCCTCTCACATGGCCGCCGGGGTTATCCCGCCCACACCCACTCCAGCGGCCGCGAAGGCCCCTGCCGGGCATATCCGGGCCGCCCTCAACCCAGCGGCCGCTCAAACCCCGCGCGCCGTCCACCGGCCGGGGTGCCCGGCCCCCAAATACCTCACCCCGGCGCCCCTCAACTCCCCCAGCGACCCCCTGAAGCCCCCTCTCTCAAGCCGCCTCGGCCAGGCGGATCAGCCTGTTCCTCGGGTACGAAACCAGCTCTCGCTCTTCATCCGTGGTGAAGATCTCGACGGAGTCCTCCCGCAACTCCGCCGAATTGACCTGCAGCTGCCACGCGGGCAGCCCCGGCGCCGGCTCGTGCCAGAACCACTGGCCCTTGGTGAGCTGGTGCGCCGGGACTGTCGCGTCGTCCGTTTTCATGTGCTGAGGCTATCCGTCACCACCGACAGTTTTCGCAGCACCTCGACCCTGTGATGACGACCACTATGGACTCGCGCAGGTCACCGTCGGGTCGGTCAGGTTGCCGCCGTGCTGGACCGTGAAGCCGATGACGTTGCCGCTTCCGTTGGGCCTCGCCGTCAGGACGTAGCCCGTGCTGTCCCACGTTCCCGTGTAGTTCCAGCTGCCGATCACCTTCTGGGGTGCGTGGAACGTCACCGTGAGCACCCAGTTGTTCGTCCCCGACACCGTCACCTGGCCGTTGAAGCCGACGTTCCACTCCGCCGTCTTGGCGTAAGCGGCCGAACAGCCACCAGGTGCCGGGGTGGTCGGGGTGGTCGGGGTGGTCGGGGTGGTGGGAGTCGTGGTGGTCGTGCCGCCGTCCGGGGGTGCTCCGGCGTTCAACGCCTCGAGCACCGCCGTGTAGGCCGCCTTCTTCTGGCCGTTGCCGTCGAACAGCAACGGTGTTGCCGACGCCCGCCACGAATCCGTGTCGCGGATGCCCCACACCGTCATCCCGGTGCAGCGCGTGACCGCCATGCACGCCGAAGTGACCATGCCGAAGTTGCTCGCCTGCGCCGTGCCCGAGCCTTCGATGTCCAGCTCGGTGATCTGGACGTCCACGCCGAGGTTCGCGAAGTTCTGCAGCGTCGTCCGGTAGTTCGACGGCACCGGGCTGTTCGGGTTGAAGTGCGACTGGAAGCCCACGCAATCGATCGGGACGCCGCGGGACTTGAAGTCCTGGACCATGCGGTACACGGCCTGGGTCTTCGCCTGGTTCCAGTCGTCGGTGTTGTAGTCGTTGTAACACAGCTTCGCGTCCGGGTCGGCCGCCCGCGCCGCGCGGAACGCCGCCTCGATCCAGTCGTCGCCCGTGCGCTGCAGGTTCGAATCACGCCGGGCACCCGAGCCGCCGTCGGCGAACGCCTCGTTCACCACGTCCCACGCGTAGATCTTGCCGCGGTAGTGGGACGCGACCTGGGTGATGTGGTTCAGGATCGCCTGGCGCAACGCCGAGCCCTCCATGCCCTGCATCCAGCCGGGCTGCTGCGAGTACCAGGCCAGCGTGTGCCCGCGCATCCGGGCGCCCTGGCTGGTCGCCTGGCTCACGATCCGGTCCGCGTTGGCGTACGAGAACTGGCCCTGCGAAGGCTCGGTCGCGTCGATCTTCAGCTCGTTCTCCGGCGTGATCATGGAGAACTCGCGGCTCAGGATGCCGGTGTACACGCTGTCCGACAGCTTGCTCGCCGAGACCGCCGTGCCGAAGTAGCGCCCGGTCCGGGCCGCCGCGCCGCCGAGCGTGCTGCCGGCGGCCGGCACCGACGACGTCGTGGTGGTCGGCGTGGTGGTCGTGGTCGAACCGCTGTTCAAGCCCAGGAACGCGATCGCGTACTGGACCATCCCGTTCTGCGGCAGCGCGTGCCCGGCACCCTGGACGCTGATGCCCTCGACCGGCGGCTGGGTGCCGGTGGCGCCGTAGCGGGTGCGCGTCCAGCCCGACTGCGGGGAATCAGTCGACGACGGCGTCTGGCCGATCCCCTGCAGGTTCGTCCACTGCTTGATCTCCTCCCCGAAGTTCGGGTAGCGCAGGGTGTCGTCCGCCGTGCCGTGCCACAGCTGCATCCGCGGGTACGGGCCGGTGCGCCCGCCGCTCATCTGCCGGGCCTGATCACCCCACTGCTGCGGGGTCTTGGTGAGCTGCCCGTTCGCGCACTGGCTGTTCCAGCTCGACCCGTCGGTGGTCGCGAAACAGCCGGCGGGCACGCCCATGAACGCCGAGCCGGCGGCGAACACGTCCGGGTACTCCGCGGCGAGCACGTTCGTCATCATCGCGCCCGAGGAAAAGCCGGTGACGTACACGCGGGAGGAGTCGACGTTGTAGCGCTGCTTCGCCCAGTTGACCATCGACAGGATGCCGACGGGGTCGCTGCCGCCGCCGCGGGTGAGGGCCTGCGGCGAGGAGACGTCGAAGCACTGTCCGCTGCGGGTGGCTTCCGGGAACACGATGACGTACCCGTACTGGTCGGCCGCGGTGACGTAGTCGCGGGCGTAGCCGTTGTAGATCGCCGACGCCGAGCCCGTGCAGTAGTGGACGGCCACGAGCAGCGCCGGGCGGGCCGCCACGTGGTCCGGGACGTAGGTGTACATGTTGAGGTTGCTGGGATTGCTGCCGAAGTCGGTGACCCTGGTCAACGTGGCCGCGGACGCCGGCTGCGCCGCCACGACCAGCACGATCGCCGCGGCGATCGCCAGCACGGCGGCGGAAAGGGCGGTGAGGAGTCTTCGCACTCGAGGAAATCCTTTCCGGGGGCGGGAACGCAGCTGGGACGATGGTTCGTCCCGCCGCCCGGCCGGTCAACGATTATCGAAACCTTTCGGGAACTTTCGAGCGAGTCACCGATCGGCCGCCCCGGCGGAGTTCTGGCAGGCTGCCGGGATGACCGAGCTGCTGCTGGGCCCGCTGCTGCGGCACGTCGACGCCACTTCGGCGACCATCTGGGTCGAGACCGGCGCCGCGTGCGAAGTCGGTGTCGGCGACGCCACCGCCCGCACGTTCGAGGTCGCCGGCCACCACTACGCGCTGGTCGTGCTCACCGGGCTCGAACCCGGGCGGAGCACGCCGTACGAGGTGCGGCTCGACGGCGACGTCGTCTGGCCCGAACCGGACGGTGACCTGCCGCCGAGCCGCATCCGGACGCTGCGGCCCGGCGACCCGCGGTTCCGGCTGGTGTTCGGGTCCTGCCGCAAGCCGCGGGAGCAGGACGCGCTGGGCCCGGACGCGCTCGCCGCCTACGCCCACCGGATGGCCGCCCTCGACGAGGACGAGTGGCCGGAATCGCTGCTGTTGCTCGGCGATCAGGTCTACGCCGACGAGACCACCGAAGCGACGCAGGAGTGGCTCGCCACCCGGCGTGATACCAAGAAGCCGCCCGGCGACGAGGTCGCCGACTTCGAGGAGTACTGCCACCTGTACTCCGAGGCCTGGTGCGATCCGGCGGTCCGCTGGCTGCTCTCGACCGTGCCGACGTCGATGATCTTCGACGACCACGACGTGCGCGACGACTGGAACACCTCGCAGGCCTGGCGCGCGAAGATGGCCCGGACCTCCTGGTGGCCCGAGCGGATCCGCGGCGCGCTGGTCTCGTACTGGGTCTACCAGCACCTCGGCAACCTGGGTCCGCACGAGCTGGCCGAAGACGAGCTCTACCAGCGGGTGCGCGAGTCGGGGGAAGACAACGCCGAGCTGCTGCGCGAGTTCGCCGACCGGGCCGACCGGGAAGCCGACGGCGCCAAGGGCACCCGGTGGTCCTACCGGCGCGACTTCGGCCCGGTCCGGCTCCTGGTGATCGACTCGCGGGCCGGGCGGATCCTCGAGGGCGGCCAGCGCTCGATGATCGGCGACGAAGAGTTCGGCTGGATCGAGGAGCAGGCGACCGGCGAGTTCGACCACCTGCTGATCGGCACGTCGCTGCCGTGGCTGCTGCCCACCGCGCTGTCGGCCGCCCAGTCGGCCAACGAGCGGCTCTGCGCCCGGCCCGGGCTGCTGGGGCGGGTCAGCGAGTTCATCCGGCAGCTGGTGGACCTCGAGCACTGGCCGGCCTTCCGCGCGTCGTTCGAGCGGCTGGCGAAGCTCATCGCCCGGGTCGCGGACCACGGGCCGGCGTCGGTCAGCGTGCTTTCCGGCGACGTGCACCACGCCTACGTGGCCCGGGCCGAGTTCCCCGGCGGCACCGCGGCGCCGGTCCACCAGCTGACCTGCTCGCCGGTGCACAACACCGTGCCGTGGTACATGAACCGGCTGTTCCGGGCCGGCTGGTCGCGGGCGCTGACCAGGGTGAGCGAGGGGCTGGCGCGCCGCACCGGGGTCCGGCCCGCGCCACTGTCGTGGCACTGCGTGTCCGGGCCGCACTTCGGCAACGCGGTGATGACCTTGGACGTCGACGGGCGCACGGCCACGGCGACGCTGCTGCGGGCCGAGCCGGACGCCGACGAGGAGCCGATCCGGCTGGTCTGAGGGTGGGTGCGGCACGGCCACCCAGGTGCGGCGATTCCGGGTTAGCCTCGAAGCATGGTCAAGGACAACACCCTCGGGGAGTTCCTCCGGGCCCGCCGTGAACAGGTGGGGCCGGAAGAGCTCGGCCTGCCTCCGGGCGGGTCACGACGGGTGGCGGGCCTGCGCCGCGAGGAGGTGGCGCTGCTGGCCGGCGTCAGCACCGACTACTACGTCCGGCTCGAGCAGGGCCGGGAGCGGAACCCGTCGGCGCAGGTCGTCGACGCACTCGCCCGCGGGCTGGCCCTGGACGAGGACGCCTCGGCCCACCTGCACCGGCTCGCCCGGCCGGCGCCCGGACGCCGGCGGCGGTCCCGGCGGCCGGAACGGGTCAGCCCGAACCTGCTGCGGTTGATGGACGGCTGGCCGGACACGCCCGCGCTCGTGCTCGGCCGCTGCCTCGACGTGCTGGCGCACAACGCGCTGGGCCAGGCGCTGTTCGCCGGGCACGCCCACAGCGGCGACCTGATCCGGCTCGTGTTCCTCGACCCGGACGCCCGCGAGTTCTACCCGGACTGGGAGCGCGTGGCCGTCAACACGGTCGGCGGCCTGCGGGCGGCCGCCGGGATCGACCCCGACGATCCGCAGCTCATCGACACCGTCGGCGAGCTGTCGGTCAAGAGCGCGGACTTCCGCCGACTGTGGGCCCGCCACGACATCCGGCAGAAGACCCACGAGACCAAGCGGTTCCGGCACCGGCTGGTCGGCGAGCTGGAACTGAGCTACGAGGCACTGACCGTCAACAGCGCCCCGGGCCAGCAGCTGATCGTCTACCAAGCCGAGCCGGGCAGCCCGTCGGAAGCGGCACTGGCCCTGCTGGGCAGTCTCGCCGCTTCCTGAAACCACTTTCCCATCCTTCCACAATGGACGGAGTACTTCGTCGTGCCCGAAAACTTTTCCGAGAACACCGTCTGGTTCATCACCGGCTGTTCCACCGGCCTCGGCCGCGCACTGGCCGAAACCGTGCTCGAGCGCGGGATGCGCGCGGTCGTCACGGCCCGTGATCCGGCGCGCGTCGCCGATCTCGCCGAGGCACACGGCGACCGCGCGCTGGCCCTGCCGCTCGACGTCACCGACCACGCCCAGGTCGTCGACGCCGTCAAGCGAGCGGAAGCGGCGTTCGGCCGGATCGACGTCCTGGTCGGCAACGCCGGCTACGGCTACCTCGCCGCCGTCGAGGAAGGTGAAGACGCCGAGATCCGGAACCTGTTCGACACCAACGTCTTCGGCCTCGCCGACGTCACCCGTGCGGTCCTGCCGGGCATGCGGGCGCGCCGCAGCGGCCACATCGTCACCGTGTCGTCCCTCGGCGGCCTGGCCGCGTTCGGCGCCACCGGCTACTACCACGCGACGAAGTTCGCCGTGGAAGGGCTTTCGGAGTCGCTGGCCGCGGAGGTGGCGCCGCTGGGCATCAAGGTGACCATCGTGGAGCCCGCCGCGTTCCGCACCAACTGGTCCGGCCCTTCGATGCGGGAGTCGGCGATCCGCATCGACGACTACGCCGAGACCGCGGGCGCCCGCCGGGAGGCGACGCTCGCGACCTACGGGCGGCAGCCGGGCGACCCGGCTCGGGCGGCCGAAGCGATCCTCACCGCCGTCGGCAGCGACGAACCGCCGCTGCGGCTGCTCCTCGGCCGGGCCGCCTACGACATCGCCACCACCCGGCTCGACTCCCTCCGTTCCACGTTCGACACCTGGCGCGAGACCACCCTCGGCGCCGACTTCCCGGAAGGAACCCCGTGAAAACCGTCCTCATCACCGGCGCCAGCAGCGGCATCGGCCGCGCCACCGCGCTGCGCCTCGCCGCCGAAGGCCACCACGTCGTGCTCGGCGCCCGGCGCGAAGACCGGCTGACCGAGCTGGCGAAGGAAATCCACGACGCGGGCGGCACCGCGGACGTGCACCGCCTCGACGTCACCGACCGCGCGGACGTCGCCGCGTTCGCCGAAGCCGCGGTCGAAGCCCATGGCCGGCTCGACGTCTTCGTCGCCAACGCGGGCGTGATGCCGTTGTCGCGGTTGGACTCGCTGCACGTCGGCGAGTGGGACCGGATGATCGACGTCAACGTCCGCGGCCTGCTGCACGGGATCGCGGCCGCCCTGCCGCACTTCCGGCGGCAGGGCGGTGGGCACTTCGTGACGATCGCCTCCACCGGCGCGCACGAGGTCGTGCCGACGGCCGCGGTCTACTGCGCCACCAAGTACGCGGCCCGGGCGATCACCGAGGGCCTGCGCCTGGAGGCCGACCCGGGCATTCGCGTGACGACGGTCTCCCCCGGCGTCACCGAGTCCGAGCTGGCCGACACCATCACCGAGCCCGGCGCCCAGGAGGCGATGCGCACCTACCGCGCGGTGACCATGCCGGCGGACGCCATCGCCGGAGCGGTCTCCTACGCGATCGGACAGCCGGACGGCGTCGACGTCAACGAGATCATCGTGCGGCCCACCGCCCAGCGGTGACACCGTGTCGTCCGCCCAATCACGCGTGTCGACCCTTCCGGCACGGCGTCCGGCGGGGCTCGGCGTGATTGCGGAGCCGACACGCGTGATCAGGAGGTCGACACGGCTCAGCGCTCCAGCTCGGCGATGACCCGCGGGATCTCCGCCACGAGTTCGCGCGCCAGCAGGCCGGTGCTGCCGGTGTCCGGGATCAGGCGCTGGCCGGCCACGGCGTGGACGTGCGTCGCCCAGCAGGCCGCCTGGTCCACGGCGCCGCCGCGGGCGAGGAAGCCGCCGGTCAGGCCGGCCAGCACGTCGCCGCTGCCGGACGTCGCCAGCCCGACGTGGCCGCTGCCGTCGCGCCAGGTGCGCCCGCCCGGCTCGGCGACCACGCCCATGAGCAGCACCACGCCGCCGTAGCGGCCGGCGATCCGCACCGCCGTTTCCAGGTCGTCGACGTCCTTTTCCTCGCAGCCGTCGAGGAAAGCGGCTTCGACCCGGTTCGGGGTGAGGAGGAGCCGGCCCGCCAGGGGTTCGGCGAGCGCGGGGTCTCGGCTCAGCGCGCCCAGCGCGAACGCGTCGAGCACCACCTTCGCGTCCGGGGCGATGGCGGGCACCAAGCCGCGCAGCAGCTCTTCGGTCTCCGAAACGCCGGTGAGGCCGGGGCCGACCACGACGGTGCCGGCGTCGGGGAGCACCTCGGCCAGCCGGTCGACGGCCTCGGCGGCGATCGCCCCGGTGCCGGTCTCCGGCAGCCCGAACACCGACGACTCGGGCACCGAGACACCGATCGCCGTCGCGTGCCGTTCGGCGACCGCCAGCTGCAGCGTGCCGGCTCCGGCGCGCAGGGCGGCGGTGCCGGACAGCGCCGGCGCGCCGGGCACGGTCCGGGCGCCGCCGACGACGAGCACGGTCCCGCGGTCGTCCGGGCCGATCCGCCAGTCCCGCAGCAGGGCCGGGCTGATCGGCGCCGGGTCAGGAGAGCTGCTGCGCGGCATCGTCGTCCGCCGTCGGCGGGGTGTCGGTCTCGTGCAGGTGCCCGACTTCCTGGGCCAGCACCATCGTGAACCCGCCGTCGGAGTCGCGCTCCCAGGCCGTCACCGAGCCGTTCGGGACCTCGGTGGCGTCGGCGGCGCGCAGCAGGTCGGGCTCCGGCAGCCCTTCGAGCAGGTAGCGCAGGGCGAAGACGGTCATCTCGTGGGCGGCCAGCAGAACGCGCTTTCCGGCGTGTTCCACGCTCAGCTCGGTGAGCAGGGACCGCAGCCGCAGCACGACGTCCGCCCAGGATTCGCCACCCGGCGGCCGGTAGTAGAACTTGCCGAGCCGCCGCTTGCGCCGCAGCTCGTCGGGCCACCGCTCACTGACGCCGTGCGAGGTCAGCAGGTCCAGCACGCCGAGCTCGCGGTCGCGCAGCCGTTCGTCCGGGATGATCGTCACCCCTTCGGGGGCGGCCAGCCGGGCGGTGTCCCAGGCCCGGCGGTAAGTGGAGGTGATGACGACATCCGGCGGTTGCTCCGCGAGGAACTTCCCCGCCGCCGAAGCCTGCTCCCGCCCCAGCTCCGTGAGCGGCACGTCGGCGTCGCGTTCGGCGATGTCGATCACGTCCGCGCCGGCCGACTCCGCCTCTTCCCTGGCCACGTTCCCGGTGCTCTGGCCGTGCCGCAGCAGACCCACCCAGTCCAAGTCGACGTTCACGACGGCCTGGTACCCCGGGAGACCCGCCGTCGAAACCCGGGATGGTTAGGCCCGCAAAGGGGTTGCGGCTAGGGTCGTGCCATGTCGCGAAGTCTCGACGCCCAGAACCGGCTGCAGCAGCTGGAGGCGATCATCGGTGCGCCGGCCACCCACCTGGGGCTGGCCGAGATGCTCGCCGAAACCCTCCAGCGGCTGCGCGAGGTCATGGCGGTCGACACCGCGACCGTGCTGCGGTACCAGCCCAGCGGCCGCCAGCTGGTGGCCTTCGCGGCGGCCGGCATCGAGGAGGAGGTCCACCAGGGCGTGCGGGTGCCGGTGGGCCGCGGGTTCGCCGGCCGGGTCGCGCTCGAGCGGGCGCCGGTCATCCTCGACCACGTCGACGAAACGACCGTCGTGAACTCCCTGCTGTGGGAACGCGGGCTGCACTCCATGCTCGGCGTGCCGATGATCGCCGGCGGCGAGCTCGTCGGCGTGCTGCACATCGGTTCCGTGACGCTCCGGCAGTTCGGTGAGTCCGAAGTGATCACCATGCAGCTGCTCGCCGACCGCCTGGCGATGGCCGTCCAGGTGGAGGCGCTGGAGGAGAACCGCACCGCCACCATGGCGCTGCAGCGCAGCCTGCTGCCCGCCAGCCTGCCCGAGGTGCCGGGCCTGGCCTTCGGCGCCCGGTACGTGCCCGGTGCGGAGACCGGGCTCGGCGGCGACTGGTACGACCTGTTCTCCCTGCCGGGTGACCGGCTCGGCGTCGTGATGGGCGACGTCTCCGGGCACGGCCTCGAGGCGGCCGTGATCATGGGGCGGCTGCGCAGCGCCCTGCGGGCCTACGCCCTGGACTGCGAAAGTCCGGCCGAGGTGCTCGCCAAGCTCGACCGCAAGGCCAACCACTTCGAGCACGGGGCGATGGCCACGGTGGCCTACGGGATCATCGGCCCGGACCGCGAGGCGCTGACGTTGTCCCTCGCCGGGCACCTGCCCCCGGTGCTCGCCCTGCCCGGCGAGCCGGGCCGGCTGGTGGACTCGCCCCCCGATCCCCCGATCGGGCTGACCATCGGCGTGCCCGAGCGGCGCACCACCGTCGTCGAACTGCCGTCCGACGGCGTGCTGGTGTTCTACACCGACGGGCTGGTCGAGCGCCGGGACCGCCCGGTGGACGTCGGCATGGAGCAGCTGGCGCAGGCCGTGCGCGCCGGGGACCCCGAATGGGTCTGCGCGCAGGTCATGGCCGCGATGATCGGCAGCCGACCGGCCCAGGACGACGTCGCCGTGCTGGCGATCCGGCGCCGTGACGTCCCGGCCGGCGCCTGAGGCAGGGCCGGGACGATCCGGGTCAGGACCCGGTGAGCGCCGCTTCCCGGGTCGGGAAGAGCGACAGGCTTTCCTCGAGCCCGGTCAGCTGGATCGGGCGCAGGGTGGCCCGGCCGGACGCGACGATCCGCACCGCGGTGCCGGTTCCGGCGTTGCGGTGGATGGTCAGCAACGCAGTCAGGCCGGGCGAGGCGAGGAACTCGACCCGGCTCAGGTCGACCACCAGGACCGGCGGCTGCTCCGCCAGTGCCTCGTCCGCGGCCTGCACGAGCGCCGGTGCGGTGGTGGTGTCCACGTCCCCGGCGACCTCGACGACGATCGCTTCTCCCTGCTCCGTCCGGGCGATCCGGAATTCCCCGAACGGCACAGCGGTGGCCGAGCTTTCGAAGTGGGTGTGCTCGGTCATGGCGTTTGTCTCCTCGCCTTCGGCAACGCCCCCGGCAACCGGCGGGCGTGCGTGTTCACGAAGGCTGTTTGCTCAACCACGGTCAATCATGCCTGCCCGGGCGGCACACCGCCGTCTCAGCACCCCTCCGCTTCCGGTCGCGGCCCCGAACAGGCAAGATGTCGCCATGGGCGAACGGGACGTGACCGGGGACTCACTCGACGACGCCGCCAGTTCCGCGGGATCGGTCGCACTGGAGAACCTCGACGGTGCGGTGGTCCTGCGCGTCGACGGCGCTCTCGACCTCGCACTCGCGCCGAAACTGCGCCGGTTGGCCGAACGGGCGGCGCGGCTGGGGCCGCCGCTGCTCGTCATCGACCTCACCGGCGTCACGTTCCTGGCCTCGGCGGGCATGGCCGAACTCGTCCGGGCGCACCGCGGGCCCGCCGCGTCGGCGCCGCTGCGGGTGGTGGCCACCGGGCGGATCACGCTGCGCCCGCTGGAACTGACCCGGCTGGTCGACGAACTCGCCATCTACCCGTCGCTGCCGGAAGCGCTGGCGCCGTGATGACGTCCGGGCCGGCATTCGACGCGATCCTGGACGCCGTGCGCGCGGCCTTCGCCGGCCGCGACGGCGCTCCGGCGGCCACCGCGGTCCGCGCGCTCGGCCCGGCCGAGGTGCGCACGGTGCTCGGCGACCACGTCGCGCTGGCGGTCACCGATCGCCCGGTCCTCGCGAACCTGGTGCCGGGCACCGAGATCACCCACGCGATCGCCGTCGCGGCCGGCGACGGCGAGCACGGCGCGTTGGTCTACACCACCGAGGAGATCGGCGGAGGTCCCCCGGCCGTCGCCGCGGCCATCGAGGCCGCCACCGCCGGCCTGGCGGCCACCGTCCGGCGGCTGCGGAGCGAAGCCGCGGTCCTCGACGCGCTGCACTCCACGGGCCGCGAACTGACCGCGCACCTCGACATCGACCGGATCGTCCAGGAGGCGACCGACGCGGCCACGAAAGCCACCGGAGCCGCCTTCGGCGCGTTCTTCTACAACCTGATCGACGAACTCGGCGAGTCGTACACGCTGTACACGATTTCGGGCGTGCCGCGCGAAGCCTTTTCCCGGTTCCCGATGCCGCGCAACACCGAAGTGTTCGGGCCGACCTTCGACGGCGTCGGCACCGTCCGCAGCCCCGACATCACGAAGGATCCGCGATTCGGGAAGAACGCGCCGCACCACGGGATGCCGGCGGGGCACCTGCCGGTGTGCAGCTACCTGGCCGTCTCGGCGATCAGCCCGACCTCCGGCGAGGTACTGGGCGGGTTCTTCTTCGGCCACCCGGAGCCGGACCGGTTCACCGCCCGGCACGAATACCTCGCCGAGGGCATCGCCGCGTATTCGGCCATCGCGCTGGACAACGCCCGGCTCTACGAACGCGAGCGCACCCTGGCCACGGAACTGTCCCGCAGCATGCTGCCGGTGGCCCCGCCCACCCCGGGCCTCGACGTGCTCACCCGGTACCTGCCCGCGGCGACCGGGAGCAAGGTCGGCGGCGACTGGTTCGACGTGATCCGGCTGCCCTCGGGCGCCACCGCGTTCGTCATCGGCGACGTCGTCGGCCACGGCGTCACCGCCGCGACGGTGATGGGCCAGGTCCGCACGGCCATCCGCAGCTACGCCCTGCTGGAACTGCCGCCGTCGGAGGTGCTGCGCAACGTCTCCGAACTGACCGCCGGCCTGTTCGGCGAAAGCTTCGTGACCTGCTTCTACGCGGTCCACCAGGCCTCCACCGGGACGCTCGCCTACGCGAACGCCGGCCACCTGCCCGCGATCCTGATCCGCCCGGGCGAGCCGCCCGAGCAGATCGGCGAGGCACTGGCGCAGCCGCTGGGCGTCGGCTCGGTCTTCCCGCAGCGCACCGCGGGCTTCCCGGTGGGCGCGGATCTGGTGCTCTACACCGACGGGCTGGTCGAGAGCCGCACCCGGGACCTCACCCTGGGCATCGAATGGCTGCTTTCGGGTATCCCGGGACTGCTGACCGCGGCCGACCTGGAAACGGCGTGGGACAAGCTGGTCGACGAACTGACGCGTGGACGGCACGACGACGACATCGCCGTGATCCACGTGCACCACCGCGGAGAGGACACGCCATGACGGACCCCCTCCCGCCGGACGCACCCGCTCCCCCGGTCTCGTTCCACCGGCGCACGGCCGCGATCGCCGAACGGCTGCCGGACCTGCGCGAGGCCCTGTCGCGGTGGCTGGCCACGCTGGGCCGGTTCAACGTGCGCTTGAGCCTCGAACGCCGGGAGGACATCGTGCTCGCCGGGTACGAGGCGATGGCCAACTCGGCCGAACACGCCTACCCCCACGGGCAGGCCGGCCCGGTCGACGTCCGGGCCGAAGCACAGCCCGGGCGGGTGACCGTGACGGTCACCGACTACGGCACCTGGCGGCCGCCGGCGTCCTCGAACGGGCTGCGGGGCCGCGGCCTGCTGCTCATCGACACCCTCGCCGACCACAGCGCGCAGGTGCACCGCGACGACGGCACCACGGTCACCATGACCTGGCTGACCGGTTGACGTACCCGGCACGGCCGGGGCCGGTCGAGTAGGCTCGGCCCGGGCCGCGTGAACCTGGAGTGTGATGAGCGTCGGGGAAGAGGCCGGCCACCGCGCCGTGTTTCCCGGGACCAGCCGGATGGCCGCCCGGATGCGGGACTTCGACTGGACGTCGTCCCCGCTCGGGCCGCCGCGGGACTGGCCGGCCAGCCTGACGACGGCGGTCCGCATCTGCCTCACCTCCCGCTTCCCCATGATCGTCTGGTGGGGGCCGGAGCTGCGGTTCCTTTACAACGACGCGTACCTGCCGCTGCTGGGCACGAAGCACCCGGCGCTGGACAAGCCGGGCTCCGAGGTCTGGGCCGAGATCTGGCACATCATCGGGCCGATGCTGGACAGCGTGATGACCACCGGCGAGGCGACCTGGTCGGAGGACCTGCTGCTGCCGATGAACCGGCACGGCTACTGGGAAGAGACCTACTGGACGTACTCCTACAGCCCGGTGCACGACGACCGCGGCGCCGTCCGGGCCGTGTTCACCGCGGTCTCGGACACGACCGAGCGCGTGATCGGCGCCCGCCGGCTGGCGACGCTGCGCGAACTCGGCGCCCAGGCCGGGGTCGCCCGCACCGTGGACGAGGCCTGTGAGCTGGTCGCCGGCGTGCTGGGACGGGCGGCGGCCGACGTCCCCTACGCCGCGATCCACATCCGCGGGGCCGAGGGCGAACTGGCGCTCGCGGCCGTCACCCCCGGAGGGGCCGGCGCGGGTGACGAGACCGCGTGGCCGCTGAAGGACGTGCTCGCCGACGGGGTCGCGCGGACGGTGTCGGACGGGGTGTTCGGCGAGCTGCCCGCGGGCGGCTGGTCGACGCCGCCCACCGAGGCGATGGTGCTGCCCCTGCGCGGCGACGCCGGTGATGCCGCCACCGGGGTGATCGTGCTGGCGTCGAGCGCCGGGCGTGCGCTCGACGAGTCCTACCGGACGTTCCTGGGGCTGGTCGCCCAGCAGACGACGGCACTGGTCAACGGCGCGATCGCCTACCAGGTCCAGCAGCGGCGCGCCGAGGAACTGGCCGCCCTGGACGCGGCGAAGACCACGTTCTTCGCCAACATCAGCCACGAGTTCCGGACCCCGCTGACGCTGATCCTGGGCCCCGCCGCCGAGCTGCGCGAGGCGCTGGACGGCGCCGACGAGCGGGTGCGGGAGGAGGTCGAGGTCATCCAGCGCAACGCGTTGCGGCTCGGGCGGCTGGTGAACAACCTGCTCGACTTCTCCCGGATCGAAGCCGGCCGGATGCAGGCGCGCTTCGAACCGGTGGACCTCGGGACGTTCACCGCGGAGCTGGCGAGCGTCTTCCGCGCCGCCGTCGAACGGGCCGGGCTGGCGTTCGACGTCGACTGCCGCCCGTCGGACGAGCCGGTGTACGTCGATCGCGGGATGTGGGAGAAGGTCGTCTTCAACCTGCTGTCCAACGCGGTCAAGTTCACCTTCGACGGCGCGATCCGGGTGGCGAGCGCCGTCGACGCCGGGCACGCCGTGGTCGCCGTGTCCGACACCGGGATCGGGATCGACGCCGCCGAGCTGCCGCGCCTGTTCGAGCGGTTCCACCGGATCCCGTCCGCGCGGGCGCGGTCGAACGAGGGCAGCGGCATCGGCCTGGCGCTGGTGCGCGAGCTCGCCGGCATGCACGGCGGCAGCGTCACCGTGGAAAGCACGCCGGGCGCCGGGACGACGTTCCGGGTCCGGGTGCCGCTGGGCACCCGGCACCTGCCCGCCGAGCACGTCGTCGAGGAAGCCACGACCGGCCAGCTCACCGCGGACTCCGCGGAACCGTACGTGCAGGAAGCCCTGCGCTGGCTGCCGGACGGCGACCGGGCCACCGACCCGGCGGTCGTCGGCGACCGGCACCTGGGCGCCCGCGTGCTGGTCGCCGACGACAACGCCGACATGCGCGACTACCTCGTCCGGCTGCTGCGCGACGACTACGCGGTGACCGCGGTGCGCGACGGCGTCGAGGCGTTCGCCGCCGCCTGCGCCGAGCCGCCCGAGCTGATCATCAGCGACGTCATGATGCCGCGGCTGGACGGCCTCGGTCTGCTCGCCGAGCTGCGGGGCGATCCGCGCACCGCCGCCGTGCCCGTCCTGCTGCTCTCGGCCAGGGCCGGTCAGGAAGCCGCCGTCGACGGGCTGGCCGCCGGGGCCGACGACTACCTCGTGAAGCCGTTTTCGGCGCGGGAGCTGCTCGCCCGCGTCCGCACGACCGTGCAGCTGGCGAGGCTGCGCACGCAGCACGCCCGGTGGCGCGCGGCGATGATCGACTCGCTGCAGGAGGGTTTCTTCGTCTGCGACGCCGAAGGCCGGGTCGTGGAGATCAACACGGCGTTCACCGAGCTGCTCGGCTTCGGCACCGGCGGGCTGCCCTACACCCCGCCGTTCGCGTGGTGGCCCGATCGGGAGGCCGAACCCGCCGCCCACCGCCAGGTCGCGGCCGCCTTCGGTGGCGCGTGGGACGAGCCGGGCGGCAGCTTCGTGCTGCCGATGCGGCACCGGGACGGGCACCGGTTGTGGGTCGCGGTCGCCTACAACCAGCTGCAGGACGACGAGGGCCGCCGCCGGCTGGTCGGCACGATCCGCGACGTCACGGCCGAGCGCTACGCGGTCCAGCGCGAAAGCACGCTCGCCTCGATGAACCAGCGCCTCGCCGGGATCAGCGGGGCGCCGGAGGTGCTCCGGACCGCGCTGGAGCTGCTGCGCGAGCTGTGGGACGCCCAGCGCGTCCTCGCGGTGACCTGGCCGCGGGACGACGAGCCGGAGCTCGCGTCCACCGATCCCGCCGACCGGAGCTGGGCGGACCTCGCCGCGCCGCTGCGCTCGACCCTGGACCAGCTCCGTTCGCTCCCGGCGTTGCACGCGACCCCGGCCGGCAGCGGCGCGGGCACCACCGTCGACCACCCCGGCGGCCGGCTGACGCTGTGGGTCGAGCCCGCGCCGGGGCGCCCGCTCGGCACCGAAGACCGGACGCTGCTGGCGCTGCTGGCCGGGACGCTCGCGCACGCCCTGCGCCGCGCCTACCGCGACGACCGGCAGCGGGAGGTCGCCCTCGCGCTGCAGCGCTCGATCCTCGGGCCCGCCCGGCTTCCCGATGGCTTCGCGGTGCGCTACGAGCCGGCGAACCCGCCCCTGGAGGTCGGCGGCGACTGGTACGACGTCGTCCCGCTGGCCGGCGACCGGATCGGCATCGTCGTCGGCGACTGCGTCGGCCGGGGACTCGCCGCGGCCGCGGTGATGGGCCAGCTCCGCAGCGCCTGCCGCGCGCTGCTGCTGGAAGCCAGCAGCCCGGCGCACACGCTCAGCGCCCTCGACCGCTTCGCCGGGCGGCTGCCGGGTGCCCTGTGCACCACCGTCTTCTGCGGGGTGCTCGACCCGGCCACCGGCACCCTCACCTACAGCAGCGCCGGGCACCCGCCCGCCACCCTCGTGCACCGCGACGGCACGGCGGAGTTCCTCGACGAGGGCGGCAGCCTGCCGCTGGCCGTCGGGGTCACCGGGTCGCGCCCGGAAGCCACCGCGGTCGTGCCGATCGGGTCGCTGCTGATGCTCTACACCGACGGGCTGGTCGAGCGCCGCCGCGAGTCGCTCGACGAGGGCATGGGCCGGGCCACCACGGTCGCCCACGACACGCGGGACGCCGAGCTCGGCGAGCTGGCGACCGCCCTGATGGACCGGCTCCGCCCGGCCGAAGGCTACGAGGACGACGTCGCGCTGCTGCTCTACCGGCGGTCGATCCCCCCGCTGGACTTCGCGTTCGCCGCGCACCCGGACCACCTCGCCTCGACCCGCCAGTGGCTGCGCGCCTGGCTGGAGAACGCGGCTCTCGAGCCGGACCTCGCCCAGGACGTGCTCGTCGCGGTGGGCGAAGCCTGCGCCAATGCCGTCGAGCACGCCTACCTCGACGGCACCGGCGCGACCGCGCACCTCTCGGCCCGGCTCACCGGCGCCCACCTGGTCGTCACGGTGACCGACCGGGGCGACTGGAAGCAGCCGCCGCCGGACAACCACGTGCTGCGCGGGCGCGGCGTGCCGATGATGGAAGCGCTGGCCGACGCGGTCGCCTTCCGGCACGACGCCACCGGGACCACCGTCACGCTGGAATGGAGGATCGGTTCGTGACGACGGCACTCACGCTGGTCAGCGGCCCGGGCGACGACGGGGGCCGGGTCCTGTCCGTCACCGGGGAGATCGACATGAGCAACGCCGCGGAGTTCGGCGCGGCGCTGGACGGCGAACTGGCGGCGGGCGCCGTCACCGTGGACCTCACCGGGGTGGCCTACCTCGACAGCGCCGGCGTCTCGGTGCTGTTCGACCGGGCCGCCGAACACGACCTGCGGCTGGTCGCGCCGCGGCTGCTCGACCGCGTACTGCGCGTGTCCGGGCTCACCCAGGTAGTGAAGGTCATGATCCGCTGAACGGTTGACCGCGGGCTCATGGGGTAAGCAAGCCGCAGCGACGGCGAGTGGGTGGGTTGTGCTGCCGTCCGTCGCCAGGTGGCCCCGGCGCCCAACCCACGACGTTCAGCAGCGAGCGCCGGCCCGGAGCCACCGCCCCCTTCGATGTTGCGGAAGACGCACCGAACGCGGGTAAGGTTCTGCCGTTCCGTTGAAGCACAGCGGTTCGGCACGAGCCGCAGCCGTCCGGGACGGAGATGACGCCAGTGACCGGTGAGCCGATCCTGCCCGAGCACCTCGACGAGCTGACCGCCGCGATGGCGGACCTCACGGGCGCCCTGGAGACCGAACCAGCCGAAGGGGAAATCCTCGACGCCGTCTGCGCCGAAGCCCTCCGGGCCATCCCGGGCGCCGACATGGCCAGCATCACCGCGATCCGGGACGGCGAGCCGAAGACGGCGGCCAGCACGGACGAGCGCGCCGTCGAGATCGACCGGGCCCAGTACGCGGCGGGCGCGGGTCCCTGCCTGCAGGCCGCGGAGACCGGCGAGATCGTCCGGGTGCCGCTCGCCACGGCCGGGACGACGTGGCCGGAATTCACCGGACGTGCCCAGGAACTCGGGGTCGGCAGCTACCTCGCCGCGCCGCTGCGCGTCGACGAACGCCTCTCCGGCGCGCTCAACCTCTTCGGCTACGGCGACCACGGCTTCGCGGAGACCGATTCGCGGCTGCTGCACCTCTACACCACGGTCGTCTCGTTCGGGCTGCGCACCACGCGGCGCTACCACCGGGCCCGGCAGCGGGCCGTCGAACTCGAAGCGGCGATGCGGGCGCGCGCGGTGATCGAGCAGGCCAAGGGCATCCTGATGGCCGTGCACCGGATCAGTGCCGACGATGCGATGAAACGGCTGGTCACGGAGTCGCAGCGGACCAACGTGAAGCTCCGGGACATCGCGACCCGGTTCGTCGAAGACCTGTCCTCGACGAAGTCGACCTGAACCTCAGGCGCTGCGGCGGGCCGGGAACGGCCAGGTGAGCGTGATGACGGTGCCGCCGTCGGTCGAGCGGACGTCGAGCCCGTCGACCAGGGCCTGGATCAGGCGCAGCCCGCGGCCGCCGTCCGCCCGCTCCGCCACCGACTCCCAGCGGCCCTGGTCGGCGACGGTGACGATCAGCACGTCCTGGTCGATCCGGGCCCGGACGTCGATCAGCCCCGGCCGGCCGCGGTAAGCGTGGCCGAGCACGTTGGCCATCGCTTCCCAGCAGGCCAGCACGACGTCGTCGGCCTGCCGCCCGACCTCGTCGCCGGCGCGCCGCCGCAACCACGAGACCAGGTGCCGGCGCAAGCTCGGCAAGGTCCGTGGCGAAATCGTGCCGCGGTACCGCCATCCGTCCGATCCCAGCTCTTCCACGTTCACCTCCTCGGGGGATATCAGGTTTGCTACCCACCGGTTCGGATTCTCAATCACCGGTAAAGCCGCCCTGGCGCCGTTCGGACCTGGTGCGCGCCCGGGCGGCCGTGGTCGGATGGGCGGATGAATCGGTCGACGTCGTCCGTGGTGCTGTGCGCGGTGCTGGCCGCGACCCTCCTGCCCGCTGTGTCCACCACAGCCGACGCGGCCGCCGCGGCGCCCGGACCGGGCGCCGTCTCGCACTTCGGCCTGGCCCGCAAGGACTGCCTGGGCACCGCGCGGAACACGGCGAGCAAGGCGTGGTTCACCGTGGCGGGCGGCGTCCTCTCCGACGTCTACGCGCCGGTGATCGACAACACGAACGTCGAAACGCTGCAGTTCGCCGTCACCGACGGGCGCAGCTTCACCGACCTGCAGGCCCGCGACATGACCTACACGGTCCGCACGAGCGCGGGCGGGATGGCGTGCGAGGTGACGTCGACCCCACGCAGCGGGCGGTACCGGCTGATCACCGAGTACCTGGCGGACCCGGCCCGGACCGGCGTGCTCATCCGCACCCGGCTGGAGCCGCTGCGGGACTCCGGGCGGGACCTGAAGGTCTACGTGCGGTTCGACGCGAGCGTCAACGGCAACGGCGGAGGCGGCCCGGCCAACGGCGGCGGCGACACCGCCACGGTCGACCCGGCGACGTCCGCGCTGGTCAGCGCCGACGCGAACACCGTGTCCAGCGCGCCGGCCCGCGACTACGGCACCCCGCTGGCCGCCGCGCTGCGCGCCGACCGCCGGTTCCTGGCCACCGGCAGCGGCTTCGCCGGCACCGCGGGCGACGGCCTGGCCCAGCTGGACCGCGACCACCGGCTCAGCGACACGACCCCGTCGGCGGTGAACGGCAACGTCGTGCAGACCGCGCAGCTGGACCTCCAGCCGCGCCGCCCGGCGGTGCTGGCGCTCGGCTTCGGCGCGGACGCGCGCGCCGCCGTCGCCACGGCCGGGGCGAGCCTGCGCACGCCGTTCGAGCAGAGCTACCGCGAGTACGCGCGCCAGTGGCGTGACTACGACAACGGGCTGATCCCGTTACGGGGCAAGGACTCTGACGCTTACTACCAGTCGGTCAACGTGCTGAAAGCCAGTGAGGACAAGACCTTCCCCGGCGCGGTCGTCGCTTCGCTGGGCAGCCCGTGGGGTCAGGCGGTGTCCGCGGGTGACGCGCCCGGCGGGAAGCCGGTCTACTTCGGTTCCTACCGCGAGATCTTCGCGCGCGACCTCTACGAAAGCTTCTCCGGCCTGCTCTCCGCCGGCGACCGCGAGACGGCGCGGGCGAGTGTCCGCTGGCTGTTCGCGCGGCAGCAGCAACCGGACGGCCGGTTCCCGCGCAACTCGCTGCTCAACGGCAAGAAGGCCCCCGACTCCGGCGGTGACCAGCTCGACGAGAGCGCGTACCCGATCCTGATGGCCTTGCAGGCCGGGCTCGACCGCGACCGCACCCTCTACACCGACCACATCCGCGCCGCCGCCGACTTCGTCGTCGCGCACGGGCCCGCGTTCGGCTCGGAACGCTGGGAAGAGCAGGGCGGCTACTCCCCTTCGACGATCGCCGCCGAAATCGCCGGTCTGGTCGCCGCGGGCGTGATCGCCGACCGCAACGGCGACAGTGCGCGCGCGAACGTCTACCGCGCGACCGCCGACCACTTCCAGCGCAGCATCAAGGGCTGGACGGTGACGCGGAACGGGCCTTACGGCGGCCGGTACTTCCTGCGGCTGACGAAGAACGGCGATCCGAACTCGGAGTGGAACTACAACCTCGGCAACGGCTCGGTCGACGCCGACCAGCGCGCGATCGTCGACGCCGGGTTCCTCGAGCTGACTCGCCTGGGCGTGCTGCCCGCGAACGACCCGGACGTCGCCGCGTCGCTCGGCGTCGTGGACCGCGTGATCAAGCGGGACACCCCGGCCGGGCCGGGCTGGTACCGCTACGGGACGTCGACGCCGGGCAGCGAAGACGGCTACGGCGACTGCTACGAACCGGATCCGACGAACTGCGCCCCGACCGGCGCTCCCTGGCCGTCGACGAACGCCGGGTCCGGGCACCTGTGGCCGGTGCTCGCCGGCGAACGCGGCGAGCAGGCCGTGCAGACCGGCGACCGGGCCGGAGCGGCAGCGCTGCTGCGCGCGATGCGGGCGCAGACCGGCGGCACCGGCCTGATCCCCGAGCAGATCTGGGAGAACCCGGCGCTGCCCGCGTCGCCGTACGGCGCGGACCCGAAGACAGCATCGATCGGCTTCACGCCGGGGCAGTCCGTGGGCTCGGTGGCGCCGCTGAGCTGGGCGCAGTCGCAGTCGGTGCGGCTGGCCAGGGCCCTCGACGACGGGCGGCTGCCCGAGCAGCCCGCCGACGTCCGCTCGCGGTACGTCCACGCACCACCTGCTTTGGCTGTCACCCTCGACGCACCCGCGTCGGTGTCCACCGCGACCGCCCAGGTCACCGGCACCGCGCCCGCCGGCAGCCGCATCGACCTCGCCGTTTCGGCCACCGACGCGGGGACGACTTCGGTGCTGTCGACCCGGGCTTCGGCGGCGGGGACGTTCAGCGCCACGGTGCCGACGCCGCTCGGCGCGAACGTCGTCACGGCGGCCGCGACCGGCGCGGGAACCGGGTACGCGCAGAAGACGATCAGCTCGGACTTCGTCACCGGCACCGTCCTGCTGGACACCACGGACCCGGACGGCGACGACACCGGCCCGGGCACCTACACGTACCCGACGGCGGGCGACTTCCACGCGGGCGCGTTCGACCTGCAGCGGTTCCAGGTCATCGATTCCGGCACCACCCTGGTGTTCCGGGCGCAGGTGCGTGACCTGTCGCCGACGTTCGGCTCGCCGCTGGGCGCCCAGCTGCTGACGATCCACGGGCACGACCCGGCCGCGACGGCGACGTCGACCGCGGCGCCGTTCCCGAGCCGGGCGTACACGATCGCGCCGCAGGACGCATGGAGCCGGCGCATCGAGGTCCAGGGCTTCGCCGAGCCGTCGCTCGTCGACGCTTCGGGCGCTTCGCTGGCCACGCCGTCCGTGCAGGCTTCGCAGGCGACGCGGTACATCACGGTCAGCGTGGCGAAGACGGCCTTCGGGACGCCGGGGCCGGGCTGGACGTTCGCCGTGGTGCTCACCGGGCAGGACGGCAACGCCCCCGACCAGGCCCGGCCGTTCACGCCGACCGCGGGCCAGTACACGTTCGGCCTCTGCGCGGCCGGCGGGACGGCCCCGATCTGCGCCGCGGACCCGGCGACCGCACCCAAGGCGGTCGACGTGCTGACGCCGTCCGGAGTGGACCAGCAGCTCGAGCTGGACCCGGCCCGCGGGCCGGTCACCGTGCGCGCGGTGCCCGTGGGCTGAGTTCTGGCACCCTGGACGCATGATCGACGAGTTCGCGAAGCAATACCTGCACGGCGACCTGCGCGAGATCCGCGAAGAGCTGGTCGGCAAACTCGACGGGCTCGGCGAGTACGACATCCGCCGTCCCCTGACCGCGACCGGCACCAACCTGCTCGGTCTCGTCAAGCACCTGACCCTGACCGAAGCGAGGTACTTCGGCGACATCTTCGGGCGGCCGTTCCCCGAGCCGATGCCCCGGTGGGACGACCGCGAGGCGCGCGGCACGGACATGTGGGCGACCGAGCACGAGACACGCGCGGAGATCGTCGACCGCTACCGGCGGGTGTGGGCCCATTCCGACGCGACGATCACCGAGCTCGCCGTCGACACGCCGGGGCACGTGCCCTGGTGGCCCCGCCCGGACGTGCTGCTGTTCAACGTCTTGGTCCACGTGCTCACCGAGACCAGCCGGCACGCCGGGCACGCGGACATCCTGCGCGAACAGCTCGACGGCTCGCTCGCCACCGACGGCCACCGCGACGCGGAGTTCTGGGCCACCCGGCACGCGGAGGTCGAGCGGGCCGCCGAGGCCGCGCGCTGACGTCCACTGTGGACTCCCGACCCGGTGTCGCGCGGCCCCCGGGAGGTGGGGGGGGGGGTGCGAGAATTCGGTGGTGTTATGCGGCGGGGTCTAGTTTATTTGGAGGTGGGCGGTCGACGCGGGG